>NZ_CP060820.1:2087238-2440858 GCF_014489475.1 Lysobacter terrestris | reverse complement strand
GACCCGGGCGCCCGTAGAGGGTCCACCGTGAATCATCGTCATGCCCTGCTCGCGCTCGCCATAGCCGCGGGCCTCACCTTGTCGGCCTGCAAGAAGGACCAGGCCCCCGCGGATGCGGCGAAGGCACCGGAGGGCGAGACCGCCGACCAGTTCGTCGCGCGCGTCAACGAGGAAATGCGCAAGATCTATCCGGAGCTCAATGCCGCCCAGTGGACGTCGTCGACGTACATCAACGGCGACACCGAGATGCTCACGGCGAAGGCCAACGAGCGCTTCCTCACCCAGCTCAACAAGTGGATCGAGGAATCGCGCAAGTTCGAAGGCCAGAAGATGTCGCCGGAGACCGCGCGCGCCATCCGCCTGCTGAAGCTGTCGGTCGCGATGCCGCCGCCGAAGGACGCGAAGAAGCTGGAAGAACTGACCGCCATCGCCACCAAGATGGAAGGCATGTACGGCTCGGGCGAGTACTGCAAGGGCGAAGGCAGCGCGCGCAAATGCCGCCAGCTCGGCGAACTCGAGGACGTGCTGCGCGATCCCGCCGCCACGTACGCGGAACAACTCGACGCCTGGCAGGGCTGGCACACCATCGCCCAGCCGATGCGCAAGGACTACACCCGCTTCGTCGAGCTGGTGAACACCGGCGCGAAGGACATGGGCTTCGCCGACACCGGCGAACTGTGGCGTTCGGGCTACGACATGACCCCGGCGGAAATCGCCGCCGAAACCGATCGCCTGTGGCTGCAGGTGAAGCCGCTGTACGAACAGCTGCACTGCTACACCCGCACGCAGCTGGAGAAGAAGTACGGCGACCAGGGCCACGTGCAGGGCGGCATGCTGCCCGCGCACCTGATGGGCAACATGTGGCAGCAGGACTGGGGCAACCTGTGGCCGGCGCTGCAGCCGTACAGCGACGCGCAGGCGGGCAGCCTCGACATCACCGGTGCGCTCAAGCAGGCGCGCGACGCGAAGGAAGGCGCCCTGCTGCGCGCCCTCGACCACGAGGCTTCGTACGAGGAGCGCACCGACGTCGCCCGCCAGGCCGACCTGGCCGAGGCCAAGGAGATGACCGAGCGCGCGCAGGACTTCTACACCTCGCTCGGCATGCCCAAGCTGCCGGAGAGCTACTGGAGCAACACCCAGTTCGTGAAGCCGCGCGACCGCGACGTCGTGTGCCACGCCAGCGCGTGGGACATCAACATGAAGGGCGACGTGCGCACCAAGATGTGCATCAAGCCGAACGAGGAAGACTTCACCACGATCTACCACGAACTCGGCCACGTCTATTACTACCTGGCCTACAACGGCCAGCCGCCGATCTTCCAGCAGGGCGCGCACGACGGCTTCCACGAAGCCATCGGCGACACCATCGTGCTGTCGATGACCCCGGCCTACCTGCAGTCGATCGGCCTGGTCGGCACGCAGACGCCGAGCAACGAGGGCCTGATCAACGCGCAGATGCGCATGGCGCTGGCGAAGGTCTCGTTCCTGCCGTTCGGCCTGATGATCGACCGCTGGCGCTGGGGCGTGTTCGACGGCTCGATCAAGCCGGAGAACTACAACAAGGCCTGGTGGGAGCTGAAGGCGAAGTACCAGGGCGTCGCCCCGGTGGACGCGCGCGGCGAAGAGTTCTTCGACGCGGGCGCGAAGTACCACGTGCCGGGCAACACGCCGTACACGCGCTACTTCCTCTCGCACGTGCTGCAGTTCCAGTTCTACAAGGCGCTGTGCGACGCCTCTGGCTACAAGGGCCCGCTGCACGAGTGCAGCTTCTACGGCAACAAGGCCGCCGGCGCGAAGTACCAGGCGATGCTGAGCAAGGGCGCCAGCCAGCCGTGGCAGCAGACGCTGAAGGAGCTCACCGGCAGCGAGAAGATGGACGCCTCCGCGGTGCTCGAATACTTCTCGCCGCTGCAGGCCTGGCTGAAGCAGCAGAACGAAGGCAAGACCTGCGGCTGGAATGCGGCCGCGACTGCCGCTGCACCCGCGGCGGAGAAGAAGGCCGGCTGATCGGGATAGTTCCCAGCAACTGCGGAGAAGGCCGGCGAAAGCCGGCCTTCTCTTTTCACGGCGAAGCGCACTCCACGATGACGGTGCCCTTTCATACCCGGGCAGCTATTTCACACTCGCCGCCGTCTGCCCGAACAGGATCCGCCGCTCCTCCTCGGAGATGTTGCTGCGTCCCGCGTACGGCGGGGCCACGCCTTCGTAGGCGCGCACGGTGGCGGGGCGCGACTTGATCGCCTCGAACCAGCGCTTCAGCTCCGGGAAGTCGTCGAGGTCCTGCCCGTGCGGGGCATACGGGACGATCCACGGGTAGATCGCCATGTCGGCGATCGAGAACTCGCCGCCGGCGACGAACTCGCGACCGGCCAGCTGGCGGTCGAGCACGCCGTAGAGGCGGTTGGTTTCCTTCACGTAACGCTCGATCGCGTACGGCACCTTCTCCGGTGCGTACACGACGAAGTGCCCGTTCTGCCCCGCCATCGGCCCCAGTCCGCCGACCTGCCAGAACAGCCACTGCAGTACTTCGGCGCGGCCGCGCATGTCGGCGGGGATGAAGCGGCCGGTCTTCTCGGCCAGGTACAGCAGCATCGCGCCGGATTCGAACAGCGGGATCGGCGCGCCGCCGCCCGGCGGATCGTGGTCGACCAGCGCCGGGATCTTGTTGTTCGGCGAGACCTTGAGGAAGCCCGGTTCGAACTGCTCGCCCTTGCCGATGTCCACCGGGATCAGCCGGTGCGGCAGGCCGCTCTCTTCCATGAACAGCTTGAGCTTGAGTCCGTTGGGCGTGCCCCAGTAGTACAGGTCGATCATCGCGGTGTCCTGGCATTCGGTTGCGTCCATCGTATTGGCGAATGCCGGCGATGAAACGGGCATCACGAGCGTACGGGCGGCCCACTGTGTTGCGCCTGCCCCGGGGAACCTTGCAGCGACAGGCCACAGGCGGAGCGAACGGCCGGCGCGCCGCCCGCCCGGACCGCCAACACGCGATACTTGCCGAATGAACCGAGCCGACGCCACCACCCCGCAATCACCGGACCAGGCCACCGTGCTGGCGGCCCGCGACCATCTCGATCCCGCGCTGGCGGCGACGAGCGCATGAGCACCCCACGCCCCCTCGGCCTGTGGTCGGCGACGGCGCTCGTCGTCGGCAGCATGATCGGCAGCGGCGTGTTCCTGCTGCCCGCCTCGCTCGCGCCCTACGGCGCCACCAGCCTGATCGGCTGGGCGATCACGCTCTCGGGCGCGATGCTGGTCGCGCTGACCTTCGCGCGGCTGGCGATGCGCTGGCCGCAGACGGGTGGGCCCTACGCGTTCGCACGCAACGGCTTCGGCGACCTGACCGGTTTCGTCATCGCCTGGAGCTATTGGATCGCGGTGTGGACGGCGAACGCGGCCATCGCGGTCGCCTTCGCCGGCAGCATCGGCTCGGTGTTCCCGGCCTTGACCGCGACGCCGTTGCGTTCGGCCGTCTGCGCGCTGGCGGCGCTGTGGTTCTGCGTGCTCGTGAACCTGGCCGGCGTGCGCGAGGCCGGCCGCGTGCAGATCGTGCTGACCGTGCTCAAGCTGATTCCGCTGCTGCTGTTCGGCGGCATCGCGCTGTGGTCGGTCGAGGCGCAGTACTTCACCCCGCTCAATCCGACCCAGGAATCGCTGCCGCATGCGGTGAATGCCACCGTGGCATTGACGCTGTGGGCGCTGCTGGGACTGGAAGCGGCCACCGTGCCCGCCGGTTCGATTGACAACCCGGAGCGCACGATCCCGCGCGCCACGGTGTTCGGCACGCTGCTCGCGGGCGTCGCCACCGTGCTGGCGTGCAGCGCCGTGCTCGGCCTGCTGCCCGCCGCGCAGTTAGCGAAGTCCGCGGCGCCGATGGCCGACGCCGCGGCCCACCTGTGGGGCCCGACCGCCGGCACCGGCATCGCGCTGATCGCGGCGATCTCCTGCCTGGGCGCCTTGAACGGCTGGGTGCTGGTGTCCGCGCAGGTACCGCTGGCGGCCGCGCGCGACGGCATGCTGCCGGCGGTGTTCGCGAAGCTCGACAAGGGCGGCACGCCGGTGTTCGGCGTGATGTGCAGCGCGGTGCTGGCCTCGCTGCTGGTGCTGGCGAACTTCAGCAAGTCGCTGGTGCAGCTGTTCACCTTCGCGATCCTGCTCTCGACCGCGGCGACGCTGCTGCCCTATGTCGCCGGTACCGCCGCGTGGTTGTACCGCGGCGACAGCAAGGGCCGCATCGTCGCGGCGCTCGGCCTGGCCTACAGCGTCTACACCCTGTGGGGCATCGGCCGCGAATCGCTGCTGTGGGGCGCGGCGCTGGTGGCCATCGGCTTGCCGCTGTACTTCCTGATCCGGCGCGGGACGAACCGCGCGCCGTAAACGCACGCCGCGAGGGTTACAGCGACTCGCCCGGCACCGTCTCGGTTTCGCTGTTGGGCGAGCCGAGCGGCTGCGAGGCGCGCTTCTCCCAACTCCAGAACAGCCAGGCCAGCGCCAGGAACGTCGACGCCGCCAGCACCATCCACAGCACGTGCGCGCTGATCAACGGCGACAGCACGCCGGCGATCAACGCGTTGAGCACCAGGCTGGTGAAGGCCTGCAACGACGAGGCCGAGCCGCGCTGCCGCGGGTACATGTCGAGGATGGCGAGGGTCACGATCGGGAACACCAGCGCGATGCCGAAGGCATTGAGCGAGATCGGGAGCACCGCCCACGGCACGCTCGCCTGTTCGACCAGCAGCGTGTAGGCGAAGTTGAGCACCATCGCGATCGCGCTGGCGATGAAGCCGGTGCGCACGAGCTTCTCGCCGCTGACCTTGCCGGCGCTGCGTCCCGACACGAACGAACCGGTCACCATGCCGGCGATCATCGGCACGAAGAACCAGCCGAAATCGCTTTCGCCCAGGCGCAGGTGGTCGACCACGAACGCCGGTGCCGAGGCGATGAACAGCCACAGCGCGGCGAAGTTGAACGCACTCGCCGCCGCCAGCCGCTGGAAGCGCGGGTTGGCGAAGATGGAAACGTAATCGCGCAGCAGCGGCCCGGCCCGCAACGGCAGCCGCGCTTCCTTCGCGTGGGTCTCGGGCAGGCCCCACCAGGTCACGGCCAGCAGCACCACCGAGAACGCCGCCAGGAACCAGAAAATCACCGGCCACGCACTCCAGCCCAGGATCCAGCCGCCGATGATCGGGGCGATGGCCGGGGCGATGCCGAAGATCATCGACACCTGGCTCATCAGCCGTTGCGCGGCTTCGCCGTGCAGCACGTCGCGGATCACCGCACGGCCCACGATCAGGCCGACACCCGACGACAGCCCCTGCAGCGCGCGGAACGCCAACAGCGTGGTCAGGTCGCGCGACAGCGCGCAGCCGATCGAGGCGAAGGTGAACACCACCAGGCCGCCGATGATCACCCGCTTGCGCCCGATCGCATCGGACAGCGGGCCATGCACCAGGCTCATCAGCGCGTAGGCAACGAGGTAGGCGCTGATCGTCTGCTGGATCGCGACCTTGTCCGCCTCCAGCTGCGCACCGATCGCCGGGAACGCCGGAAAGATGGTGTCGATCGAGAACGGCCCGAACATCGCCAGCCCGCCCAGCAGCAGGGCGAAGCGGCGGATGGAGATTCGGGAGGTGCTAGTGGTGTCGTTCATGGGGCCTGTCATTGTTGTATGGGCGATGACAGACCTCAGGGTCTGGTCATCGTCGTTCCCCATTCGCGCCGCGGGCGCGGCTTCATCTATGCCGTTGCTTCGCTTTCATCGGGGGCCCCCTTCAACTCGACGAGATTGCCTTCCGGATCGAACAGGTACTGCGACGGCCCTTCGCCCTCGGCGCCGTAGCGCGAACCGAAATCGCCGATGCGCACGTGGTGCCGTTCGAGGTGGCGGACGATCGCCTCGCGGTCGAAAGGATCGGCGCGCAGACACAGGTGATCCATGTTGCGCCCTTCCACGCCGGGCGCGGCGCCGCCCATGGCACCCAGCTTGCCATCGATGCGGACCAGGTCGATCAGCGATTGCCCGGCACGCAACTGCACCAGGCCGATGGCGTCCTGCCGGCGCTCCACGGTGCAACCGAGCACGTCGCAATAGAACGCGACCATCGCCGCCTCGTCGCTCACGCGCAGCACGACATGATCGATCTGCCGCAGGGAGAAAGGCGGTGTGCTCATGCGGTGCGATCGTCCGTGCGCAGGGGGCGCCAGCATACCAAGCCATCCGGCGCGGCCCGGATGCCATCGCTGGTCGGAGGCGCGCGCCTTGCACACCGCCTTCACGCGCATTCACCAACACCTTCATGACTGGCGCGCTAACGGATCTTCGCAATCCGCAACCCGGTCGCGAAACGAGTGCAATCCGCGTCACGAAAACCCCGAAGCGCTTAATGGAAGCTCTACGCCCCTGCGGCTACCGTGCCCCCATGCCCCCCCAGCTCCCGCCACCGCCCGCGGTCCCGGTCCAGCGACGCCGCGTGCGTCGCCTGATCGCCGAACTGCGCATCCTGCGCACCGCGATGGACGAGCTGTCGGCGCTGGTCTATGCCAAGGACCTGGCGGGTCGCTACACCTTCGCCAACCGTGCCACGCAGGCGCTGTATGGCGCCGCCCCCCATGACGTCCTCGGCGCCGACGATTCCCGTTTCTGGGACATGTCGCGGTCCGAGGTACTCAGGCACAACGACCGCCGCGTGATCGAGGACGGCCTGCGCCTGGAATCCGAGGAGCAGATCGCCTTGATCGACAGCGAAGCGCGCACCTACTTCAGCGTCAAGGCACCGGTCCGCGACGCGCGCGGCCGCGTCACCGGCGTGGCTGGCGTGTCTACCGACATCACCCACTTCAAGCAACTCGAATCGGAGCTGCTGCAGAAGAACGCGCTGCTGGAATCGCTGCTGGAGAACGTCGACGCCTGCATCTACACCAAGGATCGCGCGCGCCGCTACACCTATGCCAACGCGAAGATGGCGGACGTGGTCGGGCGCGAACCGCAGGAGCTGATCGGCCGCACCGACGAGGAACTGGTCGCGCCCGAAGTCGCCGCCAACTGGCGCGTGCTCGACGACCGCGTGCTCGCCACCGGCGCCAAGCAATCCGGCGAACAGATCTCCACCTCCGCGCAGGGCGAGATCCGCAACTTCTGGGTCGTGCAGATCCCGCAGCGCGACCGCAGCGGCGAGATCGTCTCGCTGTTGGGCATCGCCACCGACTTCACCCAGTTCTACCGGCTGAAGGAAGAACTCGCGCGCCAGGCCACCACCGACGAACTGACCGGTGTGCGCAATCGCCGCAGCCTGCTGGAAGTCGCGCGGCAGGAGTTCCAGCGCGCCACCCGCTACGGCCATCCGTTGTCGGTGCTGATGATCGACATCGACCACTTCAAGGGCATCAACGACCGCCACGGCCACGACGTGGGCGACACGGTGCTGCGCGCGGTCGCCAACGCCTGCCGCGACGAACTGCGCGACAGCGACGTGCTGGGCCGGCTCGGCGGCGAGGAATTCGGCGTCGTGCTCCCGAACACGGGGCGACCGGGCGCGTTGGTGGTCGCCGAGCGCCTGCGCGCGCGCATCGATGCGCTGCGCCTCGACGGCGACTGGGGCGCGGACATCGCGCCGAAGGTGAGCGTGGGCGTCGCCTGCATGCAGGGCGCGCCGCGCATCGAGGCCGTGCTCAAGCAGGCGGACCAGGCGCTGTACGCGGCCAAGGCCGCCGGCCGCAACTGCGTGCAGGTCGCCGAGAGCGTCGGCGCGGACGGATCGTGCGCGGCGTGAGCGCGCCGATCGCTACGGCTTCGCCGCGGATGCTCCGGACTTCGGCCTGACGGCGGTGGTCGCGGCAACCGGCCGCGGCAGCGAACGCAGCGTCGCGATGCTCTCGATCGGCACCGCTTCGGCGACGCGGTCCTGAGGCCACCACAGGAACACGTAGGTACTGCTGCTGCCGAGCAGGCGCGCCGCCTGCGGCACCGGGGCCGCGGCGCCCGCCATCGTCACCTGCACCACATGGCCGGTGCGGCCGTCGCGGATGTACTCGCCGCGGTTGTCCACGTAGTACACGGTCGCCCACATCATTCCCCAGAACACCGCGAAGGCCACGCCGGTTTCCGGGGTCACGCCCACACCCTTCCAACGCAGCCAACGGTTTTCCGGAAACACGATGCGCGCCCACCAGCGCGTGCGCAGCTCCGCGACGCGCTGCGGATGGCGGCGACGGTAGAGGTCGGGCCCGGAGATGACCAGGGTCAGCAGGATCGAGCCGAGCAGGATCAGCACGTAGGCCGGATCGCGCAGGCCGGCCACGAGGTAGTCGCTGGCCTGCAGGTATTCGAGGATGGGCAGACCGAAGCCGCGGTAGAACCAGAAACTCGCCCACAGGCCGATGAACGACACGAACAGGTAGGCCGTGGTGAAGAACAGGCCGGGTTCGTCGCGCAGGCGCCGCCAGGCGCGGATCACCACCGGCTCGACCACGGGCCCGCCGGGCTGCGGCGCAATGGCGGCGGCATCACGCGGCGCCGGGGTCGTCGGGGCGAGTCCGGGCTCGGCCGCCGGGGCCGCTGCGGGCGCCGCCGCCTCGATGCTGCTGCTGTGCTCGTTGTTCAAGGCGATTCCCCTCTCGCTGGACGGGCCATCCTACGGGGCTTCGCGGCGAAGCTGAATGACCCGGGCACCGCTACGGCCCTCCGGAACCGCGCGGATCCCGCACCGGGCAGGCGGGCCGAGCGGCTATAATTCGCGCTTCCACGCACACGGTGGGAGAAGCAGCCGACCCGCAGGGTCCGGCCGCTGCCGAAGGCGCAACCGCCCGGAATCGCTCAGGCCCATGTACTTCCGTGTGTATGGATGTGTCCGCCTGCCCAAAGTTGGCCGCGACGGGACTGCCGGTTTGCAGCGCAAGGAAGAGCGAGGGAGCGTATGTCGATACGCGACTGAGCGATGACGCGGCGATGCGAAGCGGCAGGCTCGTCCCGAAGGGCCGCCAGGCGCGGCCTGCTTTGGGCAGGTGGCCACATCCATCAACTCTGGAGAGACCGGCTCACCCACGGTGAGAACCGGCGCCGAAGGGGCAAGAGGCAGCGCTGGGACACCCTCCCCACCCGGCGCGCTTCCAAACTCTCAGGCAAAAGGACAGAGGGGCACTGCTCTCTTCGAGCACCACGCCGCAACCGCATCCGCGACCGCGGCCCAGCCCTGTGCCCTTGCCATGACCAAGCCTGCTTCGCTGCGTGACCTCGAACACCACGGCGCCTTCCTCGAGCGCCACATCGGCCCCAACGACGCCGAAGTCGCGCACATGCTGCGCGTCGTCGGCCACGACTCGCTGGACGCGCTGACCGACGCGATCGTGCCCGCTTCGATCAAGTCGCCCAACCCGCTGGCCCTGCCGGCACCGATCACCGAAGTCGAAGCGATCGCCAAGATCCGCGCCGTCGCGTCGAAGAACCAGGTGTTCAAGTCGTTCATCGGCCAGGGCTACTACGGCACGCACACGCCGAACGTCATCCTGCGCAACATCCTCGAGAACCCGGCGTGGTACACGGCCTACACGCCGTACCAGGCCGAGATCTCGCAGGGCCGCATGGAAGCGCTGATCAACTTCCAGCAGATGTGCGCCGACCTCACCGGCATGGAGATCGCCAACGCCTCGCTGCTCGACGAAGCCACCGCCTGCGCCGAAGCGATGACGCTGGCCAAGCGTTCGTGCAAGTCGAAGTCGAACGTGTTCTTCGTGTCGAACGGCGTGCATCCGCAGTCGCTCGAAGTCATCCGCACCCGCGCCGAGCCGCTGGGCATCGAAATCGTCGTCGGCAACGACGCCGATGCGCTCAATACCGACGCCTTCGGCGTGATGCTGCAGTACCCCAACACCTTCGGCCAGGTCGGCGACTACAAGGCGCTGGCCGATGCCGTGCACGCGCGCGGCGGCCTCGTCGCCGTCGCCACCGACCTGCTCGCACTGACCCTGATCGCCGCGCCGGGCGAATGGGGCGCGGACATCGTGGTCGGCAACTCGCAGCGCTTCGGCGTGCCGTTCGGTTTCGGCGGTCCGCACGCAGCGTTCATGGCCTGCCGCGACGCCTACAAGCGCTCGATGCCGGGCCGCCTGATCGGCGTCTCCATCGACGCCGAAGGCAAGCCCGCCTATCGCCTCACCCTGCAGACGCGCGAGCAGCACATCCGTCGCGAGAAGGCCACGTCCAACATCTGCACCGCGCAGGTGCTGCTGGCGGTGATGGCGTCGATGTACGCCGTCTACCACGGCCCGGAAGGCCTGGTCCGCATCGCGCAGCGCACCCATCGCCTCGCCGCGATCCTCGCCGCTGCACTGGGCAAGGCCGGCATGAACGTCGGTCCGGACTTCTTCGACACGCTGCACGTCACCGGTGTCGATGCCGCGGCGCTCCACGCCAAAGCCAAGGCCGCGCAGATCAACCTGCGCGCGATCGACGCAGGCAGCGTCGGCATCAGCCTCGACGAAACCAGCACGCGTGACGACGTGACCGCGCTGGCCGCTCTGTTCGGTGCCAGCGCCGATATCGATGCGCTCGATGCGGCCACCAGCGACGCGATCCCCGCCGGCCTCAAGCGCACCAGCGCGTTCCTGACCCACCCGGTGTTCAACACCCACCACAGCGAGCACGAGCTGCTGCGCTACATGCGCGCACTGGCCGACAAGGACCTGGCGATGGATCGCACCATGATCCCGCTGGGTTCGTGCACGATGAAGCTCAACGCTACCGCGGAAATGATCCCGGTGACGTGGCCGGAATTCGGCAACCTGCATCCGCTCGCTCCGGCCGACCAGGCGCAGGGTTACAAGGAACTGATCGACGGCCTCGAAGCGATGCTGGTCGAGTGCACCGGCTACGACGCGGTCAGCCTGCAGCCGAACTCCGGCGCGCAGGGCGAATACGCCGGCCTGCTCGCGATCCGCGCCTACCACCGCTCGCGAGGCGAAGGCCATCGCGACATCTGCCTGATCCCGGACTCCGCGCACGGCACCAACCCGGCCTCGGCGCAGATGTGCGGCATGACCGTCGTCGTCACCAAGACCGACAGCAACGGCAATGTCGATGTCGAGGACATCCGCCGCAATGCGGAGAAGTACAGCGACCGCCTCGCCGCGATCATGATGACCTACCCGTCCACGCACGGCGTGTTCGAGGAAGAAGTCGTCGAGATCTGCGAGATCGTGCACAAGCACGGCGGCCAGGTGTACACCGACGGCGCCAACATGAACGCCCTCGTCGGCGTGGCCAAGCCGGGCAAGTGGGGTTCGGACGTTTCGCACCTCAACCTGCACAAGACCTTCTGCATTCCGCACGGCGGCGGCGGCCCGGGCGTGGGCCCGTGCGCGGTGAAGTCGCATCTCGCGCCGTTCCTGCCACGTGCACTCGGCACCGACAGCCTGCGCACGCAGGGCGTGGGCAACGGCAACGTCGGCATGGTCAGCGCGGCGAGCTTCGGTTCCGCCTCGATCCTGCCGATCAGCTGGATGTACGTGACGATGATGGGCGCGGAAGGCCTGCGTAAAGCTACTCAAGTTGCATTGCTCAACGCCAACTACATCGCCAAGCGCCTGGCCCCGCACTACGAGACGCTCTACACCGGTCGTAACGGCCTGGTCGCGCACGAGTGCATCCTCGACCTGCGTCCGCTCAAGGATTCGACCGGCATCAGCGCCGAAGACGTGGCCAAGCGCCTGATCGACTTCGGCTTCCACGCCCCGACCCTCAGCTTCCCGGTCGCCGGCACGCTGATGGTGGAACCGACCGAGTCCGAATCGCAGCACGAACTCGACCGCTTCATCGACGCGATGATCCAGATCCGCGACGAAATCCGCGCCGTCGAGGAAGGCAAGCTCGACCGCGAGGACAACCCGCTCAAGCACGCCCCGCACACCGCGACGGCCGTGTCCGCGAGCGAGTGGACCCACGCCTACCCGCGCGAACTGGCCGCGTTCCCGCTGCCGTCGCTGAAGCTGCAGAAGTACTGGCCGCCGGTCGCGCGCGTCGACAACGTCTACGGCGACAAGAACGTCATGTGCGCCTGCATTCCGGTGGATGCGTACAAGGACGAAGTCGAGGCGTAAGCCGCCGCTTCACGCTCCAAGGAAAGGCCCCGCAATTGCGGGGCCTTTTCGTTTCGTCAGATGGCCTCGATGCCGCCCTTGGCGATGATCGGCCCCGTCGGCACGCCCTGCGGGGCACCGCCCGGCGGCTCCAGCGAGATCGCCAGCGTGGCGCCCTTCGCCAATGCGCGCAGCAACGTCTTCGGCACGACCACCAGTTGCGTCCGGTCGACCGAAACCAGCCCCAGCGAACGCGGCGCCTCGCCCGGCGGGATCAACCACAGTTCGGGCACACGGCCCTGCGCGTCGGCGGGTGCGGGCACCGGCACGATTCGCAGCGTGCCGCGTGCCGCATCGATCGCGGCCAGCCAACCCGGCGTGCCGTCATCGCGCGCCAGCGTGGTCACGGGCTGCGCGGGCTCGCTCGGCTGCATCACCACGGACGGCGGAGCCGGCGGCACCGGTGGCGGTTGCACGCGACCGAAGAACACCGCGGCCAGCGCGGCGGCGGCCGCGATCGCGGTCATTCCGCGCCAGAAGCCCACGCGCTGCCACACGCCAGGTCGGCCGCCTTCGACCGGCGACCAACCCAGCCGCGTGCGGATGCGCGGCCACACGTGCGCGGGCACGGCGACCGGCTCGATGGTGTCGAGCATGGCAGCCAGGCGCAGTTCCCACGCGGCGACCAGGCGCGCGAAGGCTGGATCGGCGCCGATCCGCAGCTGCGCCTGTCGCCGTTCTCCGGCGTCGAGCACGCCCAGCACGTATTCACCGGCCAGCACGTCGGCGGACGGCGGTTCGCGACCGGAATCTTCGTCGAATCGGGGATCGCGGATGTTCATTGTTCCAGGCACACCCGCAGCTGCATCAAGCCACGCCGGATCCAACTCTTGATCGAGCCCAGCGGCGATCCGCTGCGCGCGGCGAGTTCCTCGTAGGTGGCGCCATCGAAGAAGGCGGTGCGGATCAGCGCACGACGGCGGTCATCGAGCTGTTCCATGCAGCCATCCAGGCGTGCGCGCTGCGTCGTCGCCTCGGCGTGCTGCAGCGGCGAGGGCAACGGGTCGGCGATGCTTTCGGCGAATTCGATCGGCGCGTTCTTGTAGGGCCCGGGCAACGTGCGCAGACGGTCGATCGCCTTGTGCCGCGCGATCGTGCCCATCCAGGTGATCGCGCTGGCCCGCGCCGCATCGAATTGCGCGGCCTTGTGCCAGACGCTGGCGTAGACCTCCTGGAGCACGTCCTCGGCCTCGGCGCGGTCGGGCAGCAGGCCGAGGCAGATGCCGAACAGCTTGGCGGACGTGGCGCGATAGAGCGCCTCGAAGTCGTCGCGGCTGCCGCTGGCGACCGCCGCCAGCAACGCCACCAGCTCTTCGCCGGCGCCCGCATTCGCTTGATTCGATGGATTGGACACGGGCACCTGGGGAATGGATCGCGCAAGCAAGCACATCAAGGAAACGGCTGACACCGGGACACGTGACGCCATCCCGCCGGGACAACGGGGGTAACCGATGGCGACGGCCAGTCTCCTGGCGGCGCGCTCCCACTGCCTCCTGCCCTTATACGAGAGCACATCGCATCCGGATGCGAAGACGACGTGAACCCGCCGCGCCGCTGCCGCCCCGCGGCGACGAACGGTTGCATCCACGCCTGCATCCGCCGCGTAAGCACCCAGGAACGACAGGCGCCGCATCGCCGCCTGCATTCGCCTCCCCCTCACAGGACACCGCCATGAAGCAGCCCCTCGTCAGACACGCCAGGCCCGCCATGCTCGCGCTCGTCATCGCCGGCCTCGTGGCCGCGGCAGGTTCCGCGCTTGGCTCCAGCCATCGCGAAGCACCGCTCATCACCCAAACCCCGAAGGTCGATGGCACCGACTTCTACCTGTTCCGCAGTTACGAAACCGGCCGCGCCGGCTACGTCACCCTGCTCGCCAACTACCAGCCGCTGCAGGCGCCCTACGGTGGCCCCAACTACTTCCTGATGGACCCGGAGGCGCTGTACGCCATCCACATCGACAACGACGGCGACGCCGTCGCCGACATCTCCTACTTCTTCAAGTTCTACAACCGGCTCAAGAAACTCACCGTGCCGGTGAACGGCGTCGACGTGGCGGTGCCGTTGAGCAACATCGGCCCCTTCGGCGCCACCGCGGCGCAGGAAGCCAACCGCAACGTCGACGAAAGCTATGTCGTGGTCGGCGTCGAGGAAGGCCGCGTCGGCGCAGCACGCAACCTCGGCAGCGGCGACTACCTGTTCAAGAAGCCGTTCGACAACATCGGCACCAAGTCCATCGCCAACTACGCAAGCTACGCCGACCGCCACATCGCCCGCATCGGCACGCGTTGCGCCGGCGAAGGCCGGGTGTTCGTGGGGCAACGCAAGGACGGTTTCGCGGTCAACCTCGGCGAGGTGTTCGACCTGGTCAACACCAATCCGCTCGGCCCGCCCGATGGCGAACGCAATCTCCTGGACGATGCCAACGTCACCACGATCGCGCTGGAACTGCCGATCGCATGCCTCACCCATTCCGGCAACCCGATCATCGGCGCCTGGACCAGCGCCTACACCCGCGATGGCCTGCACTACCGGCAGGTGTCGCGCCTGTCCGCGCCGCTGGTGAACGAAGTGGTGATCGGCCTGCCCGACAAGGACCGGTTCAACGCCTCGCTGCCGGTCAACGACGCGAGCTTCGCGAAGTACGTCACCAACCCGACCCTGCCGATCCTGCTGCAGGCGTTGTTCGGCGTGCAGGCGCCGACGCGGTATCCGCGCACGGACCTGATCGCCGCCTTCCTGACCGGCGTGCCGGGCCTCAACAAGCCGGCGTCGGTGCGACCTGCGGAGATGATGCGGCTTAACACGTCGATCGCACCGAAGGCCGCAGCCCTGCAACAGACACTCGGCGTGCTCGCCGGCGACACGGCCGGCTTCCCCAACGGGCGACGCCCGGGCGACGACGTGGTCGACATCGAACTGCGCGTGGCGATGGGCGTGTTGTTGCCGGCGGCCGATGCTCCCGCCGGGCAACTGCCGTACACCGATGGTGCCGCGCTGAAGGCGAGCGACTTCCGCGCGACGTTCCCCTACCTCAACACGCCGCTGCCGGGTTCGCCCAGCAACTGAACGCAGATCGCAAAGCGCAAGCCGCCGCCCCGATGGCGGCTTGCGGAGGAACCCCACCATGCTGCGCGCACTGACCCTGGCCTGCGGATTGGCGGTGGCGTCGATGGCGCACGCCGGGCGTCCACCGTTGGTGGTGCCGGACGACGCCGCCACCGTGATCGAACAGCTGCCACCCGGCTATGCGCGGCTGATGCCGACGACGACGGCGCCGCCTGCGTCGATGGCAACGCCAGCCGCAGCGATGGCGCGCGTCCAGCAGTTGCTGGCGACCGCATCGCGCAACGGGGATGCGCGACTCGTGGCGCGGGCCGACGCGTTGCTCGCGCGCATGCCGACGCAGGACGTCGATGCCGACCTGCTGCTGGCCCGCGCCTTCAGCGCCCAGCATCGCCACGACTTCGCCACGGCGATGGCGTTGCTCGATCGCGCGATCGCGCAATCACCGCGCAACGCCGCGGCGCACCTGTCGCGCGCCCAGGTCCAGCTGGTACGGGGGCGGCTTGACCTGGCGCGCGCGGACTGCACGGCGCTGGTGCTCGGCATCGATGCCGGCAGCGGCCTGCTGTGCGTGGGCATGCTGTCCCTGCGCAGCGGCCAATACGCCGTGGCTGCAACCGCACTCGATCGCTGGTTGCAGGCCGGCGCCGGTGCCGAGGGGAGGCGCTACGCGCTGGTGATGCGCGCCGAGACGGCGGCACGCGCGGGCGATCGCGCGGCCGACGCGTGGTTCCGTCGCGCGCTGGCGCTGGCGCCCGACGATGTCCGCACGCTCGCGGCCTACGCGCGCTACTTGCGTAGCGCGGGACGCGACCGCGAGGTGGAGCCGCTGCTCGCCGCGCACACCGACCACGACGGCCTGCAGCTGCAACGCATGCTCGCGGCCTGCCGCCTGGACCGTACCGTCGCCGGTCCGCTGGTGGCCGCCCAGGCGCGACGCTTCGCCGCCGCGCATGCCGCGGGCAGCGCGCCGGAACTGCGCGACGAAGCGGAGTTCCTGCTCGTGGCCCGCGGCGATCCAACCCGCGCACTGGCACTGGCACAACGCAACTTCCACAGCCAGCGCGACTACGAAGATGTCGCGATCCTGCAGCGCGCCGCGATCGCCGCGCACCACGCGGAAGCGCTGCGCCCATTGCAGGCCTGGGCCGCCGGCCAGCACCTCGCCTTGCCACCGCCGCCGGAGGTCGCGCGCTGATGCGGCGCTGGCTGCTCCTGCTGCTGTCGCTGCTCGCGTCGCCGCTGCAGGCGCACACGCTGTCGGTCGCGCACCTGGACATCACGCGACGAGCCGATGGCGGCGCGCAGGTCGAACTGGACCTGGCGATTCGCGACCTCGCCCTCACCTTCCCGCTCGATGCCAACCGCGACGAGCGGGTGACGTGGGGCGAACTGCGCGCGCTGCGTCCGGCACTGGAGCGCTGGACGATGTCGGGCCTGGAGTTGTCGACCGCCGCGGGTGCCTGCACGCTGCGACCACTCGGGCTCGCCACCCGCCACTACGACGACGGCAGCTACGCCAGCGTGCAACTGGAGGCGAAGTGCCCCGCGCGATCCGACACGCGCGTGCGCTACGACCTGCTGTTTGCCGTCGATCCGCAGCACCGGGCGCTGGTAACGTTGCGCCAGGGCGCGGACGTCCGCGCGGCGACGGTGCGCGCCGATGCCCGCGTCATCGCACTCGGCGCCGCGCCCGACCGCGCGTTCGCCGACTTCCTGCGCGAGGGCGTGCACCACATCCTGGTCGGCTACGACCACATCGCGTTCCTGCTGTCGCTGCTGCTGCCCGCCGCCTTGCTGCGTCACCGCAACAACTGGTTGCCGGCGGAAGACCTGCGCCAGGTCGTGACCCAAGTGCTGGGTATCGTCACGGCCTTCACCGTCGCGCACTCGATCACGCTGAGCCTGGCCGCGCTGGGCTGGGTCACGCCCGCATCGCGCTGGGTGGAACCGGCGATCGCACTCAGCGTGCTGCTGGCGGCGGCCAACAACCTGCACCCGCTGGTCACGCAGCGCGCGTGGGTGGCGGGGTTCGGCTTCGGCCTGGTCCACGGTTTCGGTTTCGCCGGGGCCCTGGGCGAACTGGGCCTGCCGCAGGGAACACGCCTGCTGGCCCTGCTCGGGTTCAACCTCGGCGTCGAATTGGGGCAACTGGCGATCGTGTGCGTCGTGCTGCCGGGGCTGATCCTGCTACGGCATCGCCGCTGGTATGCCGGCCTCGCCCTGCCGACGCTGTCGCTGGGCATCGGCGCGGTGGCGCTGGGCTGGCTGTGGCAACGGCTGCCGACTTAGCCAGTGCAGGCGGTGGCGGAAGGCGAAACAGCCCTCCCTGCCGGGCAGCAACGGCCTCGTGCCAGGGCCGAGGCATGCGGTTGTCCGTCCACGCCCCGGCCCGCCGTTGATCTAGGAGTCGTCGCATTCCACACCGCCCGCTGCGCCGGGCGCGCACGTCCGGAACAGGTCCGCGCCAGCATCTGCAAAACCACCTGTAGCGCCTGCCCTTCGCGTGCTTCGAGCTGGTCGAAATGTGACGGCAACCTCCGTTCGAGACACTGCGCCTTTACACACTGTCGTCATTGCTGTTGTGGCTTCAAGGAGGAAGCATGATTCATCACAGGAAAGATCCGCCCCCCCGCGACCACGCCAGTGGCGTGCCCAGGGATGCCGAGGCAGGCGGTCGCCATCGCAAGCTGTGGCTGGCCGGGATCCTCGTCGGACTGGCACTGGCCGGCATGTGCGGCCAGGCGCTGGCGCAGGGCGCGCGCTTTGGCGTGCAACTCCGCGTACTGCCCGCACGCGGCAACCCCGAGGCAGCGCTGCCGGCCCTGCCCCGACCGCCGCAGGTGCAGGTGCTGCCACCCGGCCACCATGCCGATCGCCTCCTGTATGCAGGCTCCGTAAGCGACGCCAGGGCGTTCTACGCCAGCGCGCTGCCGGCGCTGGGTTTCCAGCTCATGCAGCGCACCGCCGACAGCAGCCTGTGGGAGCGCGACGACGCGCGGGCGGAGTTGCACTTCTATCCCGTCACCGGGACGGAGGCGATCGGCATCATCGTGCGGATGTCGCGCCCGGGCGCAGCTGACGCGCAAACCGCTCTCTCGCGATGACCCGGTTCACGCACTTGCCGTGACGCTCGCAGCCCCGCATCCGCGGGGCTGCTTTTTTCATGCCCGGGCCAATGCGGTTCCAGCCGGGGTCGCGTCCGCGGCCATTGCGTCTTCCCACACCACCGGTTCGCCCGCTGCCAGCCACGCTTCGGCCTGCGGCAGGTAGCGCGCATCGATGGCGGCGCGGCGAATCTTCAGCGTCGGCGTGAGCAGGCCGTTGTCGACGGACCACGGCTCGGCGACCACCACCAGGCAGGCCAGCCGCGAATAGCTGGCGAGCCGTGCATTCACGCGGGCCATGAGTGCCGTGAACTCGTGCGCCATCGACTTGCGCAGGGCGGGGTCGCGCTGCAGTGCGTGGCGCGTCTCCTCGGCCAGCATCAGCAGCGCGAACGGCTGCGGCAACCCGCTACCGCTCACGCACACCGCCTCCACGCGCGGATCGTCGCCGAGCAGCAACTCGATCGGCGCGGGCACCACGTATTCGCCGCGCGAGGTCTTGAACTGTTCCTTGATCCGACCGACCAGGCGCAACCGTCCCTGTGCATCGATCTCGCCGCAATCGCCAGTGCGGTAGTAGCCGTCCGGCAACACGCATTGCGCCGATTCCTCGGGCTGCCGGTAGTAGCCCAGCATCAGTCCCGGCGTGCGGATCTGGATTTCGCCGTCGGCGGCGATGCGTGTTTCCACGCCGCGCAATGGCGCGCCAACGTAGCCGCTGCGGAATTGCCCGACCCGGGTCACGTGGGTGATGGAGGCTTCGGTCATGCCGTAGCCCTCGAGCATTTCCAGGCCGAGCCCGCGGTACCAGTCGACGACGGCAGGCGGCAGCGGCGCGGATCCGGTGACGGCGATGCGCGCGTGGTCCAGGCCCAATCCGCGCACGATCCTGCGCTTCACCAGCCGCGACAGCAGCGGCAGCGCGAACAGCAGGCGCTGCTTGGCGGGCGGCAGCTTTTCATTGACCGCCTGCTGGAACTTGATCCACAGGCGCGGCACCGAGAAGAAGATCGTCGGCCGCGCGCGGTGCAGGTCCGCGACGAAGCTGGCCACGCTGTTGCAGAAGTACACCCGGAAGCCGAAGTAGAGCGAGCACATCTCCACCACTTCGCGCTCGGCGACGTGCGCGAGCGGCAGGTACGAAACCATGCGATCGCTGGCGCCCATGCCCAGCGCGTCCTCGGCCGCCGGCACCATCGCCATCACACCGCCGTGGCTGTGCATGACGCCCTTGGGCACGCCGGTGCTGCCGGAGGTGTACATGATCGTGCACAGCTCGCCCGGGCGCGGCTCGTGCACCTGCAACAAGGGCGCGTGCCGCGTGATCAGGTCCTGCCATTGCGGGATGTCGCGGCGCGGCGACAACGGCAGGCCGATCAGCTGCAATCCTTCCGGCAACTCCGGCGCGATCGCCGGCCAGTTGTCGGCGCTGCCGTCCAGCTTGCCGATGAACAGTGCCTGCGCCCCGGAGTGCTGCAGGATCTGCCGCACGGCCTGCGCGCTCTGCGTCGCGTACAGCGGCACGCTGACGTGCCCGGCCATCATGATCGCCAGGTCGGCCATGATCCAATGCGCGCTGTTGCGACCGAGCAGGGCGATGCGGCTGCCCGCCTGCAGTCGCAGCGACTGCAGGTACGCGGCGATCCGCCGTGCCTGGTCGCCGACTTCGGCCCAGCTGTAGTCGACCACCGCACCGTCGGGATACGGCTGGGTGAGGTAGACCGCGTCGGGATGCGCGCGCTCCCGCTGGAGAAAACAGGCAAGTGGCGTGTGCTGTTCCTGTCCTGTACTGGCGTGCGCGGACGACGGTGTCGCCATGGCGGATGCTTTCATCGCTGCATCTCCCGCAGCCGTACTTCGGCCAGCTGCAATTCGCCCACGATGGGCAGCGGCGCGGGTGGCGCCAGCGATTCGCCTGCCGCCAGCAGCCAGGTCGACACCGGCAAGCGACCGCCCGGGCCGATCAGCATCACCTTGACGATGGCCATCGCCACCGTGCTGCCCTGACGCTCGAAGTGGTGCTCGCACCACACCCAGGCCTCGTCCCACCAGATGACGCGCGAACGCAGCCGGTACTTCTCGAACAGGCGCAGCGGGCGGCGGAAGCGCATCGTCGCCACGTGCGCGACCGGCAGGTGGCGGCTGGCCAGCATCTGCCGCAGCAACCCCGCGCGCGCGACGATGTTGACGCGCCCCAGGTCGGTGAGCGCGAGGTAGCGGTCGGCGCTCATCTTCGACACGTCGACGTCGTTCGGAAACACGATGAGGTTGAGGACGCTCTCCTCCACCACCCGCACGTGCCGGCGGAAAAAGCTCGCCAGCAGGACATACAGCAGCCGCAGCCGGAGTCTCATGGCCATCTCCTTTTGCCCGAGTCTCTGCCGTCGCTAACGTTGCCGCGCATCCGCCACGGCCAAGGCTACCGAGCCCAACACGGGTCCATTTCCATCTGAAATTACGGCGTCCGCAGCACGCAGTTACCCCGGGCGTGCCGGCGGCGGGCCGCGCGGCGCCTGTGGCGGGCCTCGCGCGCTTCCGCGCACTGCAACCTCCCCATGCGGGTGGGCACGCGAACCTCCGTGCCGCGGCAAGACGGCGAGCGGGCAACGGCCCCATTCACTTCGATCGTCCCTACCGCCGGCCCCGACGCGGGCAAAAAGGTGAGCGCCTGCGCAAACGCTGGATCCGGTCACGATGGCAGGCAGCCACGGGCATGTGGGCATGCTAGTTTCCGGCCCGACCACCCTGACTCGACCACCCTGTCGCCGCCATGCCCACCCAGCTTTCGGACCCGGAATACGTACTGCGCGGCGTCGCCGGCATCGTTTTCGGACGCAGCTACCACCTGCTGGCCCCGACCACGCTGGGCCGTGCACCCGAATGCGACATCGCCGTGGCCGATCAGGGCATATCGCGCGTGCATGCGCGACTGCGTCCGCTGGATTACGGCGTGGAGATCGAAGACCTGAAGTCGACCAACGGCAGCTTCCTCAACGGCCAGCGGGTGAGCATCGGGGTCGCGCGCGTCGGCGACGAGATCGCATTCGACCAGTTGCGCTTCCGCCTCGATGCCGTGGCGCGGCCGGCACGCACCGGCGCCGTGAAGCGCGGCGCGACGCAAGGTTCGCCGCGCCGTTGGCCCTGGGTGGTGGCCGCGCTGGCGATCGCCGCCGGCATCGCCGCGCTGCTGCTGGCACGCTGACCAGGCAACACCACCCCGCACGCACGCTTCGTACCTACCGTCCGGGCAATCGCGCCGGACGCTGGCGCATCGCCACACTGCCGTCGTGTTCGCTCCGGGCCGGGGCGGCTTCGTCGCCCTATTCCCGCTTCCGTCGCAACCGCCCTTTCGCAGGCGGCGGCGCTCGCTATGCTTCGCCGCAACCAACGACCGACCGTGACCAACGTGATCCGAAACATCTTCTTCGTTGCCCGTATCGCCATCGCCTGGGGGCTGGCGCTGCTGCTGCTGGCCTCGTTCTGGTCCGGAATCCCCTTCCTCGGCCGGATCGAACTGCCGATCGTCCTCTTCACCTTCATCACCCTGGGCCTGGTGGTCACCGCCGCGTTCTCGCACCTGCGCCGGGTGCGGCTGATCGCCGGATCGGAGAGCGAATCACTCGGCAATCGCCAGCGTCGCCAGATCGAGATCCCGTTCGAAGCCGGCGAGGCGTTCGACCTGCTCGACGCCGCCATCCGCGAACTGCCGCGCAGCGAGGAGATCGAGAGCGCACGCGACAGCCTGCAGGTGCGAGCCAAGGTGCAGCGCCCGCGCTTCGCCGAACAGCCGCTGGGCAAGTGGCATCCGATGCACTGGTTCGGGCGCACCCGCAACCAGATCGCCGCCACGGTGACACCGGTCAATGGCACCGGCAGCGTCACCCTGATCTGCGAACCGGAAAGCGGCGCGTGGAGCGACTGGTTCCGCGTCGATGACGGCACCAACCTGGAAAACGCCAACGCGATCACCCGCGCGATCACCCGCCGCGTCGCCGATCGCCGCCGCAACGAACGCGATGCCGCCGCGCAGACCGCGACCGAGAAGGAACTCACCGTCGCCCGCCTCAACCTGCTGCACGCGCAGGTCGAGCCGCACTTCCTCTACAACACGCTGGCCAGTGCGCAGTACCTCACCCGCACCGATCCGGTGCGTGCCGACGAGATGCTCGGGCACCTGATCCAGTACCTGCGGCATTCGTTGCCGCGCACCCAGGACGAACTGGCGACGCTGGGCGACGAACTCGAACGCGCGCTGGCCTACCTGGAAATCCTCAAGATCCGCATGGGCCAGCGCCTGGGCGTGCAGGTCGACGTGCCCGAGAGCCTGCGCGGCACGCAGTTGCCGCCGATGATGCTGCAGACGCTGGTGGAGAACGCGATCAAGCACGGGCTGGAACCGCGCACCGCCGGCGGCACCGTGTGGATCCGTGCACGCGCAGTCGACGACATGGTGGCGGTCACGGTGGCCGACGATGGCGAAGGCTTCAACGTGCAGAGCAGCGGCACCGGCATCGGCCTGAAGAACGTGCGCGAACGCCTGCAACTGGTGTACGCCGGCAAGGCCGCGCTCGCGGTGGTCGCCAACTTCCCCTCGGGCGTGGCCGCCACGATCACCGTGCCAGCACCCGCCGTGCCGGCACCCGTCGCGGGCACACCGACCACGGCTGCCGCGGTCACGGAGCGCAGCGATGTCTAAGCCGATTACCGCCGTGATCGCCGAAGACGAGGCGCTGCTGCGCAGCGCGCTGCTGGAACAGCTGCGCGCCGCCTGGCCGCACCTCGAGGTCGTCGCCGAATGCGAGGACGGCGCCAGCGCGCTGGAAGCCATCGACGAGCACCAGCCCGACGTCGCCTTCCTCGACATCCGCATGCCCGGCCTCACCGGGCTGGAAGTCGCCGCCGCCGCCGCGCATGCGAGTCCAAGCACCCAGGTCGTGTTCGTCACCGCCTACGACCAGTACGCGATCGACGCCTTCGACCGCGGCGCGATCGACTACCTGCTGAAACCCATTGCCGCCGAACGCCTCGAAGCCACCGTGCAACGGCTCAAGCTGCGGCTGGCCTCGGGCCCCGGCGATGCGGCGGCCCTGGGCGAGATGCTCGAACGCCTCGGCGCCGCCCTGCCGAAGAACCCCGCGCGCCCGCCGCTGACCTGGCTGACCGCGAGCGCGGGCCGCGAGACCCGCCTGATCCTGGTCGACGACGTCGCCTACTTCCGCGCCGACAACAAGTACACGACGGTGGTGACGGCCGAGGGCGAGGCGCTGCTGCGCACGCCGATCCGCGAACTGCTCGCGGTGCTCGACACCGACACGTTCAAGCAGATCCACCGCTCCACCATCGTCAACCTCAAGGCGATCGCCTCGATCGTGCGCGACGACAGCGGCAAGGGCACGGTGCGGCTGAAGGGCCGCACGGAAACGCTGACCGTCAGCCAGCCGTTCATGACCCTGTTCCGGCACATGTAGGCGCGCCCCAACGCGCGACTGCCGCCACCATCCAAGCCTGCGAGAGCCCCCATGCGCAACCTGATCGCCGCGGTTTACTTCCTGCTGTCCATGTTCGGCTGGGACATCGGCGGCACCACCATCGTCCACCGCTCCGCGGTCGACGGCATCGAGCAGATCCACAGCCGGATCCGCACCGCGTCCGTCGTCACCCGCTTCGAATGCCTCGCCAGCGCCAGCGGCGAATGCCACTACACGCTGTTCCCGCGCCCCTGCGCCTCGGCCGCGAACAACTGCCAGCCGCTGCCGGCCGAACGCATCACCATGGCGGCCGGGGCGACGCGCGAAGTGGTTGGCCTGGCGGACTTCAGCGCCTGCGTCGCGCAGGACGACACCGCACTGTCCGCGGACTGCAAGCCGCGCGCCGGCGCGAAGTAAGCAGCACCAAGACCATTCGCGAACTCGTGACAATAGGCCCCGCGTCGCGGGGCCTCTTTCTATCCACCGACGCTACTCAGTTCCGCAGCGCCGCGGCATGGTGCGCGATGTGCTCGCCGATGAAGCTGGCGATGAAGTAGTAGCTGTGGTCGTAGCCGGCGTGACGACGCAGCCGCAGTGGATAGCCGGTTTCGCGACAGGCAGCTTCGAGCAGCTCGGGCCGCAGCTGCGTGGCCAGGAACTCGTCGGCTTCGCCCTGGTCGACCAGCAGCACCGGCCGGTTCGCCTGCGCCGGTGTCGAACGCACCAGTTCACTGGCATCCCACGACCGCCACGCGTCGCGGTCGTCTCCGAGGTAAGCCGTGAAGGCCTGCTCGCCCCACGGCACCTGCGCGGGCGCGACGATCGGCGAGAACGCCGAGACGCTGCGGTAGCGATCCGGGTTGCGCAGGGCGAGCACGAGTGCGCCGTGCCCACCCATCGAATGCCCGCTGATGGCGCGTGCATCGCTGGCGTTGAACTGCGCCTCGACCAGGCGCGGCAGTTCCTCGACGATGTAGTCGTGCATGCGGTAATGCGCGGACCAGGGCTCGTGCGTCGCGTTGAGGTAGAAACCCGCGCCTTGCCCTAGGTCGTAGCGCTCAGCATCGGCGACCTGCGGACCGCGCGGGCTGGTGTCGGGCGCCACCACGATCACGCCGTGTTCCGCCGCGTAACGCTGCGCGCCGGCCTTGGTGATGAAGTTCTGCTCGGTGCAGGTCAGGCCGCTGAGCCAGTACAGCACCGGACAGCGCGCCTCGCGCGCCTGCGACGGCAGGTAGATGCCGAAGCGCATGTCGCAATCGAGCGCCTGCGAGCGGTGCTGCCACACTTCCTGCACGCCGCCGAAGCAGGCATGGGTTTCCACCTTCTGCATGAGGTCGCGTCCGTCAGTAGTGGATGACCGTGCGGATCGACTTGCCTGCGTGCATCAGCTCGAAGGCGTCGTTGATGCCCTGCAGCGGCAGCGTGTGGGTGACGAAGGGCGCCAGCTGGATGTCGCCGCGCATCGCCTGTTCCACCATGCCGGGCAACTGGCTGCGGCCCTTGACCCCGCCGAAAGCCGTGCCCTTCCAGGTGCGCCCGGTGACGAGCTGGAACGGGCGCGTGGAGATCTCCTGCCCCGCGCCGGCCACGCCGATGACCACCGACTGGCCCCAGCCGCGGTGCGCGCATTCGAGCGCGGCGCGCATCACGTTGACGTTGCCGATGCATTCGAAGCTGTGGTCGACGCCCCAGCCGGTCATCTCGACGATCACCTGCTGCACGGGCTGGTCGTGGTCCTTCGGGTTGACGAAGTCGGTCGCGCCCATCTCCGCAGCCATCGCGAACTTGTCCGGGTTGGTGTCGATCGCGATGATGCGGCCCGCCTTCGCCTGACGCGCGCCCTGGATGACGGCCAGGCCGATGCCGCCCAGCCCGAACACCGCGACGCTGTCGCCCGGCTGCACCTTCGCCGTGTTGTGGACCGCGCCGATGCCGGTGGTGACGCCGCAACCGAGCAGGCAGACCTGCTCGTGGTTGGCCTCGGGATTGATCTTGGCCAGCGACACCTCGGCGACCACGGTGTATTCGCTGAAGGTGGAGCAGCCCATGTAGTGGTAAACAGGCTGGCCGTTGTAGGAGAAGCGCGAGGTCCCGTCCGGCATCACGCCCTTGCCCTGCGTCGCCCGCACCGCCACGCACAGGTTGGTCTTGCCGGACTTGCAGAACAGGCACTCGCCGCATTCGGCGGTGTACAGCGGGATCACGTGGTCGCCCGGCCTGACGCTGGTCACGCCCTCGCCCACTTCGACGACGACACCGGCACCTTCGTGCCCGAGCACCACTGGGAACAGCCCTTCCGGATCGTCGCCACTCAGGGTGAAGGCATCGGTATGGCACACGCCCGTGTGCGTGATGCGCACCAGCACCTCACCCGCACGCGGCGGAGCCACGTCGATCTCGACGATCTGCAGCGGTTGTCCGGGAGCGAAGGCGACGGCGGCGCGGGATTTCATGGAGAGTTCCTGTGCCCGGTCTGGCCGGGCGAGTGTGGGGGTATTGGGCCCGCATTGTTGCGGCTCTTGGGGTTACCTGGAAGTAAAGCCACGGGGCAGCGGTCTTGCCGCATTTGGCTAAAGGCATCCTCGGCGTAGGCAAGAAACCAGGAGGCCCACCTCCAGAAGCAGCAAGGCCCCGCACGATGCGGGGCCTCGGTCGACTTCGGGGTGCGATTGAGTGACGCGACTTAGGCACTGCGCCGATCGCGAGTATGTTCTGAGGCCGGGAGCCTTAGGCGAGGACTGGCACGCTCGGCCAAGCCTCGCCTAATCCAAACGCATCACTACGGCCTCATGCCAACCGAAAGCCCGCTCCGGTGTTCCATGTGTTGCGCCTGAATGTTGGCTTGCGCAGCCTGTTCCCGCTGCAACTGGCCCTCCTTGAGTTCACCAGTGCTGCTCTCGACCGACCGGCCCAGCGCCTCGACCCGATCCACATGGACCCATCGCTTAGCCGGATCATGCAGGTCGCCTTGAACCGCCAAGACTCGGTCTCCCTGGCTATTCATCAGCACATGATCAACGTGCCGGAGCCCCCCAAGCTTCGCCTGTGCCGCAACAGCCGCTGCCAAGCCATCTTCGCTGCCACCTGGAACGGCCCCTGGACCCAGGCGCGCAATTCCATCCTTCACCTCGCGAAACAATCCATGATCCGGATGAGTCTTTTCCGACAACAAGGGGCTCAGCGTCGCCTCCTGCAGGGCAAGCCTAGTGTCCTTCCCCACGACGCCATCGACACGAAGACCGTGAGCCTTCTGGAAAGCCCTCAGCGCCTCTTCGGTACGCTGACCGAAGTCGCCGTCCAACTTTAGCGATCGTCCTTGCCTATCGGTGTAACCAAGCTTGAGTAGGTCTTTCTGCACCAAGCGAACGTGTTCGTTCTCATCGCCGCTCTTCAGGATGTCGCTTGCCATGGTTGAGCGATCAAGCAAGACATCCTCGCGAGAGCGGTGCGCCTTGCCGTGTACCGGAGCCACGCCTAGGTCGACGCCGCTTCGTCTAAGAGACTCCTCGTGGCCTGCTAACGCCACGAGGCTTGCCTTTTCCGCTTGTGCCCGCCGCAGCAAGCCGGGCTGCCACTCCGGAGAGCTTTTGAAGAGCGTGCTGTTGTGCGAAATCTTGTAATCCTGGATCGCCACCACGACATCCTTGTCGGACAGAAGCGATAGGTCGACGCCCTTCCCAAACTTCTCCTCTATCCCCTTGCCGACGATACGCTGGGTCAATCCTCCGAACTGAACCGAGGTGCTCCAGATCACATCCTGCACAGCCCGGCCCCGGGTCGAGAGGTCCAAGCCCGCGCCTTTCAGTTTGTCCAGCTGTTCGCCGTAGTGCGACCTGCCAATGTAGTCATGCTGATCGCGCGCGAACTCTGGATCGGTCCTGGCGATCTCCTTCCACTTGGCATTGAATGTTGGCGTGGCAGGGGTGAGCCCCTTGAATTGTTCACCGTACCTGGACTGCTCCAGATACTCCGCCAACGTGCCCATTTTCGAAGACAGTTGATAGGCGCCGTATGAAACGCCGCCGTGATCACCCTTTCCGCTGGAGATCACTCCGGCACCGAGTCCGCTGGACTCGTAGTGCGCTGATGTCTGGCCGAGACGCCAACTCTCAACCGCACGACGCGCGGCATGCATATCTTCACTCATGACAGTCACTCCTTGACTTGGTTTCCCACGCTAGACTAAACGTCGCTGCTCGCGAGAAGTCTCTCGAGTTCGGCCACCCTCTCAGCCGTCATCTTCAGCGAGCAGATATTGGCTTCGATGCGCTGTCCCTGGCCTCCATTGGTGGCGTCCCAACTACAGTTGCTGCTCCGCTCCGCCAACCACTTTCGCTCATCAAGCTTGAGCCTTTCCTTTCGCTCGGTGGAAAGCCTGGATCGCAACATCTGGTAGACCTTGTTCAACCGGTCTTCCTGGTACTCAGCTTCGCGCGCTATGCATTCCTGCATGCTCCAGGTGGAACCGTCTCCTGCCTGCGCACATTCGTAGTACGACTGGCGGAGACCTCCGTTTCCCGCAGCAGTTGTACTGGCTTGTTGCCTGTCCGAACCCTCCGCCTGAGTTCTTTGAGGGACGGCAACTGGCATCGGCTGGATAACCTGAGGCGCCGTAGACACCGACTCGCTGGCGTGCTCATCGGGAAGCGCGTCTCCCCGCGTGGTTGAGTTGCAAGCAACCAGCGCGGCTACAGCCACCAAGAAAATGATCCTTCCTAAGTACATCACCGACTCCTGTACATGGGCCTAACGCATTAGAACCGACATCCTATGGATGCTGGCACACGTGACCATGTGTTGTCTGTCAGAAAAATCTGACAAAAAAAGCCCCGCAACGCGGGGCTTCTTTTTGAACCAAACGCCGGGCCGTTACGCCCAAGGATCCCTAAGCACGATGTTGGCATCGCGATCCGGCCCCGTGGACACGATCGCCAGCGGGCAGCCGGAGAGCTCCTCCAGCGCGCGCAGGTAGGCGCGGGCGGCGGGCGGCAGCTTGTCCCAGTCGGTGATGCCGGCGGTCGACTCTTCCCAGCCCGGGAATTCGAGGTACACCGGCTTGCATTCTTCCCAGCCGGCGGCGTCGAGCGGCGCGTATTCGCTGCGCTTGCCGTGGTACTCGTACGCGATGCAGACCTTCAGCGTCTCCATGCCGTCGAGGATGTCGAGCTTGGTGATGCACAGGCCGGTGATGCCGTTGATGGCGACGGCGCGCTTGAGCGCGACGATATCCATCCAGCCGCAACGGCGCGGGCGGCCGGTGGTGGCGCCGTATTCCTGGCCGCGGTCGCGGATGCCCTGACCGACGTCGTCGTTGAGTTCGGTCGGGAACGGGCCGCCGCCGACGCGCGTGGCGTAGGCCTTGGCGATGCCGAGCACGTAGTCGATCGCATCCGCGCCGACGCCGGTACCGGCATACGCGCCGCCGACCGTGGTGTTCGACGAGGTGACGTACGGATAGGTGCCGTGGTCGATGTCGAGCAGCGAACCCTGCGCGCCTTCGAACAGCACGCGCTTGCCCTGCTTGCGCAGGTCATGAAGGATGCCGGCGACGTCGGACTTCATCGGCTCGACGTATTCGCCGAAGGCCAGTGCGTCGTCGAGGGTCTTCTGGAAGTCGACGGCTTCCACGCCCAGGTACTTGGTCAGGACGAAGTTGTGGTAGTCCATCGTCACGCGCAGCTTCTCGGCGAGCTCGGCCGGGTAGCGCAGGTCGGCGACGCGGATGCCGCGACGCGCGACCTTGTCTTCGTACGCCGGGCCGATGCCGCGGCCGGTGGTGCCGATGGCGCCCTTGCCGGCGGCCTTCTCGCGCGCCTGATCCAGGGCGATGTGGTACGGCATGATCAGCGGCGTGGCCGGGCTGATCTTCAGGCGCGAACGCACTTCGACGCCGTTGGCCTCGAGCTCGGCGATTTCCTTCTGCAGCGCGCCCGGGTGCAGCACGACGCCGTTGCCGATCAGGCACAGCACGTCGTCGCGCAGGATGCCCGAGGGAATCAGGTGCAGGACGGTCTTCTTGCCGCCGATGACGAGCGTGTGGCCGGCGTTGTGGCCGCCCTGGAAGCGCACGACCGCGCCGATGTCCTGCGTCAGCAGGTCGACGATCTTGCCCTTGCCTTCGTCGCCCCACTGGGCACCCAACACCACGACTGACTGACCCATTGGTCTAGAACTCCAAGATCTGGTTCCCGCAAGCGGGTTCAACTGGCGCGCAGCGGCGCGAGGGTGTCGCCCATAAGCCGACATTTGCGGCGGCGCGACACGGAAAAAGCCGGAGGGGCTGAGACCCCGTCCGGCTTTTGTGCATTATCCGGGTTTTGGGGGGGCGGGGCTACCCTTTCCTGTCGGTTCGCGGACCGATTTCCCGGCCGCGGCGCCCGGGGGCCTAGAACCCCCGCACCAGGAACAGCGAAACCAGGCCGAGGGCGACGAAAACGCCGCCGAGCAGCCGCAGCCCCCGGTCCGGAAGCCGGTGCAGCTGCTCTACCGCCTGGCGCCAGCCGCGCGGGGCGACGAAGAGGAACAGGCCTTCCAGCACGGCCACCAGGCACAGCGCGGACAAGAGCTCGACCAGCATGGCGCGGACCGCCGGGGAATCAGCGGTCCGACTTCATGTACTGCAGGAACGGATCGTCGCGGTCGAGCACGATCACGCTCTGCCCGTCGCCGAAGGAGGCGCGATAGGCCTCCAGGCTGCGCTGGAAGGCGTAGAAGCTCGGGTCCTTGGAGGCCGCCTGCGCGTACAGGCGGGTGGCTTCGGCATCGCCTTCGCCGCGCAGCTTCTGCGCGTCGCGCTCGGCCTCGGCCAGGATCACCGCGCGCTCGCGCTCGGCCTCGGCGCGGATGACCTGCGCCTGCTCCACGCCCTCGGCGCGCAGCTGGCTGGCGACCTGCTTGCGCTGCGAACGCATCTGGTCGTAGACCGAACCCACCACGTTGCTGTCCTGCGGCAGCTCGATGCGCTTGATGCGGATGTCGACGATCTTCACGCCCAGGGTCTGCGCGCCGTCGTTGATCGCCTTCAGCTGCTTGCCGATGACCGAGGTACGGTCGCCGGACACGACTTCCTGCAACGTGCGCGCGTTGATCTCGTTGCGCAGCGAATCGCGGATGATCGGCGCGAGGCGCTGCACGGCGACCTCTTCGCTGCCGCCGGTGGCACGGAAGAACACGCGCAGGTTCTCGATCTGCCCCAGGGCGAAGAAGTCGACGCTGACGTCCTGCTTGTCTTCGGTCAGGTAACGCTCGGATTCCGCCGGCAGCACCAGCAGGCGGCGGTCGAACACCCGCGCGTTCTCGATCAGCGGCACCTTGAAGTGCAGGCCGGGACCGACGTCGGTGCGCACGATGGTGCCGAGGCGGAAGACGATCGCACTGTGCCCTTCACGCACGACGAACACCGAGCCGAGCAGGGCCAGCAACGCGCTGACCAGGATGGCCACCCAAAGCGAGACTCTCATCGACGATCCTCCTCACGGGTCGGGCGCGAACCGCGCGACGGGCGACCGGGTTCATTGCTGGCATCGGCGTTCACGGCCGGCGACAGCACGTCGGGCGTGAGCAGCGGCGCACTGGCGGCGGACGGCGGCGGACGCTTGTCCCCCATCGGCACGTAGATCAACTGGCGCGAATCGCCGCCGACGATCGTGCGGTTCTCGGCGAGGACGCCCTGCAGGGTTTCCAGCCACAGGCGCTTGCGGGTGACGTCGGGCGCGGACTTGTACTGGTCCACCAGCAACGAGAAACGCGTCGCGTCGCCCGAAGCCCGGGCGATGGACGCGGTCTTGTAGCCTTCGGCGACCGTGCGCGTGCGCGAGGCTTCGCCGCGTGCTTCCGGCACGATGCGCTTGGCGTACGCCTGCGCTTCGTTGATCGCGGTGTTCTTTTCGGCGCGTGCGCGCTGCACTTCGTCGAAGGCATCCTTCACGTCGTCCGGCGGACGCGCGTTCGGGAGGTTCAGCTCGGTCAGCACCAGGCCCGTCTGGTAGGCCTGCAGCGCCTTCTGCAGGTGGTCGCGCACGGCCACCGTCAGTTCGCCGCGTGCATTGAGGACGGTGTCGAGGTCGGAGCGGCCGACCTGTTCGCGCACCGCGCTCTGCGCGGCTTCCTTCAGCGTTTCGTCCGCGTCGCGGGTGCCGAACTTGTAGAGCAGCGGGTCGCCGATCCGGTACTGGACGTTGATCTCGACGTTCACCATGTTGCCGTCGCGGGTGAAGACGGGGACGTTCTCGCTGTACGCGTTGCTCTGCGTCGCGTTGACCTTCTCCACCGTCTCGATCGGCCAGGGCGCCTTGAAGTGCGGGCCCGGGTCCATGATGCGGGCGTAGCGGCCGAAGCGCAGGACCACGCCGCGCTCCTGCTCGGTGACGAGCACGAAGCTGCTGAAGACCAGCCACAGGCCGAGCACCAGTGCGACCCAGCGCCACGCGCTGCTGCCGTCGCCGCCGAAGAGCCCGCGGGCCGTATCGAGCAGGGTGTCGAGTACGCCGCCGGTCTTGCGGGGACGATGCGGTCGACGCCCCTCCGGACCTGAAGGGTTGTTGCCGCTGCTACCGGGTGTGTTCCAGGCCATGCCTGCTCCAAGGGGACATTCGCGCCCGCAAGGCGCGCGTCGATTCTAGGTGAGGGCCACAGCTGCCTCAAACAAGGCAACGTGCCTCGATCTTGCCTCGATAGGGCAATTGGCCCTCGCGTTACCAGTCGGCGGCTTCGTCCGCGAGGGCGCCGGCGGCCTCGAGCAGGGGGCGCAACGCTTCGCCGTGCGCCTGCGAGAACAGCTTGAGCGCGTCGGCGATGGCCAGGTCGACCTGCAGCTGCCAGCCCTGCTCGTCGTGCGATTCCTCGCGGATCGCGCCGATCGCGTGCAACCGCGCATGCAGCCGGGCCGCCTGCGAAGGCAGCCGCAGCTCGCCGGCGACGTGGCGCAGTTCCAGCACTTCGGCCAGCGCCTTGCGCAGCAGGTCCAGCCCCAGGCCCAGCTGCGCGGACACCCAGACGCGCTGGCGGCCTTCGCCGGGGCGATCGTGGCGCGGCTCCGGGGCCGCCTCATTCTCGCGTTCGAGCCGGTCGATCTTGTTGAAGACGATCAGCTGCGGCAGGTCGCCCGCACCGATTTCGGCCAGCACCTCGTCGACCTGCGCGATGCGCTCGTCGCGCAATGGATCGGCCGCGTCGACCACGTGCAGCAGCAGGTCGGCGTCGCGCGCCTCGGACAGGGTGGAGCGGAACGCCGCGACCAGTTCGTGCGGCAGGTCGCGCACGAAGCCCACGGTATCGGCCAGCACCGCACCGCCGCCGGGCAGCGCGATGCGGCGCACGGTGGGGTCGAGCGTGGCGAACAACTGGTCCGCGGCATAGGCCGCCGCGCCGGTCAGCGCATTGAACAGCGTCGACTTGCCGGCATTGGTGTAGCCGACCAGGGCGATGCGCGGCAGTTCGCTGCGCATGCGCGCGCGGCGCATCTGCGTGCGCTGCACTTCGACCTTGTCCAGGCGCTTCTGCAGTTGCTCCAGGCGCTTCTGCAGCAGGCGGCGGTCGGTTTCCAGCTGGGTTTCGCCGGGACCGCGCAGGCCGATGGAACCGCCGCGCTGGCGCTCCAGGTGGGTCCAGCCGCGCACCAGGCGCGTGGCCATGTGCTTGAGCTGGGCGAGCTCGACCTGCAGCTTGCCTTCGGCGCTCTGCGCGCGCTGCGAGAAGATGTCCAGGATCAGGCCGGTGCGGTCGACGACGCGACGCTGCAGCAGCTTTTCCAGGTTGCGTTCCTGGCCCGGCGACAGCGCGTAGTTCACCAGGATGAGGTCGGCGCCGCTGGCATCGGCCGCGGCCTTCACTTCCTCGAGCTTGCCGCTGCCGATCAGCGTGGCGGGATTGGGCCGGTCGATGCGCGCGGTGAGCAACGCGGCGACGGATGCCCCCGCCGAGCGCGCGAGGTCCGCGAATTCCTCCACCAGGCCCTCGTCCGGCGGACCGCCGGCATGGGGCTGGATCAGCAACGCGTATTCGCCCTTGCGGGAACGTTCAAACATTCGACCTGTGTACTCCTTCCCCACGGACGGGGAAAGGAGGAATGGGGATGGCAGGGCTCCGCTTCAAGCGAAGCCGAGTCAGGGCCATCTCCCGACGTCGGACGACGGGCTTACTCGCTCTCGTCGCCTTCTTCGCCGCCTTCGCCGCCTTGCACCTGGCCGCCGCCCGGTCCGACGCGCACGTTGCGCGCGGGCACCACGGTGGAGATCGCGTGCTTGTAGACCATCTGGCTGACGGTGTTGCGCAGCAGGACCACGAACTGGTCGAACGACTCGATCGTGCCCTGCAGCTTGATGCCGTTGACCAGGTAGACCGAAACCGGCACGCGCTCGCGCCGCAGAGCGTTCAGGAACGGATCCTGCAAGGATTGACCCTTCGACATCGTTTTCCCCACTTTCTTTCTAGTTATAGGTGGCGATGGGCGCGATACCGCGGCACGACCCCGTCGCGTCGCCGGCGCTGTCCCCGCACCGACGGCTGCCCGATGGTAACCCACCCGGGCACGGAGCGAGCGCGACGGCGGCCGCGTTTGCGCGACCGGGCCGCTCGCTGTGCCCATCCCCGGCTCAGGCCGGCAGGAACAGCCGCAAGGCCGCTTCCAGCGCCGCCCGTTCGTGCTGCGGGTCGAACCAGCGCGCGTCGAGCTCCCCGCGCAGCCAGGTGAGCTGGCGCTTGGCGAGCTGGCGCGTAGCGAAGATGCCGCGATCGCGGAACTCGCCGGCCGCGTAGTCGCCGTCCAGGTGCTCCCAGGCCTGCCGATAACCGACGGCGCGCAGCGCAGGCAGGTCCAGCGGGCGCGGGTGGCCCTGCAGTTCGGGCAACGCGCGCAGCCGGCGCACCTCGTCGAGGAAGCCGCCGTCGAGCATGGCGTCGAAGCGCTGCTCGATGCGCTGGTGCAGCACCGCGCGATCGCGCGGCGCGAGCACCAGCTTCAATACCCGGAACGGCAGGCGCGGCCGGCCGCGCGCATCATCGCGCCATGCGCTGATCGTGCGCCCGGACAGGCGGAAGACTTCCAGCGCGCGCTGGATGCGCTGCGCATCGGTGGCGTGGATGCGGGCGGCGGCGTCGGGATCGATGCGCGCCAGTTCGGCATGCAGCTCGGCCCAGCCGCGCGTTGCCGCCTCGGCTTCGATGCTCGCGCGCGTGCCCGGGTCGGCCTCGGGCATGTCCGCAAGACCGCGCAGCAAGGCATGGAAGTACAGGCCGGTGCCGCCGGCGAGAATCGGCACGCGGCCGCGGGCGACGATGTCGGCGAGCGCGTCGCGCGCGTCGGTGGCGAATTCCGCCGCCGAATAGGTCTGCCACGGATCGCGCAGGTCGAGCATGTGGTGGCGGACGGCAACCTGTTCGGCACGCGTCGGCTTGGCCGCGCCGATGTCCAGGCCGCGGTACACGAGCGCGGAATCCACGCTGACAATTTCACCGCCCAGGCGTTGCGCCCACTCCAGCGCAAGCGCGGTCTTGCCCGATGCGGTCGGGCCCATCAGGGCGATGGCGAGGGGGCGCGGATCGTGGCTCATGCGGTGTCGCTGGGCCGATGGACCCGATCGCACAAGCTTACCGCGCCGGCCGGAGGTCGCGCGGATACGGCAGGACGGCTAGCCTTGTACGAACCGGTCCGTGGAGTGCGCAAGCATGTTGACCCTGTTGGCGGTGGCGGGCGCGATGGCGTTGGTGCTCGTCGTGTGGCTGGCCTCGCGTGGCCGCACTGGACGCGCCTCCGGCGACGGTGGATCCAATGCCACCACGGATGGCGGAAGCGGCGGCGACTGCGCGGACGGTGCCGGCGATGGCGGTGGTTGCGATGGCGGTGGCGGCGACTGAGGCCGCGACGATGACGGCGCTACAGCACCTGGGCGGATGCCATTGCGGCGCGTTGCGCTGGACGTTCACGAGCGAGCACGCGCTCGATGCCTTCACCCCGCGTGCCTGCGACTGCGACTTCTGCACGCGCCATCGCGCCGCGTGGGTGTCGGATGCGCGGGGTGCATTGCAGCTCCACGGCGCCGGCAACGCGCGCCACTACCGGCAAGGCTCCGCGCAGGCGGACTTCCTGTTCTGCGCTGCGTGCGGCGTGCTGGTGGCCGTGACCTGCCAGGGCCTGGACGGCCGGCTGCGCAGCGCCATCAACCGCAACAGCTTCGACCAGCGCCACTTGCTGGGTGCGGAAGCGATTGCTTCACCGCAGCAACTCGCCGCGGACGCCAAGCTGGCGCGCTGGTCGCAGTTGTGGACGCCGACCGCGCTTGGCTGAAGCCCTGGCCGGTGCATTTGTTCACAACTTCTGTGGACAGCTTTCGCGGACATCCTGTGGACAACTGCCTGCACGCCTTGCGGGACAAGGCTGTCAAGCGTATTGGCGAAAAAATCGCCAAATTTTTTTCGCGACGGAGCTGGCGAAAAAATAGCCAACCCACTTGACAGCCTTGTCCCTGCTGGCCGGCAGCGACTTGTCCACAGGAAGTTCTGGAGAATTGCCCACAGGCTGTGTGTACAACTCGCGGCTGTCGGCGAAGCCTGCGTACCCGCGTCGTCACATGCCGCCCTGCCGGGTCAGTCGTCGTCCGGCCAACGGATCGTCGGGGTGGCCGGCTTCGCCCGCGGCGCGGGTTGCGCGGCCACTGCGGCCCATACCTTGAGCGCATCGACCGTGGCGGCAACGTCGTGCACGCGCACGATCCGCGCACCACGCTGCGCGGCGATCAGGTGCGCGGCCACCGAGCCGAACACGCGATCGTGCGGATCGTCGCGGCCGGTGAGTTCACCGATCGTCTTCTTGCGCGACAGCCCCGCCAGCAGCGGCACGCCCAGTTCGCCGAAGCGCTCCAGCTGTGCGAGCAGCAACAGGTTGTGGTCGCGATTCTTGCCGAAGCCGAAGCCGGGATCGACCACGATCTGCTTCTTGGCGATACCGGCCATCTCCGCGGCGAAGATGCGCTCGGCGAGGAAGCGATGCACCTCGGCGACGACATCGTCGTACTGCGGCGCGACCTGCATCGCACGCGGTTCGCCCTGCATGTGCATCAGCACGACGGGCACGCCCAGCGCGGCCGCGGCGTCCAGCGCGCCGTCGCGACGCAACGCATACACGTCGTTGATGAGGCCCGCGCCGACCGCGACGGCGGCGCGCATGACCTCGGGCTTGGACGTGTCGATGCTGATCGGCAGCGTCGTTTCCTGCGCCAGGCGCGTGATGACCGGAATCACCCGGCGCAACTCTTCTTCGACGTCGACCTCCGCCGCGCCGGGCCGGGTCGATTCGCCGCCGATGTCGAGGACGTCGGCGCCCTCCTCCGCAAGCCTGAGCCCGTGCGCGACGGCCGCATCGACGCCGGCGTGCTCGCCGCCGTCGGAAAACGAATCCGGGGTGACGTTGACGATGCCCATGACGCGCACGCGGTCGAGGACCAGCGTGCGTCCGTTGCAATCCAGGCTGGGCGACAGGTCGAACATCCCGCGACGCGTCCAAAGAAAAAGGCCAGAGCGGACTCTGGCCTTTTCGGGTCGAAGCGGCAAGCCGGCGTCAGGTCTGCGCGGCAGGGCCGGCGATCGGCGGCAGCGGCGGCACCTCGGTCGACTTGCCGCTGCCGTTCTTGCCCCAGCCTTCCGGCGGCGGCGGCTCGCGGCCTTCCATGATCGCGTCGATCTGCTTGGCGTCGATGGTCTCGTACACCAGCAGCGCCTCGGCCATCGCGTGCAGCTTGTCGAGATTCTCATTGAGGATCTGCGTGCTGCGCGCATAGGCCTTGTCGAGGATGTCGCGCACGACTTCGTCGATCTTGCGCGCGGTCTCGTTCGACACGTTCTTGTGCTGCGTCACCGAACGGCCGAGGAACACTTCGTCCTCTTCCTCGCCGAAGGTGATCGGGCCCAATTCGGACAGGCCCCACTTGGTGGTCATGTTGCGCGCCATCTTGGTGGCGCGTTCGATGTCGTTGGACGCACCGGTGGTGACCTTGTCGGCGCCGAAGATCAGCTCCTCGGCGACGCGGCCGCCATACAGCGAGCACAACTGCGATTCGATCGCGACCTTGTTGTAGCTGTACTTGTCGCCTTCGGGCAGGTACATGGTCACGCCCAGCGCGCGGCCGCGCGGAATGATGGTGACCTTGTAGACCGGATCGTGCTCGGGAACCATGCGGCCGACGATGGCGTGGCCGGCCTCATGGTAGGCGGTGAGCTTCTTCTCGGCCTCGCTCATGGCCATCGAGCGGCGCTCGGTGCCCATCAGGATCTTGTCGCGGGCGCGGTCGAAGTGGTCCATGCGGACTTCCTTCGCGTTCTCGCGCGCGGCGAACAGCGCGGCCTCGTTGCACAGGTTGGCGAGGTCGGCACCGGAGAAGCCCGGAGTGCCGCGCGCGATGGTCATCGGCTCGACATTGTCGGCCAGCGGCAGCTTGCGCATGTGCACGCGCAGGATCTGCTCGCGGCCCTTCACGTCGGGCAGGCCGACGGTCACCTGGCGGTCGAAGCGGCCCGGGCGCAGCAGCGCCGGGTCGAGCACGTCGGGGCGGTTGGTCGCGGCAATGACGATCACGCCTTCGCCGCCTTCGAAGCCGTCCATCTCCACCAGCAACTGGTTGAGCGTCTGCTCGCGTTCGTCGTGGCCACCGCCGAGACCGGCGCCGCGATGACGGCCGACCGCGTCGATTTCGTCGATGAAGATGATGCACGGCGCGTGCTTCTTCGCCTGCTCGAACATGTCGCGCACGCGGCTGGCGCCGACGCCGACGAACATCTCGACGAAGTCGGAACCGGAGATCGAGAAGAACGGCACCTTGGCCTCGCCGGCGATCGCACGTGCGAGCAGGGTCTTGCCGGTACCCGGCGGGCCGACCATCAGCACGCCGCGCGGGATCTTGCCGCCGAGCTTCTGGAACTTGCCCGGATCGCGCAGGAACTCGACCAGCTCCTGCACTTCTTCCTTGGCCTCGTCGCAACCGGCGACGTCGGCGAAGGTGACCTTGACCTGGTCCTCGCCCTGCATCTTCGCGCGCGACTTGCCGAAGCTCATCGCACCCTTGCTGCCGCCCTGCTGCATCTGCCGCATGACGAAGATCCAGAAGCCGACGATCAGCAGGATCGGCAACAGGTTGAACACGATCGACCAGAACGACGGGCCGGTGCTCGGCGCCTTCTTGGAGATGGCGACGTCGTGCTGCAGCAGGTCGGTGACCAGCCAGTTGTCGGTCGGGCCGACCGCGGTACCGGTGGTGCCGTCCTTGCGCTCGAACTTGAGCACGTTGGTGGCGAGCGTGGTGTCCTCGGTGTATTCGACCGACTTGATGCGCTCGCCCTTCACGTCGTTCATGAACTGGGAATACGGCACCTCGGTCGAGGCGGCGCCCAATCCGGTGCGCGGGCCGAAGGCCTGGAACACCACCATCAACACGACGGCGACGATGACCCAGAGCAGGAGGTTCTTAGCAAGATCGTTCATTGGTCAGCCCGTTCAGCAATCCGTGCAGCCTGAAAAACACATACGCGAAGGATGTCCGGAACCACCCGGCAACCGAACCGCAAGGGTCGCAGAAAACCCCGGCGAATTCCCTGTCATGTCCGCCGGTTCAGGCAAATTGCCGCCCCGCGGACAGGTTCACTTCATCTGCGCCAGCTTTCCCTGCGCCAGCGCATAGACCTCCGGCGATCGCTTGCGCGAGGCCGCAGGCTTGCGGATCACGACCTTGGCGTAACGACGGCGCAGTTCGCGCACGTAATCGTCGAAGCCGACGCCCTGGAACAGCTTGATCAGGAACGTGCCCCCGACGCGCAGGTGGTGGTCGGCAAAGTCCATCGCCAGTTCCGCCAGATGCATCGCCCGCGGCAGGTCCACCGCGTCCACGCCACTCATATTGGGGGCCATGTCGGACAGGACAAGGTCCACAAGTTGGCCATCCAGCGTCGCTTCGAGCTGGGCCAGGACGGTGTCTTCGCGGAAATCGCCGTGGATGAACTCGACCCCGGCCAGGCCGGGCATGTCGAGGATGTCCAGGGCGATCACCCGGCCCTTGTCGTTCAGGGTCTGGCGAACCCATTGCGACCAGCCGCCCGGGGCGGCGCCGAGGTCGACGACGACCATGCCCGGCTTGAGCAGGCGGTCGCGCTCGACCAGCTCCTCGAGCTTGTAGGCGGCCCGCGAACGCAGACCTTCGGCCTGCGCCTTCTTCACGAACGGATCGGAAAAATGTTCCTTGAGCCAGCGTTGACTGCTTTTGCTGCGGGTGGCCACGGAGGCGCTCGGCCGGGGGATATGGGCGGTCATGATACCCTGCACGCCCGTTCCGCCCCCCACGTGACACGCATGACGACCGTCCTGACCGCCGCCCAGACCCGTTTCCTGCGTGGCCAGGCGCATGATCTCCGGGCGATGCTGCAGGTGGGCGGCAAGGGCGTGACCGAGGCGCTGGTCGCCGAGATCGACCTGGCCCTCGAACACCACGAGCTGATCAAGGTGAAGGTCGCCGCCGAGGACCGCGACGCCCGCGACGCGATGATCGAGCAGATCGCCGAGCGCCTGGGCGCCGCGCTGGTCCAGCGCATCGGCCACACGGCCGTGCTGTACCGGGCCAGCAAGGACAAGCGGCAGATCGTGTTGCCGCGGGCGTGATTAAGCGGGGCTGGGAGTTGGGGGCTGGGGACTACCGGCCAACGCCTTTGCCAGACCCTAGCTCCCAGTTCCCAGCCGCCATTCCATGCAGCTGAACCTCGAACACCCCGACCACGAATTCCTGCTGCGCGGCGCCGACGGCACCGTGGCGGTCGTCAACGAGCGCCGGCTGACGGCGAGTTTCATCCTCGCGCCGGACCGCCTCATCGAGGGCTGGGCCGCCAGCGATCCCCGCGCGCTCGGCGCCCCGGACATGGAACCGCTGCTGGCGCTCAAGCCCGAAGTCATCCTGCTCGGCACCGGCGCGACGCAGGTGTTCCCGCCCGCGGCCGCGATGGCGGCATGCCTGGGCCGGGGCGTCGGCCTGGAAGTGATGAACAACGCCGCCGCGGCGCGCACCTTCAATGTGCTCGCCAGTGAAGGCCGACGCGTGGTGGCCGGATTCATCCTAGAACCTGGGATTTGACGCCCATGCGCTCTGCGCGCCGGCGCTGAGATGATCCGTCGACGGTCGCGGGCAGTGGTAAACGGACGCCAGCAACCGCCGCGAAGGGAATCAGCCGGTGAACCTGCGAAATCCTCTGATCGCTCTGGTACTGCTGCTGGCGTGGCTACCCGCCTACCCGCAGGCCATCGGCATACCCGACCCGGGCGACATACCGCTACGCGAGCCCGCGGAGTTCCCAGCATTGCCACTGGACATTCGCCATGACCTTGAGCGGCGGGGGTGCCGGATTCCACAGAGCCAGCAAGCCGACCCCAACGCTCGTAGCAACGTCGTAAGCGGCCGCTTCGGATCGGCCGCGCAGCGGGACTGGGCGGTGCTGTGTTCGCGGAACGGGGACTCGTCCCTGCTTGTGTACTGGCGCGGAGACATCAACGACGTACTGGTGGAAGCCGGCTCGCCCGATATGGATTGGATGCAATGGCAGGGCCCGCCCGAAGGCTGGCAATACACGCGATACATCGCGACGGCGACACCGAAGATGATCCGGCGCCTGGCCGACGCCTTCGGCGATCCATCCGAACTGCCCGTGCCGCTGGACCACGACGGCATCGAAGCGGGCGACTCTGGCAAGGCCTCCACCATCCGCTACTGGCACCACGGCCAGTGGATCGAACTGACAGGAATGGATTGAGGCGTCAGCGCTTGGGCAGATGCACCAGCGGGTCCACCGGTTTGCCGTTGTAACGGATCTCGAAGTGCAGCATGTCGCGCGGTGCGCCCGTGCGCCCCATCACCGCGATCTGCTGGCCGGCCTTCACGATCGCGCCTTCGTTGACCATGCGCGCGCGGTTGTGGCCGTAGGCCGACAGCCACGCGTCGTCGTGCTTGATGATCACCAGCTCGCCGTAACCGACCAGGCCCGAACCGGAATACACCACCACGCCATCGGCCGCCGCGTTCACCGGCGTGCCGGCGTCGCCGGTGATGTCGATGCCCTGCTTGGTCGGCTCGCCCGCGACGAAGCGGTTGAGCAGCGTGCCGTCCGCCGGCCAGCGCCAGCGGATGTTGCTGGTAGGCGGCGCGACGGGCGCCACGACGGCCGGCGTCGTCACCACCGGCTTCGGCGGCGCAGCCGTGGTCGCGCCGGGTGTGCGCGCAGGCGTGCCGGCGGCTTCCGTACGTGAAGTGGTCGTCGCCGGACGCGAAGCCGTCGATGCAGGGCGGCTGACCGTAGCCGCGCGCGGATACAGGCGCAGGCTCTGGCCGGGATAGATCGTGTACGGCGCACTGATGCCGTTCCACGCCGCCAGGTCGCGCACGTCGATGCCGTTGCGGAACGCGATGCCGTAGAGCGTGTCGCCGCGCTGCACCCTGGCGGTTTCGCCGGGCTTGGGCGTGGACACGCGCGGCGCTGGCGCGGTCGTGCCGGTGCGGCGCACCACCGTGCTGGTGCAGGAAGTCAACGCGAACAGCGCGACGGAAAGCAGCGCGATGCGATTACGGTTGCTCATACGCCCTGTCGGGCCCTCCAGACCACCCAGGCGACTAGGATCGCCAGCAGCGCGGTCGCGAACCAGCCGACCGGTTCGATGTAGCGGCGCAGCGCTGCTTCCGCGCGCGGGCCGCCGACGCGGATCACCGCCGCCAGCAGGTACACGCGCTTGCCGCGCCCGATCAGCATGCTCAGCAGGTATTGCGGCATGGGCACGCCGACGATTCCCGAGGCCCACGTGAACACCTTCATCGGAATCGGCATGAACCCGCCCAGCACCAGGAAGGTGAAGACCGCCCACGGCGACTGGGCCATCTTCGCCTGCACCACGGCGATGCCCGATTCGATGGCATCCAGCATGCCCAGCGTGGCGAACAGCGGCTTCACCGCTTCGAAGGCGTAATGCCCGAGCGCATAGCCGACCAGCGCGCCCGCCATGGAGCCGGCCAGGCTCAGCGTGGCGAACCAGAACCCGCGCCGCGGCTGGCCCACGCACATCGGCGCGAGCATCACTTCCGGCATGATCGGGAAGATGATCGCTTCGAAGAAGCTCAGGATCGTGAGATACGCCGGTGCGTGGCGGTGGCGCGCCCAACCCAGGGTGCGTTCGTAGAGCGGTCCAAAGATCTTCAATCGATCATCCCGGAAAGGAGGGGCACGAACACGACGGGCGCCAGCGTTTCCTGCGTGACCTGGCCGTCGGCGTCCTTGTGCAGTTTCAGCAGCGACTGCGAGGCGGCGCCGCCCACCGGTGCGATCAGGTTGCCGCCGGGCGCGAGCTGCGCGGTCAACGCATCGACCAGCGCCGGCGCGGCGGCGGTGACGAGGACGGCATCGAACGGGCCGTTTTCCGCCCAGCCGATGCGGCCGTCGTCGTGTTTGCTGCGGATGTTCATGCCCAGCGCGCGGAAGCGTTTGCGTGCGGTGCGCAACAGCTCGCCGATGCGTTCGACCGTGTGCACTTCCAGCCCGAGCGCGGCTAGCACGGCGGCCTGGTAACCCGAGCCCGTGCCGATCTCCAGCACCTTCTGCGGCGCGGCCTCAAGCAAGGCTTCGGTCATCTTCGCCACTACCCACGGCTGCGAGATCGTCTGGCCGTGGCCGATCGGCAATGCGGTGTCTTCGTAGGCGCGCGTCGCCAGCGCCTCGTCGACGAACAGGTGGCGCGGCACGGTGCGGATCGCGTTGAGCACGCGTTCGTCGCGGATGCCGGTTTCGCGCAGGCGGTCGACCAGGCGGTCGCGCACGCGCTGGGAGGTCATGCCGCTGCCGAGGGCGTCGGGCTGCAACTTCATGCGCATCATCATGCGGCCTTCCCGGTCGACGCGGCGAGGCCGTGGACCCAGCTGGCCACGTGTTCAAGCGCGGTGTAACGGGTCAGGTCGACCTGGATCGGGGTGATCGAGATGTGGCCGCTGCGCACGGCGTGGAAATCGGTGCCGGGACCCGAATCGGCCTCCGGGCCGGCGGGTCCGATCCACCACCATTGCCTCCCGCGCGGATCGCGTTGCGGGATGCACGGCTCGGCGCGGTGGCGGTTGCCCAAGCGCGTGGCCTCGAAGCCGGCGAGGCTTTCCCACGGCAGGTCGGGCACGTTGACGTTGAGGATGGTGTCGGCCGGCAGCGGCTCGGCCACCAGCCGCGCGATGATCTCGACGACGGCGTGCGCGGCGGATTCGTAGTGCTGGCCCTGGTGGTCGGCGGTGACCAGCGACACGGCCACCGCGGGCAGGCCGAGGAAACGCCCTTCCATCGCCGCGGCGACGGTGCCCGAATAGATGACGTCGTCGCCCAGGTTGGCGGTGTTGTTGATGCCCGACACCACGATGTCCGGCTCCACGTCGAGCATGCCGGTGATGGCGACGTGCACGCAGTCGGTGGGCGTCCCGAACACCCGCCAGGTGGCGGCGTCCTGCTGGACCACGCGCACCGGCATGTCGAGGGTCAGCGAATTGCTCGCCCCCGAGCGGTCGCGATCGGGGGCGATCACCATCACTTCATGGCCCGCGGCGCGCAGTCGCGCGGCGAGGACCTTGATACCGGGGGCGTCGACACCGTCGTCGTTGCTGACCAGAACGCGCATCTATTCGGCGAATCGGGGAATTGGAGCGGAATGGCCATGATAGCCGATGGCCCGTGGCACCTGAGCGCGGCTCGCGGGATGGCTGCGTTGCGCCCGTCGCCATTCGCCGCGGCCGGCGCGCTACCCTTTTCCCCATGATGTCCGACGAAGACGACGACGCCGACCTGTTCCGCTCCGCCGTGGGGCCGGTGCGGCGCCTGCGCGATGCCGCGCCCCCGCCGTCGGCACCGAAGCCGAAGCCGCGCGCGCGCATGGCCGAGCGGGACGAGGCGGCCGCGCGCGAGGAATTCCGCCACGCGCTCGATGCGACGCTCGCCGAGGCCGGCGACGTGCTGTCCTATCGCCGCGACGCGCTGCCGCCGCGCACGCTGCAGCGATTGAAGCGCGGCGAGATCGCGGTCCAGGACGAACTCGACCTGCACGGCGCCGACGTCCGCGCGGCGGAGGCACTGGTGCGCGCCTTCCTCGCCCACGCGCGCGAACACGACGCGGGCTGCGTCCGGATCATCCACGGCAAGGGCTTGCATGGCGGCTCGGCCCCGTTCACGGGCCGCGACATGCCGATTCTCAAGAACCTGGTGGATCGCCTGCTGCGGCAACGCGCAGACGTCCTGGCGTTCCACTCCGCGCCGCCCGCGCAGGGCGGCACCGGAGCAGTACTGGTGCTGCTGGCGCCGCGCCGGCTTCGCCCTGCCTGACGGATCAGGACAGGGAGAACCGGTCGACGCGCTACTTCAGTCCTGCTTGGCGACGATCTTCCGCGGCGGATTCACCCATTGCAGGCCGATGCCACGGCGAAGCGCGGCAGCTTCCACGCGGGCCATGTACAACTCGTCGTTGCTCAGGCGGGTCTCGGGATAGGTCTTGTGTGCCGCGGGGCTGTTGCTGGCTGTTCCACCGCTGCTCGCGCAGGCGGCCAGGCAGGCCACTGAAGCGGACAACACGGCCATGCGAAGTTTCATGACGGCATCTCCGGTCGATGCGCCCCTGCGCTGCCGCAGGAACGGCCCCGGCGATGCGCCGGTGCAATTCCGGCTTATACGCCGCCGCTCTGCAGCGGCCAGTGTCGGCAATGTCTTTCCGACGAGCGGTCGTCAGGCGGCAACCGCCGAGCTGACCTCGCCAAGTTCTGCCAATACCGTCGTGGCATATCCGCCCGGCGGCAGCGCGAACGAGACCTCGAGCGCGTCCGCGGCGAGCCAGCGCCACGCCAGCTCCATCGGGCGAAAGCGCAACGCGCGCCGTTCCTGCTCCAGCCCTGCCGCTTCGAGCCCGCGGCACAGCACGGCGCCCGGCTCTGCCGCGATGGCCGCCAGCTCCAGCGCGGCGGCCTCATCGCGCGTACGCAACTCGCCCCGCCCCCACAACGGCCCGCTCGGGTGGATGTCGAACGCGGCCAGGCGACTCGCCAGTTCGTCGCTGAAGGGCTCCGGACCGAAGACGCTGCGGCTGCCGTTCAGCGACCACACCTCGCCCGCCAGCGGCGTGTTCCAGTTGCCGGCGCGCACGCGTGCGGCCAGCACGCGGTTGAACAGCTCCGAGCGCGCGGCCGACAGCAGCAGCGAGCGCTCTTCGCGGCGCACGCGGCGGCCGCCGAACATCGCCAGTGCCTGCGCCACGTTGTCGCCGGCGCGACCGAAGCGCTGTTCGCCGAAGTAATTGGGGACGCCGTCGCGCTCGATGGCCTGCAGGCGCTGTTCGATCGCATCGCGGTCGCCGTCGACATCGCGCAGCGCGAGCACGAAGCGGTTCCCCGCCAGTGCGCCGCGCGGCAGCTTGCGCGAGTGCCAGGCGTGTTCCAGCACCCGCAGGTCCGGCGACTCCAGTGCGGCCAGGTCGGGCGCGATCTTCTTCGGCAGGTGGACGCTGAAGCGCTGCCGGGTGACGGCATGGCGATCCTTCAGCCCGGCGTGGCTGACACCCATCTCCGGCACGCGCGCCCACTGCGCGATGCGCTTGGCCGCGAACACCGTATTCATGCCGCGCTTCTCGACCGTCAGCAGCAGGTGTTCGCCGCTGCCGCTGGGCGCAAAGCTGGGCAACTCCTCGACGAAGAAGTCCTCGGGCGACACGCGCATGCGCGCGCGCAGGACCGTTTCGCCGTGGGCGCGCGGGAGGCTGTCGTTGGCGTTCATGCGTGCATTCAACGGCCGACCAGCAGCACCACGGCCTGGGCCGCGATGCCTTCGCCGCGGCCGGTGAAGCCGAGTTTCTCGCTCGTGGTCGCCTTGATGCTGACCGCATCGATATCGATGCCGAGGTCGCCGGCGAGCAGCCCGCGCATGGCCGGCGCATGCGGGCCGACCTTGGGCCGCTCGCACACCACCGTCACGTCGGCGTTGCCGACGCGCCAGCCGCGTTCGCCGATCAGTTCGTTGCAGCGGCGCAGGAAGGCGCGGCTGTCGGCGCCCTTCCACTGCGGGTCGCTGGGCGGGAAGTGCTGGCCGATGTCGCCGAGCGCGAGCGCGCCGAGCATGGCGTCGCACAGGGCGTGGATCACCACGTCGCCGTCGGAATGCGCGAGCACGCCGCGGTCGTGGGCGATGCGCACGCCGCCGAGGACGACATGGTCGCCGTCGCCGAAGGCGTGGACGTCGAAACCCTGGCCGATGCGGATGTTCATGCGTGTTGCCCCACGACGCCGGTGGCGTCCGATTGGATGGATGTCACTGCGACAACAGGTACCGTGCCAACGCGAGGTCGGCCGGCGTGGTGACCTTGAGGTTGTCCTCGCGCCCTTCGACCAGCAGCGGCTTCGCGCCGACCCGCTCCATCGCCATCGCCTCGTCGGTGACGACAACGCCGGCGGCGCGTGCGCTTTCCAGCGCCGCCACCAGCGCGTCGCGTCGGAACGCCTGCGGCGTCAATGCGCGCCACAGGCGCTCGCGCGGCTCGGTTCCAGCAACGCGGCCCTGCTCGTCGGCACGCTTGAGCGTGTCGCGCACCGGCGCGGCCAGCAGCGCGCCGTCGCCGTGCTGCGCCGCCGCCGCGACTAGGCGGTCGATGTCGCCGCCGCGCAGGTTGGGCCGTGCCGCGTCGTGGACCAGCACCAGGCCACCGCCATCGACGTGCGCCGGGATGGCGCGCAACGCCGCCAGCACCGAATCGGCGCGCTCGCCGCCGCCTTGGCAGCGCAACAGCGGCTTGCCGTGCAGCAATGTCCAGCCCGGCCAGCGCGCGTCGTCCGCCGCCAGCGCGACCACCGCGCCGGCGATCGCCGGATGCGCGAGCAGCGCGTCGAGCGCATGCGCGATCAGCGGCCGACCGGCGACTTCCAGGTATTGCTTGGGAATGTCACCGCCGAAACGCGTGCCGCGGCCGGCGGCGGGAATCACGGCCCAGATGCCGTTCGCCGCGGCCATGGATCAGGGGTTTCCTTCGCCGTCGGCAGGAGCCTCGGCTTCGGTGCCGGCCGCTTGCTGCGGCTCGACCACGCGATAGAACGTCTCGCCCGGCTTGATCATGCCCAGCTCGCTGCGCGCGCGCTCTTCGACTGCGGCTTCGCCCGACTTGAGGTCCTCGACCTCCGCCGCCAACGCCGCATTGCGCTGGGTCAGACCGGCATTCTCGTGCGTCTGTTGCTCGACCTGCTGCTGCAGGGCGGCCACCGAACGGCGGCCACCCTCGCCCCACCACAGGCGGTACTGCAGGAGCCCGAGCAGCGCGAGCAGCGCCACCAGCAGCAACCGGCTCATTCGAAGCGGCAGCCAGCGCAGCGCCAAGCGCGGCCTCAGCGCTTCAGCGAGACGAACGCGTCGCGGCCGGCGTACTTCGCCGCGGCGCCGAGGGCTTCCTCGATGCGCAGCAGCTGGTTGTACTTGGCCACGCGGTCGCTGCGACACAGCGAACCGGTCTTGATCTGCGTCGCCGTGGTGGCAACGGAGATGTCGGCAATGGTGGTGTCCTCGGTTTCGCCCGAACGATGCGAGACGATCGCCGCGTAGCGGTTCGCGTCGGCCATCGCGATGGCTTCCAGCGTTTCGGTCAGCGTGCCGATCTGGTTGACCTTGATCAGGATCGCGTTGGCGACGCCCTGGCCGATGCCTTCCTTGAAGATCTTCGGGTTGGTGACGAACAGGTCGTCGCCGACCAGCTGCACCTTGTTGCCGATGCGGTCGGTCAGCAGCTTCCAGCCGGCCCAGTCGTGCTCGGACATGCCGTCCTCGATCGTGACGATCGGGTACTTCGCGCACCAGTCGGCCATGAAGTCGACGAACTGCTCGCTGGTCAGGCGCTTGCCTTCGCCGGTGAGGTTGTACTTGCCGTTCTCGAAGAACTCGCTCGAGGCCACGTCGAGGCCGAGCAGGATGTCTTCGCCGGCCTTGTAGCCGGCCTTGCCGATCGCCTCAAGGATGGTTTCCAGCGCCTCCTCGTTCGAACGCAGGTCGGGGGCGAAGCCGCCCTCGTCGCCGACCGACGTGCTCAGGCCGCGACCCTTCAGCACCGACTTCAGCGCGTGGAACACCTCGGTTCCGGCGCGCAGCGCTTCGCTGAAGCTGCCCACGCCCACCGGCAGGATCATGAATTCCTGCATGTCGACATTGTTGTCGGCGTGCGCACCGCCGTTGATGATGTTCATCATCGGCACCGGCAGCACGGCCTGGCGGCCGCCCGCGAGGTACTGCCACAGCGGCATCTTCTTCGACGCGGCCACCGCGTGCGCGTTCGCCATCGAAACGCCGAGCAGCGCATTGGCGCCCAGGCGGCCCTTGTTCTCGGTGCCATCGAGGTCGATCAGGCGCCGGTCGACCGCGGTCTGGTCGGCGGCGTCGAGACCGGTGATCGCGGAGGCGATCGTGGTGTTGACGTTCTCCACCGCCTTGCGCACGCCCTTGCCCAGGTAGCGGGTCTTGTCGCCGTCGCGCAGTTCGACGGCTTCCTTGGTGCCGGTCGACGCGCCCGAGGGCACCGCGGCGCGGCCGAAGCTGCCGTCGGCCAGGGTGACTTCGGCTTCGAGGGTGGGATTGCCGCGGCTGTCGAGGATTTCGCGGGCGTGGACTTTGGCGATCGTGGTCATCGTCGGTGGTTGCAGTTTTGAAAGGGAATTTGGATCAGACGCCGGCTTCGAGGAAGCCGTTCTTCTTGGTGATGCGGTCGATCTCGAGCAGCGTCTCCAGCAGGGCGCGCATCTTCGGCAGCGGCCAGGCATTCGGGCCGTCGCTGAGCGCCTCTTCCGGCTTGGGATGCGTCTCCATGAAGATGCCGCTGATGCCGACCGCCATCGCAGCGCGCGACAGCACCGGCACGAACTCGCGCTGGCCACCGCTCTTGCCGCCGGCGCCGCCGGGCAGCTGCACCGAATGCGTGGCATCGAACACCACCGGGCAACCGGTGTCGCGCATCACGCTGAGCGAGCGCATGTCGCTCACCAGGTTGTTGTAGCCGAAGCTGGCACCGCGCTCGCAGACCATGATGTCCGTGTTGCCCGTGGCCAACGCCTTGTCGGCGACGTGCTTCATTTCCCACGGCGACAGGAACTGGCCCTTCTTGATGTTCACCGGCTTGCCGGCGCGGGCCACGTTCTGGATGAAGTCGGTCTGCCGGCACAGGAAGGCCGGCGTCTGCAGCACGTCGACCACGCTCGCGACTTCGTTCATCGGCGTGTACTCGTGCACATCGGTGAGCACCGGCAGGTCGAGCTGGCGCTTCACCTCGGACAGCACCTTCAAGCCTTCTTCCATGCCCGGGCCACGGAAACCCGACACCGAGGTGCGGTTGGCCTTGTCGAAGCTGGACTTGAAGATGAAGGGAATGCCGAGTTCCGACGTGATTTCCTTCAGCGTGCCGGCGGTGTCGAGCTGCAGCTGCATCGACTCGATCACGCAGGGGCCGGCAATCAGGAAGAACGGCTTGTCGAGGCCGATTTCGAATCCGCAAAGCTTCATGCACTCGCTTCCTTCAACAGGCGGCCGCCAGCCTGCGCCTTGTGTTCGCGCGCGGCACGGATGAAGCCGATGAACAACGGATGGCCGTCGCGCGGCGTGGACAGGAATTCCGGATGCGCCTGGCAGGCCAGGAACCACGGGTGCTTGGCGCGCGGAAGTTCGACCATTTCCACCAGCGTCTCGTCCATCGACTTGGCGCTGATCACCAGGCCGGCGTTCTCGAGTTCGTTGAGGTAACGGTTGTTGAATTCGTACCGGTGGCGGTGGCGCTCGCCGATCACGTCCTTGGCGTACAGCTCGCGGGCGAGCGTGCCGGGCTTGAGGCGCTGGTCCTGCAGGCCCAGGCGCATGGTGCCGCCGAGGTCGGACTCCTCGTTGCGGCGTTCGACTTCACCGCTGGCGGTGCGCCACTCGGTGATCAGGCCAATGACCGGGTGCTGCGACTGCTTGTCGTTCTCCGTGCTGTTGGCGTCGGCGTAGCCGAGCACGTGGCGGGCGTAGTCGACCACCGCGGCCTGCATGCCGTAACAGATGCCGAAATACGGGACGCCCTGCTCGCGCGCGTACTGTGCGGTCAGCACCTTGCCTTCGAAGCCGCGGTCGCCGAAGCCGCCCGGGACCAGGATGCCGTCGACGCCTTCCAGCACCTTGCCGCCGTCCTGCTCGACCTCGGTGGATTCCAGCCACTTCAGCTTGACCTTGGTGCGCTGGCGCAGGCCGCCGTGCTTGAGCGCTTCGGCCAGCGACTTGTAGGCGTCCTGGTGGTCGATGTACTTGCCGACGACGGCGATGGTGACTTCGTCGACCGGATGGTCGGTGGCGTCGACCACGGCGTTCCACTCGGACAGGTCGGCTTCCGCCTTGGCCTTGTTTTCCAGGCGCAGGCGTTCGACCACGATCTGGTCGAGGCCCTGCTGGTGCAGCCAGTTCGGGATCTTGTAGATGTTGTCCAGGTCGACCGCGGAAATGACGGCCTTCTCGGACACGTTGGTGAACAGCGCGATCTTGCGGCGCTCGCCGTCCGGCAGCGGCTGCTCGGAACGGCACAGCAGCACGTCAGGCTGGATACCGATCGAGCGCAGTTCCTTCACCGAGTGCTGGGTCGGCTTGGTCTTCAGCTCACCGGCCGCCGCGATGAACGGCACCAGGGTGAGGTGCATGAACAGCGCCTTGTCCGGACCGCGTTCGGTGCGGATCTGGCGGATGGCTTCGAGGAACGGCAGCGACTCGATGTCGCCGACCGTGCCGCCGATCTCGACCAGGGCGACGTCGAAGCCGGCGGTGGCCTCGTCGATGCGGCGCTTGATCTCGTCGGTGATGTGCGGAATGACCTGCACGGTGCCGCCGAGGTAATCGCCACGGCGCTCCTTGCGGATCACCGACTCGTAGATCTTGCCGGTGGTGATCGAGTTCTTGCCGGACAGGCGCACGCGCAGGTAGCGCTCGTAGTGGCCCAGGTCCAGGTCGGTCTCGGCGCCGTCGTCGGTGACGTAGACCTCACCGTGCTGGAACGGGCTCATCGTGCCCGGATCGACGTTGATGTAGGGGTCGAGCTTCATCATCGTCACGCGCAGGCCGCGCGCTTCGAGGATGGCGGCCAGCGAGGCGGCGGCGATGCCCTTGCCAAGCGAAGAGACGACGCCGCCAGTAACGAAGACGAGCGGCGTGATGGAATTTTGGGGGGTCATGGGGAAGCGGGCTCCCGGAAAGCCACAGTTTACAGACTGGGCGCGGCCGGGGCGAGCTTGACGACTGGATCGGTCCGTTGCAGGCCGGAAAAGAGCGCCAAAGAAAACGCCCCGGCAAGCGGGGCGTTTCGGCGTGATTCCTGGGCTCAGCGGCCGTCTTCTTCGGGCTCGTCGGGCTGTTCGTCCTTCGAGTTGCCGGCGCCCTTCCGGGCCGCCTTGTCCTTGCCGGCCTGCGTGTCCTTGCGCGATTCGGACTTCGCCGCATCCGCCTTGTCCTTCTCGGCGTCGGCCTTGCGCGCCGCGGCTGCCTTTGCATCGGCCGCCTTGTCCGCGGTCTGCGCCTGCTGGGCGTATGCGCTCGGCACGGCCAACGCAGCGGCGATCAGGGTGGGAAGCATCAGCTTGCGGATCGTCATTTCGGGTCTCCTCGTGTGCTGCAGGACCTCGGCAGCAGGCACCACCTTAAGGCAGGCGGACATGCCCGGGACTGAATGGCGGACGCCCGGGAAGCCCGGGCGTCCGCGACCGTTCCCGGTCAACACATCCGGCAGCCAATCAGCGGCGCTGCTGGCCGCGGCGGCCCTGCCCGCGATCCGACTTCTCCTTCGCCGGCTGCTTGCCGTCCGCTGCCTCGGCCGGCGCGTCCTGGGCGTTGGCACGGCCCGCATTCGCACCGGCCTGGCTCGCCGCATTGGCGGCGGCCTGCGCGCTGCCGGCGACACCGGCCTGGCCGCCCACGTCCGCGGCGACGCCGCCGCTCACCGAGCCGGTGGCGCCCAGTGCGGAATTGGTCGCGGCATTCGCATTGCCATTCACCGATTCGACGGCCTGCGCACTGGCGTTGGTCGCCGCCTGCGCACCGGCGCGCGCCGTGCCGCGCACGGTCGAGCCGACCTGGGCGGCCTTCTCGGCGCCGGCCTGGGCCGTGCCGTTCACCGCCTGCGCGGTGTCGCTGACGACATTGCCGGTGACCCGGGCGTCCACGTCCTTGCGGGCATCGATGCGCGAATTGCGTGCATCCACGCCGATGTCGCCGCGGCCACCGATACCGATGGCGCCGCTGTTCACGCCGATGTTGCCACCGCCGCCGATGTTGACGCCGACCTGGGCATATGCGGCCGGCGCGAACAGCACGCCGGCCAGGATCGCGGTAACGAGTGTCTTGCGCATGAGGAACTCCTTTGCAGTCTTCGGGGGATTGCCGCTGGGCATTCCCCGCGGCGTCGCTGCATTGCGACGCGGTGACCGTAGGCAGCGCGCACCGACTCGCCCCTGAATTTGCGCATGGGGAGTTACACCCACGAAACAGCCCCCGTTCACGCTTGACCGTTCAGGACCGGGTCGCCATGCTCGCGGCTCCTTCGAGGGGGATCCATGAATATTTTCCGCATCGGCCTGGCGTTGTTGTTGTCGTTTTCCTTCCAGCAGGCGGCACTCGCGGCCGAGTCGGCGGCGCTTGCGCCGGCCAGCGTCAAGGTGAACGACCTGACCCAGGACCTGCAGCGCTCGAGCCAGTCCATCGACAGCCTCGACCTGATCTGGTGGATTCCCGCCGAGTTCTGGGACGTCGCGCTCGCCAACGAGCAGGGCATGGACGAAAAGACCCGCCGCGGCTTCAGCGACCTGTTCCGCACCTACACCGTGGTCGCGGCCGTGAAGGGCCAGATCGGCGCGCTCGGCGCCACCAGTTTCGAATCCGAAGCCGACCTGCGCGCGAAGCTGCAGGTGCTCGACGCCGCCGGCAAGGCCTATCGGCCCATCGCCGCCGACAAGCTGGATCGCCAGCTGAGCCTGCTGATCCAGGTCATGCGCCCGATGTTCAAGAACCTGCTCGGCGAGATGGGCGACAACCTGCAGTTCTACGCATTCCCGGGCAAGGGCGGCGACGGCAGGCGCCTGGCCGACCCGCTGGGCAACGGCACCTTCAAGGTCGGCCTCGGCGACGAGACCTATTCGTACCGCCTGCCGCTCGGCAGCCTGCTGGTCCCGCGCCGCGACCCGGGTACCGGCGAAGTGTTCCCCGGCAGCTACCGCTTCAACCCCTACACCGGCACCGAACTCCAGGCCGAAGCGCCCTGACGCTGGCCCCAACACGCAGCCGTCCCCCACCGCAGATCCACAGCAGCAGATGCAATGAGCTCACGCTACAACGCCGCCGACATCGAAGTCCTCTCCGGTCTTGATCCGGTCAAACGCCGCCCCGGCATGTACACCGACACCGCGCGGCCGAACCACCTCGCGCAGGAAGTCATCGACAACGCGGTCGACGAGGCGCTGGCCGGCCATGCGCGCAGCATCGAGGTCACGCTGCACGAGGACGGCAGCTGCGAAGTGGCCGACGACGGCCGCGGCATGCCGGTGGACATCCATCCGGAAGAGAAGATCCCCGGCATCGAGTTGATCCTCACGCGACTGCATGCGGGCGGCAAGTTCAGCAACAAGAACTACACCTTCTCCGGCGGCCTGCACGGCGTCGGCGTGAGCGTGGTCAATGCGCTGTCGAAGCACGTCGATGTCTTCATCAAGCGCGAAGGCAACGAATACAAGATGAGTTTCAAGGACGGCGACCGAGTCTCCAAGCTCGAGATCGTCGGCAGCGTGGGCAAGAAGAACACCGGCACGCGCCTGCGCTTCTGGCCGGACCCCAAGTACTTCGACACGCCCAAGTTCAACCTGCGCTCGCTCAAGCACCTGCTGCGCGCCAAGGCCGTGCTGTGCCCCGGCCTCACTGTGAAGCTGTTCGACGAAGCCACCGGCGAGAAGCACGAGTGGATGTACGAGGACGGCCTGCGCGATTACCTCAAGGGCGAACTCGCCGGACTGGAAGCGTTGCCGCCGGAGCTGTTCGTCGGTTCGTTGAAGAAGGACACCGAAGTCGTCGACTGGGCCGTGGCCTGGCTGCCGGAAGGCGAGCTGGTGCAGGAAAGCTACGTCAACCTGATTCCGACCGCGCAGCACGGCACCCACGTCAACGGCCTGCGCACCGGCTTCACCGACGCGCTGCGCGAGTTCTGCGACTTCCGCAACCTGCTGCCGCGCGGCGTGAAGCTGGCGCCGGAAGACGTGTGGGACCGCGTCGCCTTCGTGCTCAGCATCAAGATGACCGATCCGCAGTTCAGCGGCCAGACCAAGGAGCGGCTGTCGTCGCGCCAGGCCGCGGGTTTCGTCGAAAGCGCCGCGCACGATGCATTCTCGCTGTGGCTCAACCAGCACACCGACCTCGGCGAGAAGATCGCCCATCTCGCGATCGAGCGTGCCGCCGCGCGCCTGAAGACCGAGAAGCAGATCGTCCGCAAGAAGGTCACCCAGGGCCCCGCCCTGCCCGGCAAGCTCGCCGACTGCACCTCGCAGGATCTCTCGCGCACCGAACTGTTCCTGGTCGAAGGCGATTCGGCCGGCGGCAGCGCCAAGCAGGCGCGCGACAAGGACTTCCAGGCGATCCTGCCGCTACGCGGCAAGATCCTCAACACCTGGGAGGTCGCCTCCGGCAGCGTGCTCGCCTCGCAGGAAGTGCACGACCTCGCCGTCGCGATCGGTTGCGATCCGGGCAAGGACGACATCTCCGGCCTGCGCTACGGCAAGGTCGTCATCCTCGCCGACGCCGATTCCGACGGCCTGCACATCGCCACGCTGCTGACGGCACTATTCGTCAAGCATTTCCCGGCGCTGGTGAATGCCGGCCACGTGTTCGTGGCGATGCCGCCGCTGTTCCGCGTCGACGTGGGCAAGCAGGTGTTCTATGCGCTCGACGAGGAAGAAAAGCGCATCCTGCTGGAGAAGATCGAGCGCGAGAAAAGCGATCGCACCAAGGGCTTCGCCGGCCAGGTCAACACCACGCGCTTTAAGGGCCTGGGCGAGATGAACCCGGCACAGCTGCGCGAATCGACCATCCACCCGGACACGCGTCGGCTGGTGCAACTCACCGCCGATGACGCCATCGAAACCCACGCGCTGATGGACATGCTGCTGGCGAAGAAGCGCGCGAGCGATCGCAAAGCTTGGCTTGAAACCAAGGGCGACCTGGCCACCCTGGAAGTCTGACCCGCTCTTTGCATCCTCTGCCGTGGCGACGGCGCATGCATTGTCGCCACGGAAGGAACTGCATGGCGCGGCTGGAACCCAAGGGCGACCTGGCGACGCTGGACGCCTGATTGCCATCGATTGAGACGAAAAAAGGGCGGCTTTGGCCGCCCTTTTTTTTCATTTGCGCAGCGCGTCGAACTTCGCCTGCAGCCACTGCCCGACCTGGTGCAGCTCGACCGGGAACAACGCGAGCAACGCCCAGCACGCGACCGCGGCGGCAATCGCCAGCACCAGCAACGCGAACAGCGAGCTGCCGGATTTCTTTCGCCCCTTGGCTCCGATGTAGGTCACAACGCGGCCTCCAGCAGCGATCGGATCACCGCCCGCGCATCGACGGCCTTCGCCTCGTCGTAGGCGAATGTGGCTTCGTCCATGTAGATGCGCTGGCTGATTTCCAGCTGGATCGCGTCGATGCCGCGCGCAGGGTCGGCGTAGTGGCGGGTGATGTAACCGCCCTTGAAGCGACCGTTGACCACGAAGTCGTAGCGCGATTGCGCGGCGAGCGCGGCTTCCACGCGGGCCTGCCGCTGCGGGGAGCAGCTGGCGCCGGCCGACGTACCCAGGTTGAAGTCCGGCAGGCGGCCCGGGAACAGGAATTCCAGTTCGCTGCCCTTGATCGAATGCCCTTCCCACAGCAGCGCGTGGCCGTGCGCGGCATGGATGCGCGCGAGTTCCTCCTGCAGCGCGGCGTGGTACGGCTGCCAGTAGGTCGCGATGCGCGCGGCGATCTCGTCGGGCGACGGCGCTTGGCCGTCTAGGTACACCGGCGCGCCGGTGAACTGCACGACGGGGCACAGCCCGGTGGTGTTCTGCCCGGGATAGAGCGAGGTGTCGTCGGACGGACGATTCAGGTCGATCACGTAGCGCGAGTGGCTCGGCACGAGCACGGAAGCGCCCAGCTCGCGCGCGAACGCGTACAGGCGCGCCACGTGCCAGTCGGTGTCGGGCGCCAGGCGCGCGCGTTCGACCATGCGTTCGCGCAGCGGTGCGGGAATCTCGCTGCCGTTGTGCGGCAGGCTCACCAGCAACGGCGCGGTGCCGCGGTGCAGTTCGAAGATGGGGGTCATGGCTTGTCCTGAATGAAATTCTTGCCGCGGTCCGCGTCAGCGGAAGCGCTCGGGCCGGTACGGCGTGGGATCCACCGGGGGCGCGCGTCCAGTCATGAGGTCCGCCAGCAGCTGCCCGGTCGCCGCGCTCATGCTGACGCCCATCATGCCGTGCCCCGTCGCGAGCCACAGGCCGTCGCGGCCAGGCACGCGCCCGATCAGCGGCACGTCGTCGATGCACATCGGCCGCCAGCCGTACCACTTCTCGCGCACCTCGGGCCCGACCGGGCGGCGCAGGTACTCGGCCGCGCCACGCTCCAACGCGGCCAGGCGCCGCTCATTGAGCGTGTCGTCGTAGCCGGAGAACTCCATCGTGCTGCCGAGGCGGAAGCCGCTGCCCCACGCGGTGACGCAGACCGAGCGCTCGCGCAGCACGATCGGCCGGCGCGGCACCAGCGACGGCGCGGAATACGTGATCGAGTAACCCTTGCCCGGCTGCATCGCCCGGCGCAACGCGGCGAAGCCGATCGCATCGGCGAGCCTGGGCGACCACGCGCCCAACGCGAACACCACTTCGCGCGCCTGCAGCGGGCCGTGCGCGGTCTGCAAGGTCACGCCGTCGTGGCGGGCGTCGACCGCATCGAACGCACACTGCTCGACGATCTCGCCACCGCGCTCGCGCACCAGCCGCGCCAGTTCGTCCACGTAACGGTCCGGACGCAGCACCGCGTCGCCGTCGAACCGGATCGCGCCGGCCACGCCGGGCTGGAGCGCCGGCTCCATCGCCTCGTATCGGCGGCCGTCGATGGCCTCGACCGGTACGCCCAGTTCGCGCAGCGCGGCCATTTCCTGCTGCTCCTCGGCGAAGGCGCGCGGGTCGCGGAACACGTAGTCCACGCCGGCCTCGGCGAATTCGCATTCCAGGCCGTAATCGCGCACCCACTGCGCCAGCCGCGCGCGCGAGTCGTTGAGCAGCGCCGACTTCGCGAGGGCGCTGCGGTGCCAGTCCGTCGGATTGCAGCGCGCGGCGAAGCCGAGCAGCCAGCGCCACAGCCCCGGATCGATGCGCGGCTTGATGAAGAGCGGCGCGTCGGGGGTGAGCATCCAGCGCAAGGCCACGCCAACCATGCCCGGCGCGGCGAGCGGCGGCGCATGGCTGGGGGTGATCGTGCCGCAGTTGCCGTGCGAGGCACCGCCGCCGATGCGGCCGGCGTCGATGACGCGAACGCTGCGCCCGGCTTCCAGCAAGGCCACGGCCGAGGCCAATCCGATGACCCCCGCGCCCACGATTACGACATCCGTTTTTTTGTGCATCGCAATATGAATTTCGAAAATTGACCCCGCCACCCGGGGATTTGGTCACATTTGCAACTAATTGCTGCACTGCGACATGACAGCTTCGGCAAAGTCGCGATTAATGCGCCGACAACCTGCCGAGCTGCATGGGCCGCAGCCGGACTGGTCACCAACACCACCTCTCCAGCCGCTTGTACAGGGCATGGGGAAGTGTATGTGCGCAGTCCCGGTTTCGTCCGGCCCATCAAAACTCCTCAGGGGTAGTTTTTTACATGCAAGCACGTCTCCTCAGCACGGCCGTCCTCGCCGCGCTTGCTGGCTCTACGCTGGCGTTGTCCGCTCCCGCTCTCGCCGCCAACATCAATTCCCAGGCCGCCCAGCGCGCCCATGGCCTCATCGATGGCCACGGCGCTGCCGTCCAGCGTGCCGACGCGGATGCCTTCGTCGCCAAGCACAGCGTGGTCGATGCCAACGGCACCGAGCATGTCCGCTTCGACCGTACCTATCGCGGCCTGCCGGTCATCGGCGGCGACGTGGTGGTGCACTCGAAGAACGGCCAGTTCAAGTCGGCCAGCCTGACCCTGAAGACCACCGGCCGTCCGGACGTCGCGCCGCAGCTCAGCGCCGACCAGGCCATCGTCGAGGCCGGCACGGCCTTCGGCACCGGCTTCAACGGCATGCCGACCGCCAGCCTGGTCGTCTACGCCCGCGGCGCCAAGCCGGCCCTGGCCTATGAAGTCGTGATGGAAGGCACCAAGGCCGACCAGACCCCGACCGCGATGCACTACTTCGTCGACGCCCGCAACGGCAAGATCCTCGACAAGTGGGACACCATCGAAACCGCCAATGCCACCGGCCTGGGCAAGACCATCTCGACCGGCGACGTGGCGCTGACCACCAATTCGGTCTCGGGCGGCTACCAGATGGTCGACAACACCCGCGGCGGCGGTTCGACCTGGGATGCGAAGAACCTCAGCGACCGCATGGCGGCGCGCAAGGCCACGCTGTTCACCGACGCCGACAACGTGTGGGGCAACTACGCCACCTCCGATCGCGCTTCGGCCGCGGCCGAAGCCCACTACGGCGTCGCGCTGACCTGGGACTACTACAAGACCGTCCATGGCCGTAACGGCATCTTCAACGACGGCCAGGGCGTGAAGAGCTACGTCCACATCAACAACAACTACGTCAACGCCTTCTGGAACGGCAGCGCGATGTTCTACGGCGACGGCGACGGCGTGACCTACAAGCCGCTGACCGTGCTCGACGTGGCCGGCCACGAAATGTCGCACGGCGTCGCCCAGGCGACCGCCAACCTCGCCTACTCGGGCGACGCGGGCGGCCTGAACGAGGCCAACTCCGACATCAACGGCACCATGGTCGAGTTCTTCGCCAACAACACCAACGATCCGGGCGACTACCTGATCGGCGAGGAGATCTACTACGCCAACGTCGCGGGCAGCTCGAACCAGAAGGCGCTGCGCTACATGTACAACCCTGGCAAGGACGGTTCGTCGCGCAACTGCTGGTCCACCAGCGTCGCTTCGCTCGACCCGCATTACAGTTCCGGCGTGGGCAACCACTTCTTCTACCTGCTGGCCGAAGGCAGCGGCGCGAAGAGCTTCGGTGGCATGGACCACACCTCGCCGACCTGCAACAGCGCGTCGGTCACGGGCATCGGCCGCGACGCCGCGTCGAAGATCTGGTATCGCGCCCTGGACGTGTACTTCACCTCCAGCACGACCTACCCGCAGGCCCGTGTCGCGACGCTGAGCGCCGCTGCCGACCTGTATGGCACCGGCTCGACCGAGTACAACGCCGTAGCCGCGGCGTGGAGCGCGGTCAGCGTCAACTGATCGACGACCGCAACAAGGAGTGGCCCGCGCCTGCGGGCCACTCCGTTTTCAGGCATATGTCCAGTCGCATGGACGCACACCGCCCCCGCAAATTCGTTCCATCCACCTGTCCCGGAGAACACGAATGAAGCTTGCCGCTCTCACCTGTTCCACGCTGCTCGTCGGCGCCATTGCCGCCGTTTCCGCGCAGCCGAACGCCAATTCCAACCCGCTGCGCGTCAGCATGGTCGCCGCGCAGGCGTCCAGCGGCGGCTTCCTCGGCTCGGTCGAAGTCACCATCACCAACACCAGCAGGCACACGGTGCGCGTGCCGCAGTGGCAGCTCCCGTCCGACTTCCTCGAAGCGAAGCTCTTCCAGGTGAGCCGCGACGGCCAGCCGGTGCAGTACGAAGGCCCGATGATCAAGCGCGAGCTGCCGGGCGCTGCGGCGTTCAAGATCATCCGCCCGGGTGAAACCCTGCGCACCGTGGTCGACCTGTCATCCGCTTACGACATGAGCCGCAGCGGCGAATACATCGTCACCCTGTCCTCGACGCTGCAGCATGCCTCGCTGTCGAACGGCGAGATGCTCAAGAACGCCAACGGCCTGCCGATGAAGGTCCAGTCCGTGCCGTTGCGCCTGTGGGTCGACGGCGCCGACGTGCTGGAAGCCAAGGGTGGCGACGTCACGTCCAAGGGCAAACCGGGCAGCGGCGGCGGCACCGTGGTGAACGGCGTGTCCTACGTCGGCTGCTCGACCACGCAGATCAACGGCGCCGGCCAGGCCGTCGTCGAGGCGCGCAAGTACGCCGAGAACGGCAAGGGCTACCTCGCCGGCAATACCGTGGGTGCGCGCTACACCACCTGGTTCGGCGCCTACACCAGTTCGCGCTGGAACACCGCCGGCCAGCATTTCGCCGCGATCGATTCGGCGATCGACCAGAACGCCGGCCAGGTCAAGATCAACTGCGGCTGCAACCAGAGCTACTACGCCTACGTGTATCCGACCCGGCCGTACGAGATCTTCGTCTGCCGCGCCTTCTGGAGCGCGCCGCTGACCGGCACCGACTCCAAGGCCGGCACGCTGATCCACGAGATGAGCCACTTCAACGTCGTGGCCGGCACCGACGACCACGTCTACGGCCAGTCGGGTGCGAAGAGCCTGGCGATCTCCGATCCGGCCGCCGCGCTGGACAACGCCGACAACCACGAATACTTCGCCGAGAACAACCCGTTCCAGAACTGAGCGAAGCAGTCGCTGCAACAACGGAGACGGCCCGCGCGAGCGGGCCGTTTTCCTTTTGCGGCTCACACGCCCCCATGCGGAAAGCAGAAAGCAAACGGCCCGCACATGGCGGGCCGTCGGCGGGCGATCGCGCTGGCGCGGCGATCAGTGGTGGTGACCACCTTCGCCGTGCACGTGGCCGTGCTCGACCTCTTCGGCGGAGGCTTCGCGCACGTCGGCGATCTCGATTGCGAAATGCAGGTCCTTGCCGGCCATCGGGTGGTTGAGGTCGACGTCGACCACGCTCATGCCGACCTTCTGGATGGTGACGGCGCGCGGGCCGAAGTTGGTCTGCAGGATCACCTGCATGCCCGGCTCCAGGCGCTGGCCTTCGAAATGCTTCTTCGGGATGCGCTGGGTCAGGCCTTCGCGCTTCTCGCCGTAGGCATCGGCGGCGGCGACGTCAACTTCGAACTTGTCGCCGGCTTCGCGGCCTTCCATCGCCTGCTCCAAGCCGGGGATGATGTTGCCGTGGCCGACCAGGATCACCAGCGGGTCGCGGCCGACCGAGCTTTCCAGCGGTTCCTGGCCCTGCTCGCTGACGGTGTAGTGGAAGCTGACGACGCGGTCTTTCTCGATCTTCATTGCGTGACTCGGGTGGTGGGCCGCGACTGCGACCGGAGGTGCCGGCGCCTTGCCGGCAGCGGCGGGAACGGCCAAGCTTCGGGGCGTGAAGACGCCAGTACCGAGCCCCGCCGAGGGAGCCGCGCATTATCCCGGCAAGCTCCGCCCCATGCCAGCGCGCGGATGGCTGGCCTTCGCCCTCTGCACGCTGCTGGCGGGCTGCGGCGGGGACAAGCTGGTGCGCCAGCCGCCGCCCGCCCATCGGCAATGGCCGGTGGTGGCACCGGCCGACCCGGCCCGCGCGAACGCCGTGCTGATGCGCGCCATCAGCCTGGTCGGCACGCCCTACCGCTACGGCGGCAACACCCCGGACACCGGCTTCGACTGCAGCGGGCTGGTCAACTACGTCTACCGCGACATGCTCGACCTGCGCCTGCCCCGCACCTCGCGGGACCTGGCCGCCTGGCAGGGCCCCCGCATCAAGCCGGAACGGCTGGCCGCGGCGGACCTGGTGTTCTTCGGCAACGGCGGCAATGTCAGCCACGTCGGCATCTACGTCGGGGAAGGCCGCTTCGTGCACGCCCCGAGCACCGGCGGCACCGTCCGCCTGGACCACCTCGACGGCCCCTACTGGCGCGACCACTACACCGGCGCCCGCCGCGTGCTGGAGTAGGCAGTGGCCGGTTTTGCCAACCGGGGCGCCTTTTGTAACGAGTTTTTAACTTCTTCTGAACATACTCCCCCGAGCGGGTAGGCATGATCGTCCTCGGTTTCTGATTCGTGATGACTGCGTGACGACCCGAAAGCACGGCCGCCCTGCTGCCACCACCCCGCTCCGGCTTGCCCGGAACCTCCATCGTTTCGCCCTGCTGCTGGCCCTGTGCGTGCCGGCGTTCGGCGCCTTGGCCGCTCCGGCCGACGATGACGCCCCGTTCCCGGTGCGCGCCCAGGCCGCTGCGCCGGTCGCTGCCGACGCCAAGGTGTCGCTGACCGACCGCGCCCTGGGCCTGGTCGCCGGCGCGAACCGCCTGATGAACCCCGCCGCCGCCTTCGAACTGCCGGCCGACGCCATCGGCATGCCGGTCGGCGAGGACGGCAAGGTCAAGTCCGTGCTGCAGAAGGCGCTCGCCCTGCTCGGCACCCCGTACCGCTGGGGCGGCACCGATCCGTCCAAGGGCCTGGATTGCAGCGGCCTGGTCGGCTACGTGTTCCGCAGCGCCCTCGGTATCGAACTGCCGCGCGTCTCGCGCGACATGGCCAAGAACGGCGAACCGGTCACCGACCGCGCCAAGCTGATGGCCGGCGATCTGGTGTTCTTCGGCCTCAAGGGCCGGGTCGACCACGTCGGCATCTATGTCGGCGACGGTCGCTTCGTCCATGCCCCTCGGCGCGGCAAGGACGTGACCGTGTCCAGCCTGGACAACAGCTACTGGAGCGGCCGCTTCGTGCAGGCGCGCCGCGTGGCCCTCAACGGCTCCTGAGCGACTCCCCGTTCCCGGACATGAAAAGGCCGCCCCTGGGGCGGCCTTTTTCTTGGGTGCTGCTCGGCCTACACGCGATAGCGTTCGACCGTCTGCTCGATGCCCTTGCTCAGCTCCATCACCTTCATCGCGTACTCGGCCAGGCGCTGGTCTTCCTCGCTGGCGATCTGCAGCGGCGGCACCGCGACCGGCTTGCCTTCCACGCCGTCGAGCGCGACGAAGACGATCACGCAATGGGTGCACAGGCGCGGCGGATCGCCACTGATCGGATCGGCGGCCATCACGTCGATGGCGAAGTGCATGCTGCTGGTGCCGGTGTGGACCAGTTTGGTCGACACGGTGACCAGGTCGCTGATGCGGATCGGTGCGACGAAGCGGATGCCGCCCACCGCCACGGTCACGCTGTAGCGCCCGCTCCAGCCGACCGCGGCCGCGTAGCCGGCCTGGTCGATCCACTTCATCACCATGCCGCCGTGGACCTTGCCGCCGTAATTGACGTCGGTGGGCTGCGCGAGGAAGCGCAGGGTCAGTTCGCGTTGCTGGCCGCTCATGGCTTGTCCATCGATGGAACGAAGCGCAAGTGTGCACGCTTGCGGCGCTTTGGGGGATGAACGATGCTGCGGGCAAACTCCGGGGAGAGTGCCGTCGTGGGTCGAACCATCGTGGGAATCGTGGTCGGGCTGGTGGTCGCATGGCTGGCGATGTCGGCGTGCGAATTCGCGAGCCTGTTCCTGCATCGTCCGCCCGCGGGCATGGACCTGCGCGATCCGCAGGCGCTCGCGGCGCACATCGCCGCGGCGCCGACTTCGGCGATGCTCGTGGTCGTCGTGGGCTGGATGCTGGCGGCGTTGCTCGGCGGTTGGGTTGCGGCGCGGATTGCGCGGCACCGGCGCGTCGCCGCGCTGGTGATCGGCGCGCTGGTGGTGCTGGGCGTCATCGCCAACAGCATGATCATCCCGCACCCGTTGTGGATGACGATCGCCGGCCTCGTGCTGCCGCTGCCGCTGGCGTGGTTCGCCGCACGGCTCGCCACGCCGCGTCCGCCGCGCTGACGCCACGACACAGTGCAACGCGATCGCACTTGGGTAAGGCGATCGCACTGGCTTGTCCGTGCACGATCGCCGACACTGTCGCGCCCGCCTCCGTGTCCGCGCCGATGCAACGTCTCGCACTTGCCGCTTGCCTGTTCGTCACCGCTCCGCTCGCCCACGCCGTCGAATCTCCCCTGCCGCAGCTGCAGGCCTACGAAGTCAAGGACGCATGGCGCCAACCCGTCGCGCCGTTCCAGGTTGCCGACCACACCTGGTACATCGGCACGGAGGGACTCAGCGCATTGCTGATCCGGACCGCGGAAGGCGCGGTCCTGATCGATGGCGGCATGCCGCAGGCGGCCGAGATGCTGCTGCAACGGATGCGCGAACTCGGCGTGCAGCCGGGCGAGCTGAAGCTGATCCTGCACAGCCACGCGCACGGCGACCACGCCGGCCCGATCGCCGCGGTCAAGCGCGCCACGGGCGCGCACGTCGTCAGCAACGCCGAATCCGCCGTGTTGCTCGCGCGGGGCGGCAGCAACGACCTGCATTACGGCGACGACATCCTGTACCCCGCCGTGCAGGCCGATCGCCTCGTGATGGATGGCGAAACGGTGGAACTGGGTGGCATGCGTTTCACCGCGCATTTCACCCCAGCGCATACGCCCGGCAGCATCAGCTGGACCTGGAGCGACAGCCGCGCCGGCAAGCCGCTCGCCATCGCCTACGCCGACAGTTTGTCGGCACCGGGTTACCGGCTCGTCGACAACCCGCGCTATCCGCGCATCGTCGACGACTACCGCCGCGGCTTCGCCACGGTCCGCTCGTTGCCATGCGACCTGCTGATCACCCCGCATCCCGATGCCAGCGGATGGACGCCCGCCGATACCAGCGCACCGCATCCTTCGCCGATGACCTGTCGCGCCTACGCCGACGCGGCGAAAGCCAAGCTCGACGCGCAGCTGTCCACGCAGCGCAAGGCGCGGCCGTAATGCCGTACACGCCGATCGTCGCGACGCTGGGCTACGTGCTGTCGCCCGATGGCCGCGAGGTGCTGATGGTCCACCGCAACGCGCGGCCCGACGACCACCAGCTGGGCAAGTACAACGGCCTGGGCGGCAAGCTCGAACCGGACGAGGACGTACTCGCGGGCATGCGCCGCGAGATCTTTGAAGAAGCCGGCATCGGCTGCACCGAGCTGTCGCTGCGCGGCACGATCAGCTGGCCCGGCTTCGGCAAGCAGGGCGAGGACTGGCTGGGTTTCGTGTTCCTGATCACCCGCTTCACCGGCACGCCGTTCGAACACAACGCGGAAGGCCCGCTGGAATGGGTGCCGCGCGACCGCCTGCACGAGCTGCCGATGTGGGAAGGCGACCGCCAGTTCCTGCCGCTGGTGTTCGACGCCGATCCGCGCCCGTTCCACGGGGTCATGCCCTATCGCGACGGCCGCATGCTGTCGTGGAAGTTCTCGCGGGCCTGACCGGGCGCGCCGCGCTCACTCCGGCGCGTGCGGCGCGACGATGTACTCCATGTTGACCGACGCCGGTGCGGTCTCGACGAAGCCGTACTTGGCGTAGAGGTGGCGCGCCTCGCCGTCGGCGACCAGGGTGACGTAGGCCGAGGGTTCCGCGTTCTGGCGCAGCCACGTGTCCAGCGCGGTCATGATCCGCTTGCCCAGGCCGCGCCCCTGGTAGGCCGGCGCGACGGCGATGTCGACCACCGTGTAGAAGCAGCCACCATCACCGATGATGCGGCCCATGCCGATCACTTCGCCGTCGACCTGCAGGCTCACCCCATACAGGGTGTTGGGCAGGCCCTTGCGCGCGGCCTGCAGCGTCTTGGGCGACATGCCGGCTTCGGACCGCAGCCGGCAGTAGTCGCCGGCATCGGGAAAGCGTTCGACCAGCTGGATGTTGTTCGCTTCGGCCATGGCGACCTCCCCGGTCCCTGCGTCATTGCTGCGACGCCGATCTTCCCGCCTACCGGCGAAAAAATGCGTGAGCCCGTCAGGCGTTGTCGCGCGCCTCGGCGACCTCGCCCTCGGCGATACCGACGTTGCTCGATGCCGCCTCGTACACCTCGCGGTCGAGCAGCCCGGTTTCCTTCGCCACCAGCACCGGCACCAGCATCTGCCCGGTGACGTTGGTCATCGTGCGCATCATGTCGAGGACACGATCGATGGCGTACAGGTAGCCGATCGCCTCCAGCGGCAAGCCAGCGGCGCTGAGCACCACGGTGGCCATGATCACCGCCGTGCCGGGCACGCCGGCGGTGCCGAAGCTGCCCAGCACCGAGGCCAGGGCGATGATCAGGTACTTGTCGAAGGTCAGGTCGATGCCCGCGTACTGGGCGATGAACACCGCCGCCAGCGCCGGATAGATCGCGCCGCAACCGTCCATCTTGATGCTCGCCCCGAGCGGCACGGCGAACGCGGCGTAGTCGCGGTCGACGCCGTGGTTGTGCACGGCGCTGCGCAGCGACACCGGCATCGCGGCAAAACTCGAGGAGGCGACGAAAGCGACCTGCATCGCCGGCGCCGCACCGCGGAAGAACTTCAGCGGATTGAGCCCGTGCGCGAGCAGCAGGCCCGAATACACGACGACGATATGGAAGGCGCACGCCGCGTACAGCGCGACCACGAAACTCGCCAGCGGCCTGAGCTGCTCGAAGCCGTAGCCGCCGACCAGCGCCGCGATCAGGCCGAAGGTGCCCAGCGGGGTGAACTCGAGCACGAAGCGGGTGACCTGGATCATGGTCTCGCTGGCTTCGCCGCACAGCCGGCGCAGGTTCGCGGTCTTCTCGCCCAGCTTGACGAAGGCGAAGCCGACCAGGCCGGCGAAGAAGATCACCTGCAGCACCGTGCCGTTGCGCGGCACCAGCACCTTCATGCCATCGGCGGTCTTGGCGGTATCGGCGCCCGCCAGTGCGGCGAACGGATTGGACGGCACGATGTTGAAGAGCACGTCGAACAAGCCCGGCGGCGTCTTCGGCACGTAATCGGACGCCATCTGCAGCGTGCCGGCGGCGACACCGGCGCCCGGCTGGAACACGCGGCCCGCCAGCAGGCCGACGCCCACGGCGAGCACCGCGGTGAGCGCGAACCACAGGAAGGTGCGCCCGCCCAGCGCGGCGATCGATTTCTGCCCGTGCAACGCGCTGACCGCATTGATCACCGCGAAGAACACCAGCGGCACCGCGATCATCTTGATCAGGTTGACGTAGACGTCGCCGAGCGGCCCGAACCACGTCTCCGCGTCCTTGCCGAACAGCCAGCCCGCGAGCGCGCCCAGCGCGAAGCCGAGCACCACGCGCTGCCAGAACGGGATACGCAGCCAGCCGGAAACCACCTTCATCATTCGAATTCTCCTCGCGCCCGGGCCACCCGACCCATCGCGGAAGCCCCGCACCATAGCGGAGCCGGCACGGGCCGTGGGGCGCCTGCGCGCAATCCTTTGTTCCAAACCGGAATGTACAACCCCGCAATGGGCAAACCCGCAGCCAATACTGTCGGCGCATCCTCGCCGAGGCATCGCGCCGCCTTGGCATAATCCGCGGCCCCGTGCCCGGCCCCGCCGCCCCCAGGACCTCCATGCAATCCGTGCGTGTCATTGCCCTCGCCCTGTCCTTCACCCTGCTCGGCGGCTGCGCCAGCACCGCACCGCGCCCGCAGGCCGCAGAGACTGGACTGGCGTTCGACGTCGCCGTCCCCGCGATCAAGCGCCCCGACGGCGAAACGCCGGCGTGGTGGTTCCGCGACGGTGCCGCACAGGCGGCGCAGCGCGGCGCGATGGGCGGACGCGCGAAGAACGTGATCCTGTTCGTCGGCGACGGCATGAGCCTGACCACGGTGGCCGCCGCGCGCATCCTCGAGGGCCAGCGCAACGGCGCGTCGGGCGAGGAGAACCGGCTGAGCTGGGAACGCTTCCCGGCCAGCGCATTGAGCAGGACCTACAACATCGACGCGCAGACGCCCGACTCGGCCGGCACGATGTCGGCGATGGCCACTGGCGTGAAGACGCGCTTCGGCGTGCTCAGCATCGGTCAGGAAGCGAAGCTGGGCGACTGCGCGGCCGCGCTGAAGACGCCACTGCTCAGCCTGTGGGAACTGGCGGCAAGCAACGGCTTCGCGACCGGCGTGGTGACCACCACCCGCGTCACCCACGCCACGCCCGCGGCGACCTTCAGCCACTCGGCGCACCGCAGCTGGGAGAACGACACGGCCATCCCGGCGCAGGCAGCGGCCGCCGGTTGCATCGACATCGCGCGCCAGTTCGTGGAATCGCCGTTCGGCAACGGCCCCGACGTGCTCATGGGCGGCGGCCGCGGCAACTTCATGACCGTGCAGCAGCGCGATCCGGAGGAAGACGACAAGGTCGGCCAGCGCCTGGACGGCCGCGACCTCATCGGCGAGTGGAAGCAGCGCCACGCCGATGGCGCCTACGTGTGGAATGCCGCGCAACTGGCGCAGGCGCCGGCCGACAAGCCGTTGCTCGGCCTGTTCAATTACGACCACATGAATTACGAACACGACCGCCCGCGCGACATCGCCGGCGAACCGTCGCTGGCCGAGATGACCCGCGCCGCCATCACCCGCCTGCGCCGCAACGACAAGGGCTACGTGCTGCTGGTGGAAGGCGGCCGCATCGACCACGCCCACCACAGCGGCAACGCCTACCGCGCGCTGACCGACACCGTCGCCCTGAGCGACGCGGTCCGCGCCGCGGACGAAATGACTTCGCCCGACGACACCCTGATCCTGGTCACCGCCGACCATTCGCACACGCTCAGCTTCGTCGGCTACCCGGTGCGCGGCAACGCGATCCTGGGCAAGGTCCGCGGCAGCAGCGGCGAAGGCAGCGCCGACGGCAGTTACGCGCGCGATGCGCTGGGCATGCCGTACACCACGCTCAACTACAGCAACGGCCCCGGTTACGTGGGCGCTTCGTCGCAGCAGCCCGAGGGGCCCAAGACCTTCCTGCACGAAGCCAACGGTTTCGAGCAAGCCCGGCACGGCCGTCCCGACCTGACCCGGGTCGACACCGCGGCGCCCGACTTCATGCAGGAAGCCCTGGTGCCGACCACGGCGGAAACGCACGGCGGCGACGACGTCGGCATCTGGGCGCGCGGCCCGGGCAGCGGCGCGGTGCGCGGCAGCGTCGAGCAGAACACGATCTTCCACTTCCTGCTGCAGGCGATGCCGGCCCTGCGCGCGACGCTGTGCGCGCGCGGCAATTGCGACGACAACGGCGTGCCGGTGGAATTGCCGAAGCCTGAGGCGTTCCGCACGCGCTGATGGTCGGGGCGATCGAGCAGGCAGCTCGCTGCGCTCGCCTCCCCTCACCCGCCTTCGGCACCCTCTCCCCGCGCGCGGGAGGAGGGATATGCACAGCGCGCCTGCGCAAGGAACAAGCAGCACGCAAGCGTGCGCAACCCCCTACAAATCCCGCGACGCCACAGGCGGCCTTCTCCCCGCCTGCGGGGAGAAGATACCCGCCGAGCCTGCCCCCGAATGCTTTGGTCGGGGGGCAGATGAGGGGCGAAGCGCAGCGAGCGTGGCTGGCCCCGCAGCGCTTCAGAACGGCTTGGCGATCACCAGGTACACGATCGCCACCAACAGCAGCACCGGCAGCTCGTTGAACCAGCGCAGCGTGCGCGACGACGGCAGCGCGCGGCCCGCTTCGACGCCCTTCAACCAGCGACCGGCGACGATGTAGTACGCGAGCATCACCGCGACCAGGCCGAGCTTCGCGTGCAGCCAGCCGCCACTGACCTTGAAGTGCAGCCACAGCGTGAGCCCGAGCACGAAGGCCAGCCCGAACATGATGTGCCCGAAGCGGTACAGGCGCTTGCCCATCAGCACCAGGCGCGCGCGCACCGCGCGGCCTTCGACGCTGTCGTCGCTGCCGGCCTCGGCGAGGTTGACCAGGATCCGCGGCAGGTAGAACACCCCGCCCATCCAGGCCATGACGAACACGAGGTGGGCGGTCTTGGTCCAGAAATAGGCTTGCATGGCGGGCTCCGCGGGAACTCGCGATAGGATGACGGCCATGCTTCGTGCTGTCACCCCGAGTGCAGCAGGGGCCTGCTTTTCCGCCGATTGGCTTCCCATCTTCTACGAACAACGGGTCCCTCGCCGCGCTCGGGATGACAGCGAGGGTGCCGTTGTGGTTCGCGAGCCACGCATGAGCAAACGCTACGACCAGCACTACTTCGACACCTGGTACCGCCAGCGCGGCATCGGCGATCGCGCGCGCCTGGCGCGCAAGGTCGCGATGGCGGTGGCGACCGCCGAGTACCACCTCGAACGCCCGCTGCGCACTGTGCTCGACATCGGTTGCGGCGAAGGCGTGTGGCGCGCGCCGTTGCTGAAGTTGCGCCCGAATGCGAAGTACCTGGGCTTCGACAGCAGCGAATACGCGATCCGCCGCTTCGGCGCGCGCCGCAACCTCCACCTGGCCGCGTTCGGCGACTTCGCCATGCTGCGCCCGTGCCCGCCCGTCGACCTGCTGGTGTGCAGCGACGTGATGCATTACCTGGATGCGCGCGAACTCGATCGCGGCCTGCCCGGCCTGGCCGAACTCTGCGGCGGCGTGGCGTTCCTGGAAACCTTCACCCGCGAAGACGGCGCCGAAGGCGACGAGCACGATTTCCGCAACCGGCCGGCGGCGTTCTACCGCCAGCGGTTCGAGAAGTTGGGCCTGCAGCGGATCGGTTCGCACCTGTGGCTGTCGCCTGCCTTGCGCGACCACGCCACCGCACTGGAAGCGGGCTGACGCGCCCGTCGCTGCGGCCCCGAGGGGTGCCGCCGCCCCGCACGGGGCGAAACGCGACCGGCTTCACAAACCCGCCACCCCCATCGGCTATGCTGCGGTGCGTCATATGGCGCACCGGGTACAGGGGCCCTTCGCGATGCTGCTTTATCACCTGCACGAACTCGGCCGCGCCTGGATGCAGCCGTGGAACTACTGGGCCGAGGCCAATGCACGCATGTTCGGCGCGCAGGGCAGCTGGCTGTCGTCGTTGCCGGGCGCCTCGCGCGTGTCCGCCGGCTACGAACTGATGTACCGCATCGGCAAGGACTACGAGAAGCCCGAGTTCGGCATCCACGCGATCGAGAAGGACGGCAAGAGCTATCCGGTGGTCGAGCGCGAGGTGCTGAAGAAGCCGTTCTGCCGCCTGCTGCGCTTCAAGCGCTTCGCCGACGACGCCGAAGCCATCACCGAGTTCAAGGACGACCCGTCCGTGCTGGTGGTCGCGCCGCTGTCGGGCCACCACGCCACGCTGCTGCGCGACACGGTGAAGACGCTGCTGCAGGACCACAAGGTCTACGTCACCGACTGGGTCGACGCACGCATGGTTCCGCTCGCGGACGGCGCCTTCCACCTCGACGACTACGTGGCGTACATCGAGGAATTCATCCGCACCATCGGCGCCGACAACCTGCACGTGATCAGCGTGTGCCAGCCGACCGTGCCGACGCTGGCCGCGGTCTCGCTGATGGCCGCGCGCGGCGAGAAGACGCCGCGTTCGCTGGTGATGTTCGGCGGCCCGATCGACACGCGCCAGAACCCGACCAAGGTCAACGACCTGGCGACGGAAAAGCCGCTGTGGTGGTTCGAGGCCAACCTCGTGCACGCGGTGCCGCCGAACTACCCGGGCCACGACCGCCGCGTCTATCCCGGCTTCCTGCAGCACGGCGGTTTCGTCGCGATGAATCCGGAGCGCCACTTCCAGTCGCACTGGGATTTCTACCAGGACCTGGTGAAGGGCGACCTCGAGGACGCCGACGCGCACCGCCGTTTCTACGACGAATACAACGCGGTGCTCGACATGCCGGCCGAGTACTACCTGGAAACGGTCGACGTGGTGTTCCAGCGCCACCTGCTGCCCAAGGGCGAGTGGGTGGTGCGCGGCGAAGCGGTGAACCCCGGCGCCATCACCGATACCGCGGTGCTGACGATCGAAGGCGAACTCGACGACATCTCCGGCCAGGGCCAGACGCGCGCCGCGCACGCGCTGTGCACCGGAATCCCGCAGGACGACCACCGCCACCTCACCATCGAAGGCGCCGGCCATTACGGCATCTTCAGCGGCCGCCGCTGGCGCACGCAGGTGTATCCGCAGGTGCGCGACTTCATCGCCCGCTACTCGGGCCAGTGACGATGGCATGAGCGGCGAACTGTTCGTTTGCCCCGTGAAAAAAAGCCCGGCATTCGCCGGGCTTTTCGTTTTTTCTGATCCGTTGCTTCCCTTCTCCCCGCTTGCGGGAGAAGGTGCCCGCAGGGCGGATGAGGGGCCGATGGAGCCAGCGACTTCAACCTGCCGCGCTCCATCCAACGCGGCGAAACCAGAACCGCACTCGACAAGTCCACGCTACCAACGGATGTCCGGCTCCGTCGCCCCTCACCCGCCCTGCGGGCACCCTCTCCCCGCTTGCGCGGGGAGAGGGATTCATCTCGGCTCGCGCGGCGAGAGTAGGGATATCGCCGATCACGCCACCTGCGCCGACTTCACCAGCATGTGCTTGGCCAGCTGGCCGTGCAGGTAGCCGATGCCGCGGGCCAGGTGCAGGGTGGCGAACAGCAGCAGGCCACCGGCGACGAACAGCAGCGGCAGCTGCCAGGTGCTCCAGTCCGCGATCTGCACGCCGTCGATCCACACGCCGGCATCGCCGACGCCGAACCACACCAGCACCGGCGCGACCAGGAACGACAGCGACAGCGCCAGCAGCGTCACCACCACGGTGAAGTAGGCGATGCCCAGCGGCAGCATCAGCAGGAAGTACAGCTGCGTCGCCCAGATGCGCGGATCGGTGAACAGCTCCTTGATCCGTTCCAGCAGCGGCTTGCCGCGTTCGCTGTACAGCGGTCGACGCGGCATGCGTTCGCCGAGCATCACCTCGACGAGGCGGCCTTCGACCAGCGACAGCACGCGGATCGAACCGAAGTACAGGATCAGGAACGGAATGCCGATGATCAGCACCGCCAGGCCGGCCGACAGCGACACGCCGGTCACCACCCAGGTGAAGTAGAAGATGCCCGTAGCCAGCGCCAGCAGCATGTAGAACAGCGACGCGTACGTGCGCGGCTCGGCGATGACGCCGAAGAAGCGCGCCGCCCACGAGCGGTTCGGTGCGGCCGGACGCGACGGCGGGGTGCGCAGCGCGCTCTGCACCTTCACTTCGGTGTCGCGGTAGATGTCGGCGACCTCGTCCGGCGCGCCGTAGCTGCCGGCGACGGCGGCGATCACCTCGGCCTCGGACTTGCCGGGGTTCTCGGCGAGTTCCGAACGCAGGTATTCCTCGGCGTCGTACAGGGCGTCCTGCACCAGCGCCGGATCGGCGCCGGCCAGCGAGCGCCGCAGCTGCTCGAGGTATTCGGGAATGGTGGTCGGCAGGACGGTGGCGTTCATTTGGTATCCCCAAGTACGGCGTCAACGGAATCGCGGGTGGCGCGCCAGGCGGCGGACCAACCCGTCAGGGCTTCGCGCCCGGCTTCGGTAATTCGGTAATAGCGGCGTGGCGGGCCGGCGACCGAGGGCTCGACGAAGCTGTCCAGCAGCCCGCCGCCCTCCAGGTTGCGCAGCACCGGGTACAGCGCGCTCTGCTTGCCGCTGAGCACGCCCTCGCCTTCCTGCTCCAGGCGCTTGGCGATCTGGTAGCCGTACATCGGTTCGGCGGCGGTCCCGAGCACGGCCAGGAGCGCCAGCGAGACGGTGCCGGCGCTGAGTTCCTTCTGGAACTTGCGCAGGTGGCTGTCGAGCACGTCGATGGGAACGGGGGTCATGGCGGCGGTCCGGCCGGTAGCTTGAAGCAAACACTACTACGAAGTTCGCTATACCGGCTCTGCCATTAGTCACGGGAGGTCGTAGGTCATGCCCGGGCCGTCGCCCGGCCGCCACCGGGCGCCTGTCACAGCAAGGCGCGCGGCCGCCGCGGTGGCGGCCCGGAAACGCCGACGCCCCGGGCGACAAGTCCGCCTGTTCCGCCAAGCAGCAGCGGCAGGCCGGGCACATCGAGGCGAGCGTGCCGGCTCCGAAGCGCAGGCCGAGCGCATCGGCTGGGCGACGGTCAACAGCCAAGACGGTGGCGCGCGCGGGCGCAAGCAGATCGCGAAGTCGGCGAAGCAGGCGACGCGAAAACCGGCGGCGAAAAAGACTGCGCGCAAGTCGCCCGCAAGGCCGTCAGTGCACAAGAGCACGCGCAAACAGTTCGCGACAACAGTTCGCAACGACACGCATGCACGTGACCGGCAAGGTGACCGGCGCACGCTTTCCCGCCTTGGTCTTTCGCGTATTCTCGGCCCTTCGTTCCGATCGCGCAGCGGACGCGCGTCCGACCTATGGGAGCCTCCATGCACTGCAATCGCGCCGCCCTGCTTTCCGTCGCAATCGTGATCGGCCTGGCGTGCACCTCGCACGTCGATGCCAGGAGCAAGAAGCCTGCAGCCAAGGCATCCACGCAGAAGACCGCGACGAAGCCTGCCGCGAAGCCGGCCACCAGGACCGATGCCGCCACCGCCAAGCCGAAGTCGACGCAGGAAATCCTCGACGCGACCACGCCCGCCGACTGGCGCCGGCTCGATCCGGCCAACACCCTCTACGTCGACCTCGCCGCCGGACGCGTGGTGATCGAACTGGCGCCCGGCTTCGCGCCGGAGCACGCCGCCAACATCCGCACGCTGGCGAAGGAAGGCTACTGGAACGGCCTGAGCATCAACCGCTCGCAGGACAACTTCGTCGTGCAGTGGGGCGATGCCGCCGAAGGCGAGAAGCAGAAGAAGCCGCTCGGCGGCGCGAAGGCGAAGCTGCCCGCGGAATTCGAACGCGCGGGCAAGGGCGTGAAGTTCACCCGCCTGACCGACGCGGACGGCTGGGCGCCGCAGGTTGGTTTCGCCGACGGCTTCCCTGCCGCGCGCGATCCGCAGGCCGGCAAGGCCTGGCTGGCGCACTGCTACGGCGCCGTCGGCGCGGGCCGCGATGTCGCCGCCGATTCCAGCAACGGCACCGAGCTGTACGTGGTCACCGGGCAATCGCCGCGCCAGCTCGACCGCAACATCACCGTCGTCGGCCGTGTCGTGCAGGGCATGGAATTCCTGTCGGTGCTGCCGCGCGGTACCGGTGCGCTCGGCTTCTACGAGAAGCCCGAACAGCGCACCGCGATCAAGGCGCTGCGCCTGGCGTCGGAAGTGCCCGAGAACGATCGCGTGCCGCTGGAACTGCTGCGCACCGACACGCCGGCGTTCACCCAGCTGGTGGAAGCGCGCCGCAACCGCCGCGACGAGTGGTACAAGCGCCCGGCCGGGCACATCGACTTGTGCAACGTGCCGCTGCCGGTGCGCACGCCCAAGTCGTGACGCCTTGCGCCGCGTGAGCGCCGCAGCGAACACGAAGGCCGCCTCCGGGCGGCCTTTCTTTTTTGACCGATACCACTTTGCACCGACCCGACCGCGCCATCACGCATCCTTGCTGCAACGCCACCTAGCCTGAACACCCAGCGTTGACACCCGCTTGAACGGGCCCGACGGAGACCGTGCCATGCCCCAACTGCGCATGCGGATCACCGGCAGCAGCGACAGCGCGCGTGCGATCGGCAACCTGCTGTCGGGCATCGACGGCATCGAGCACATCGAGGAAGTCGCCGACCTGATGGGGCACATGGACGACGAGGATTCCAGCTCCGCCGGCCTGCCCGACGACCGGGGGCCGGGCGTCCACGAGCTGGAGGTCGACGCGCCCAACCTTGCGACCGCGCGCAAGGTGCGGCAGGCGGTGGAGGCGCTGGCGTTCGACCTGGACGTGATCGTCGAATTCGAATCCGACGAGGAGTGGGGCGAATAAGCTCTCCACGCGCGACACCCGCCCACTGCGCCGGATCTGCCGGCTTGTCAGCTCCGCATCCGCCGCCCGCGCAAAGGCGCACGCGGGGCGATATCCTCGCGAAATCGCGGCCCCGCCGCTTCCACGAGATGTCCGAGACCACCATGCGCCTGCGTCCGATCCCGACCGCGATCACCCTCGCCCTGCTGCTTGCCACCTCCGCCTGCCAGAAGCAGGAAACCGGTACGTCGACGGCAACACCCGCGACCACCCAGGCGGCCACCGCCGAGGCCGACGCGAAGTTCGCCGACATCTCCAAGCGCTGGCTCGACGGCTGGCTGGAACAGCAGCCGGTCAGCGCCACGCAGACCGGCAAGCACGACTTCGACGACCGCATCGAGGACCTCAGCGCCGCCGGGCGGCAGAAGTTCGTCGACTTCAGCAAGGCGGCATTGGCCGAAGTCGACGCGCTCGATGCCAGCAAGCTGTCGCGCGAGAACCAGGTCGACCTCGCCATCCTGCGCAACCAGATCCGCTACGACATCTGGCAGCTGGACACGCTGCAGAGCTGGGCGTGGGATCCGCAGATCTACAACGGCCTCGCCGGCGGCGCGCTGTACACGCTGATGGCGCGCGAATTCGCGCCGCTGCCGCAGCGCCTGAAGTCGGCGACCGCGCGCATGGAGAAGATCCCGGCGCTGCTGGCGCAGATGCGCGAGAACCTCGATCCCGCGCGCGTGCCGAAGATCCACGCCGAAACGGTCGCCAAGCAGAACGCCGGCCTCAACAGCATCGTCGACAGCATGATCCTGCCGCACGCCGACCAGCTCGCGGGCGAGGATCGCAAGCGCCTGGAAGCCGCCGCCGCCGCGCTGAAGCAGGCCGTGGCCGAGAACCAGGCATGGCTCGACAAGACCCTGGTGCCGAACGCCAAGGGCGACTTCCGCATCGGCCAGAAGCTCTACGACGAGAAGCTCGCCTTCGCGCTGAACTCGCCGCTCACCCGCCAGGAAATCCGCACCCGCGCCGAAGCCGCGATCAAGCAGACCCGCGCGGAGATGTACGACATCGCGCGCAAGGTCCTGGCCGGCAAGCCCAACGCGCCGCAGGCCATGCCCGACGCGCCCAGCGACGAACAGCAGCAGAAGACGATCGAGGCCGCGCTCGAGCTCGCGTACGCCGATCGCCCGGCGCGCGACAAGGTCGTCGACGTGGCCAAGCAGTCCACCGCCGAGGCCACCGCGTTCGTGAAGGAGAAGCAGCTGGTGTCCGCACCGGATTCGCCGGTGCAGATCATCCTGATGCCGGAATTCCAGCGCGGCGTGTCGGTGGCGTACTGCGACTCGCCCGGCCCGCTCGACAAGGGCCTGGACACCTTCTACGCGGTCTCGCCGATTCCGGACGACTGGACCAAGGAACAGGTCGATTCCTTCCTGCGCGAATACAACACCCGCTCGATCCACGAGCTGAGCATCCACGAAGCGATGCCGGGCCATTACCTGCAGCTGTGGCATTCCAACAAGTACCCGTCGACGCTGCGCGCGGTGCTGGGCTCGGGTTCCTTCATCGAAGGTTGGGCGATGTACGCGGAGAAGGTCATGGACGACGCCAACTACATGGACGGCGATCCGCTGATGAAGCTTGTCCAGCGCAAGTGGGCGCTGCGCGCGTTCGCCAACGCGATCCTCGACCAGGCGATCCACGTCGAAGGCATGAGCCGCGACGACGCGATGAAGCTGATGACCGTCACCACTTTCCAGCAGGAGCGCGAAGCGGCCGGCAAGTGGGTGCGCGCGGAGCTGACCTCGGCGCAGCTGCCGACCTACTTCGTCGGCTACAGCGAGCACATGGACCTGCGTGGCGAAGTGCAGAAGCGCGAGGGCGACAAGTTCAACATCAAGGCCTACCACGACAAGCTGCTGTCGTTCGGTTCGCCGCCGGTGCGCTTCGCGCGCCAGCTGATGCTGGACGAACCGATCAAGTGACGTTCCGGCCCGTGCGCGCCAAACGGCGCGCACGGCTGTGCCGGAACGTCATCCCCGCATGCTCCTGGCGGGGATCCAGGGACGTTGCCGTTGCCGTTACTCCATCGTCCGCGACCAGCCAAAACCGACGTCCGTGGATCCCCGCCTGCGCGGGGATGACGACCAAGGACTCGCCCCCTTCGATCAGCAAGAGAACCCTCGAAACGCCTTCTCCCCATTCAGGCGATATCGCGGCCTGCTTCCCACGCGCACCATGCGCACGAACGACCATCCCCCATGAACCCACGCGCGCTTGCCGCCTTCGCCGCCACCCTGCTGCTCGCCGCGTGCGCGCACCGCCAGGCCGTGCCCGTCGACCTGTTGATCGACAACGCCACCGTCGTCGATCTGCACGACGGCCGCCTGCTCGAACACCGCCACATCGCCGTGCGCGACCACCGCGTCGTGGCCGTCGCCGACGCGCGCGAGGCACGCAGGTTCCGCGCCGCGCGCAGCGTCGATGCCAGCGGCACGTACGCCATCCCGGGGCTGTGGGACATGCACGTGCACTTCGGCGGCGGCGAGGCCCTGATCGAGGAGAACCGCGACCTGCTGCCGCTGTACGTTGCTCACGGCGTGACCACGGTGCGCGACGCCGCCGGCGACCTCAGCCCGCAGGTGCTGCAATGGCGCGAACAGGTCCGCAACGGCGAACTGCAGGGCCCGACGATCTACACCTCCGGCCCCAAGATCGAAGGCAAGGGTTCGATCTGGCCGGGCGACCTCGAAGTGGCGAACGAAACCGAACTGCGCGCCGCCTTCGACCAGTTGCAGGCGATGCACGTCGACTTCGTCAAGATCACCGAAAGTGCGCTGTCGCCGCAGCTATTCAAGGCCGCGCTCGCCGAAGCCGAGCGCCGCGGCATGAAGACCTCCGCGCACGTGCCGATGTCGCTGATGCTCGATGAGGTCAGCGCCGCCGGCCTGGATTCGATCGAACACATGGGCTACGCACTCAAGGCCGGCTCGACCCGCGAGCGCGCGATCGCCGACGCTTCGGCAGCGGGCACGCTGTCCTACCGCGACGCGCTGGTGCAGGCGGCCGACACCTTCGACCGCGACACCGCGCTGGCCGCGTACCGCAAGCTGGCCGCGCGCGGCACCGCGATCACCCCGACCCTGTACGGCAGCCGCGTGACCGCCTACCTCGACCAGGACGACCACCACGGCGACGATTACCTGCACTACATCGGCCCCGGCCTGAAGGCGACGTACGACTGGCGCGTGCAGCGCGCGGCCAAGGACGACGCCGCGGCCATCGCCGCGCGCCACCGCGTCTACGAGAAGAGCGCCGCGCTGCTGCCGCTGCTGCAGGAAGCCGGCGTGTCCATCCTCGCCGGCACCGACGCGGGCTTCCTCAATTCCTACGACTACCCCGGCATCGGCCTGCACGACGAACTGCGCGAATACGTGCGTTACGGCCTGACCCCGCTGCAGGCGCTGCAGTCGGCAACGCTGCGCAACGCCGCCTTCCTCGGCCACGATGGCGATTCGGCCGGCATCGCCGCGGGCAAGGTGGCCGATATCGTCCTGCTCGACCGTAATCCCTTGCAGGACATCGACGCCACCCGGGCCATCCGCGCGGTCGTGCTCAAGGGCGATTACCTCGACCGCGACGCGCTGGATGCCATGCTGGCGACCGTGCGCGCCAGGGTGGACGCCCGCGAAGCAGGAGCCCGCTAGGCCCATGACCCGGACGAAGCCAGCACTGGCCCCCTTCCCGGACGCGACACCGGCGATCGACGGCATCCGCGTGGGCATCGGCGGCTGGAACTTCGTGCCCTGGCGCAACAACTTCTATCCCGCCGGCCTGGTGCAGCGGCGCGAGCTGGAATACGCCTCGCGCCAGCTCAGCGCGATCGAGATCAACGGCACCTACTACGGCGCGCAGAAGCCGTCCGTGTATGCGAAGTGGGCGGCGGAAACGCCGGAAGGCTTCGTGTTCTCGCTGAAGGCGCCGATGCGGATCATGCAGTCGCGCGTGCTGGCGAATACCGGCACGCAGGTCGACGACTTCCTCGGCGGCGTCGCGTCGCTCGGCGACCGTCTGGGCCCGGTGGTGTGGCAGTTCGACATCGGCCGCAAGCTCGAACGCGAGGACTTTGCCGCCTTCCTGAACCTGCTGCCCGAGGAAGTCGACGGCCGCCGCCTGCGCCACGTGCTCGACGTGCGCGACTCGGCCTTCGTCGACGCGCGCTTCATCGCGATGATGCGCGAGCGCAACCTGGGCACGGTGTTCACCGATTCGCGCGACTATCCCTCGTTCGCCGACCTCACCACCGACTTCGTGTACGCGCGGCTGATGCGCTCGCGCAGCGAGATCGAAAGCGGTTACGCCCTGCAGGAACTCGAACACTGGGCGCAGCGCGCGCGGCAATGGGCGCACGGCCGCCATCCCGACGACCTGCCGCATATCTCCGCCAACGGCGCGCCACCGGCGGAACGCCGCGACGTCTACGTGTTCTTCATCAGCGCGGCGAAGGAGCGCAACCCGGCCGCGGCAATGGCGCTGATCCGGCAGTTGCAGGCAACGTAGCCCGCGCCTCGACAAACGTAACGGCACATCGGTCTGGAACGCGCCGCCGCGCGCGGGAACGAAATGATCGTAGCCCGGGTAAGCGAAGCGCACCCGGGGCGCTCTGATCGATGGCGAACCCCGGGTGCGGCCTACGGCCTTACCCGGGCTACGTGTCACCGGGTTCGCCTCACCCCGCCGAGCGCACGTCGTAATGCATCACCCGCGGCTCGAATTCGAGCAGGAAGCCCTCGTCCTCCGGGTAGTACTTCGCCTGCAGCAGGTCGTCGCCGGCGAACGCGCGGATCGCGGCCTCGTCTTCCCAGTAGCTCACGGTGACGAAGTGGGCGACCCCGCCTTCGTCGCGGCGCAGGACCTGCGCGCCGAGGTTGCCGGGCGTGCCGCGGTAGTCGGGCATCGCGCGTTCACCGAGGAACGCCGCGTAGGCGTCGGCGCGATCGAGCCGGGTGGTGCCATGCCAGAGTCGGGCGATCATGGCGTGCCTCCCATGTCGGGTCGCGGATCAGCGCGACGGTTGCTGGCTCATGGCCACGCTGCCGAGGATGAGCGCTGCCGAGATTGCCATCGTCCAGGTTAAGGCTTCGCCAAGCAGCAGCCACGCCCACGCCACGCCGAACACCGGGATCAGGTAGGTGACCGTCGATGCGCGGCTGGCGCCGATGCGCGCGATCAGGCGGTAGTACATGACGAAGGCGACGCCGGTGCACAGCACGCCGAGCATGCCGGCCGACAGCCACGACTTCAGCGGGATCGCATGGTCGGGCCAGTTGGCGATGGCGAAGGGCAGGGTCAGCAGCGTCGATGCGCCCAGCGTCGATGCGGCCACCGCGGCCGGCGGCAGGCCGGTGAGGTGACGACGCACCAGGTTGATGCCGATGCCGTACAGGAACGACGCCGTGGCGCCGGCGACGACCGCCCAGCCGATGCTCGCACCGGCGACCTTGCCGCTGGCCAGCACCACCACGCCGGCGAAGCCGGTGAACAGCGCGACCGCGCGCTTGGCGCCGATCTTCTCGCCGAAGAACAGGAAACCGACCAGCGCGGTGAACAGCACGGTCATCGCATTGGAGATCGCACCGACGCCCGCGGGCGCGCGCTGCGCGGCCCAGGCGAACAGCATGAACGGCACCGCCGAGTTGATCGCGCCGATCAGGGCGAGCTTGCCCCACAGCTTCCGCGACGCGAACTGCGCCCGCGCGCGCCACAGGAACGGCAGCAGAACCAGCGCACCCAGGCCCAGGCGCACTTCCACCAGCGGCATCGCGCCGAAGTCGTTGGCGGCCACGCGCATGAACAGGAACGAGGCGCCCCAGATGGCGCCCAGCGCGCCGAGCTCGACGGGCGTGAGCCAGGCGCCGGAACGCAGCCCGGACAATGGTTGATCGCTGGCAATCGTGTTCATGGGCTCAGCCCTGGCTGTAGTTGAAGCGATGCGCGCGGCTGGCGGCTTCGCGTGCGGCGAGCATCGCCGACGGATCGAGGTTGAAGCCGAACAGGCGCACGCCGGTGTCCGTGCGCGGGCGGTGGCTGGTGCCCGGCAGGAAGCGCACGTAGGTGCCGATGCCGTAACGGGCGCGGCCTTCGATCACCTCGCCTGCGACCACGTAGTAGTGCTCGCCGGTGTCGTGGTCGTCGACATAGGGCCAGGTGCTGCCCGGTTCCATGTCGACCACCCACACGCGCACGCTGCCGTCCGAGGACAGGTCGCGGCGCGTGCAGCCCGCGCCGATGCGCACGGCCGGGATCTCGTCGATCAGCGACGCCTGCACGGTGGAAACCGAAATCGCATCCAGTCGACCCATGGCTCTGTTCCGTTTGCGGGGTGGCGCGGGGCGCGCCGGGAGGGGGAGGAGCACGACGCCCGGCTTGAGCCACGTTGTCGGCTGCAGGCAATTTCCGGCAGACGCACAGGCGGCACAAGCGCATACTTTCGCCGACAGACACAAGCCAGATTTGAGGCTCGTCAATGGCCCTGCGCGCCGACCTGCTCCCTGCCCTGGCGGCATTCGAATCCGCCGCCCGCCACCAGAACTTCGCCCACGCCGCGGAGGAGCTGCACCTCACCGCGAGCGCGGTCAGCCACCACGTGCGCAAGCTGGAATCGCGCCTGGGCGTCGCCCTGTTCCAGCGCCATGCGCGCGGGGTCTCGCTCACCGCCGAAGGACGCCAGCTCGCCGACGCCGCAGGCAGCGCCATGGCCGACATGGAGAGCGTGGTGCGCAGCCTGCGCGTGGCGCGCACCGAGCAGGATCGCGTGCACATCACCACCCTGCACTCGCTCACCTACACCTGGCTGCAACCGCGCCTGCCGCAGTTCGCGGCGCTGCATCCGCACATCCGCCTCACCGTGGATACCGAAGTCGCGCTGACCCGCTTCGACGAGGGCGGCCCGGACCTGGGCATCCGCCATGGCCCTGGCCACTGGCCGGGCCTCACCGCACACCACCTGATGGACGACTACCTGTTTCCGGTGGCGTCGCCGAGCTTGCCCGGCGTGGACGCCGTGCGCGATCCCGCGCAGATCGCGCAGCTGCCGCTGGTGTCCGACCTCGCCCGCCAGGGCTGGCACGACTGGTTGCGCGCCGCCGACGTGCACGGCGTATCGCTGGAGGAACGCTACCGCTTCAGCGACAGCACCGCGGCGCTGAATGCCGCGGTCCACGGCCTGGGCGCGGCGTTGGCGCGCGACAAGATCGTCACGCCCTACCTCGCCGCCGGCGTGCTGGTGCGCCTGCCCGGCCCGGCGCTGAAGGCGCGCTGGGGCTATTACGTCGTCCATCCCGCGCACAAGCGGCTGAAGCCGGCCGCGCGCACGTTCATCGACTGGTTGCTGGCGCTGCCGACGGACGACACGCACGCCTGAAAGCGCGCGTTGCCACGGCCTACGACGGGCGCTTGCGCCTCGGCTTGACCGGCTTGCGCCGCGCCGCCTCGATGGCGCGCAGCGCCCACGGCCGCATTGCCTGCGGCGAATCCATGGCCTCGTCCGGCAGCGACCAGTAGCTCATCTGCAGCGGCGTGCCTTTCATGTCGTAGACCGCGGGCTCGCAGCCCGCCGCTTCGAAGTCGCCGCGCGTGAGTTCGTCGGTCTTGAAGTACGGCACCTCGTCGAGGATCACGCCGATGATCATCCCGTCGAAGTACAGGCCGTAACCGCCGAACATCGCCCGCGCCGAGATCGGCCCCAGCGGCGCGAACAGGTCGCGCAGGTGTTCGATCAGCGCCTGGCTCATGTCGCCAGCGCGCGGCGGCGCGACGGCAGCCAGCGGTCGGCCAGCAGCAACACTCCGCCAACGACCACGAAGACAGCGAACACGCCGACGATGTTGCGGGCGACGGTTGCACCATCCAGCGCAGTCAGATCGAGGAACGGATACGGGTACTCGCGCACCCACGCGCCGCGTGCCAGCACCCAGCCGAGGTAGGCCAGCGGGAACAGCAGCCAGCGCGGCAGGTCGCGCCAGCGCAGCGTGCCGTGCGGCACGCACAGCACCCACCACAGCAGGTACAGCGACGGCACCGCGTAATGCAGCGCGGTGTCGGCCCACTGCTGCGCGCCCTGCGGCTGCCACAGGTGGCTGAGCACCAGGAAATAGATGCCCATGGTCACGCCGACGCACATCGCCACGCCACCTCGCATGCGCGGCGCGGCGAACGCGCCTTCGCGCGCGACGGCCGCGTGCGCCGTCACCAGCAGCACCAGCAGGTTGCTGAGGATGGTGAAGTAGCTGAAGAAGCGCACCGTCGCCAGGACCGGTCCGATCGAGTCCCGCGTGAGCTGGATCAGCAGCACGTACTGCAGGACCAGCGCGGCGGCCGCCACCGCGGCGATCAGCAGGGCGAAGCGTCGCGAAGCATTGGCGGTCATGGCATCTCCTTCAGCACGGCGCGCAGGCCCGGGAGCAGGCGCTCGCGGGTCGCCGCATCATCCTGCTCCTGCGCGAGCAGGTACAGCGCGGTCACGAAGGCAAGGACGTCGTGGCGCCGGACCATCCCGGCTTCGCTGGCGAAGGCCGCGTTCCAGTCCGGCAACGGCGCGGGTGCGGCGACGGCCTGCAGCCAGCGCTGCCAGTCGCCGGCATCGTGCAGGTCACGCCGGGCGATGAAGACGATCGGCCGCGCCAGCCGCAACGATTCGCCGTGGATGTAGGCATGACCGGCCGGCGCCACCTGCGCCGCGACGGCGTCGCGCAGGCGCTCGAGCTGGCCCGCGTCGAGCGCCGGATTCAGCGCCAGCTGCAGGGCGAAGTCGGCGCCGTGGGCGACGCCATGGCGCCAGCCCTCGCCGTCGACGTAGCCGCGGTAATCGCGCACGCCGCACAGGTAGTCGACCGCGTCCGCCACCAGTTGTTCGCGTTGCGCGGCATCGAGCCACGGCCGGATGCGATCGGTGCGCGCCACTTCGGCCAGCACCAGGGCGGCGAACGGCCGCTGGAATCCCCGCGGATCTTCCGCGACCAGCAGCGGCCGCAGGCGATCGCGCAGCGCCGCCAGCGTGGCGTCGGACAACTGCTGCCGGCGCATCCAGGTGGACAACGCCTCGAACGCGATGCCATCGCGCAGCGCCGGATCGGGATCGCCGAGGCAACCGGCCAGTCCCAGTGCCAGCCGCTCCCGCGCGGCGGTGTCGGCCAGCGCGAAGTCGGCGGCCTTCAATGCCTGCAGCGACGCCCGGTCGCTCCCCGCCGGAGGGCACGCAGCGCCGGCGAATGCCGGAGCCAGCCCGACCGGGAGCAGGCAGGTCGCCAACAGGAAACGACGGAAGGTGCGCAACATGTTCTCCCCGGGCAGCGCTGCGTGCCGCCGATCTGCAAAACTAGCGCATTCCAACGCACCCCCACCCGGCTTGTCATGGCGATGACCGACACCCGCAAGGCTTTCCTGCAGATCCACTTCTGCGTGGTGCTATGGGGCTTCACCGCGATTCTGGGCAAGATGATCTCGCTGCCGGCCCTGCCGCTGGTGTGGTGGCGCCTGCTGATCGTGGTCGCCGCGCTCGCGCTGGTGCCGCGGGTGTGGCGCGGCCTGCGTGCGATGCGGCCGCGACTGATGCTCGCCTACGCCGGCATCGGCGCGCTCGTCGCGCTGCACTGGCTCACCTTCTACGGCGCGATCAAGCTGTCCAATGCCTCGGTCGGCGCGACCTGCATCGCCCTGGGCACCGTCTTCGTCGCCATGATCGAGCCCTGGCTCACCAACACGCGCTTCTCCAAGCGCGAACTGGCGCTGGGCGTGCTCGTGCTGCCGGGCGTGGTGCTGGTGGTGGGCGGCGTGCCGCACGGGATGCGCGCGGGCATCGCGGTCGGCGCGCTGTCGGCCTTCCTGGTCGCGATCTTCGGCTCGCTCAACAAGCGCCTGGTCGAGCACGGCGATCCGCTCACCGTCACCGCGCTGGAGCTGGGCGCCGGGGCGATCGTGCTGACCGCGCTGGCGCCGCTGATGCCATTGATCTTCCCCGCCTTCGCCGGCGACCTGCTGGTCGTGCCCGGCACCCGCGACGCCCTGCTGCTGCTCGGCCTGTCGCTGGCCTGCACGCTGCTGCCGTTCACCCTCTCCCTGGTCGCGCTGCGGCACATGAGCGCGTTCGCGCAGCAGCTGGCGGTCAACCTCGAGCCGGTCTACGCCATCGCGCTCGCGGCGCTGCTGCTCGGCGAGCAGCGCGAACTTAGCGGGCAGTTCTACCTCGGCGTGGTCATCATCCTGGCGGCCGTGTTCATCCATCCCCTGCTGGGCCAGCCGCACCGCCTGCAACCGGAACTGCTCGGCACCTCCGAAAGCAAGGGCGCGGCGGAATAGCGCCGCAGCCGCCAGGAACGCGACACAGGTCTGCGTGCGCGCCGCACAGTGCGGCGACGATGGGCGGTCGTGAGCCGCACCTGGCAGGCCGCTGCCGGCCGGATCCCGAAATGTCCGGCTGTGCGCTGGGCCCTGCTCCGCAATGCCGCGCCAAGGCTAAGATCGGCGGATCGCACGGATGCGCGCTCCGAACCCCAATTGGCCGGACCTGACGCATGACCTTCGTTCCCGACGTGGAAGACAGCCAGCTACACCTGCAGCGCGCCGTCGCCGCGCAACTGCAGCAACCCGATGCCGGGCTGCCGCGCTATTTCTACCGTTCCGCGGTGACCTACCAGCAGGAACTGGACAACATCTTCTTCAAAAGCTGGCTGTACGCCGGCCACGCCAGCCAGATCCCGCACAAGGGCGATTACTTCCTGTACGAGATCGCCGAGGAATCGGTGATCATCGCCCGCGGCGAGGACGACGGCATCCATGCCCTGGTCAACTCCTGCCGCCACCGCGGCTCGCGCGTGTGCGAAGCCAGCACCGGGCACTGCAAGACCTTCGTCTGCCCGTACCACGGCTGGGTCTACAACACCGACGGCAGCCTGCGCGCCGCGCGGCACATGGAAGCGATGCCGGACTTCCGCCGCGAGGACCACGGCCTGAAGCAGGTCCGCGTGGCCGTTCGCTTCGGCCTGATCTTCATCAACTTCGATCCCGACGCCTACGACTTCAACGAATGCCTGCAGCAGGTCGATGCGCAGATGGCGCCGTACCGCCTGGACCAGGCGAAGATCGCGCACCGTGCGACCTACCCGGTCGACGCCAACTGGAAGATCGCGCTCGGCAACTACCTCGAGTGCTACCACTGCGACACCGCGCACCGCGCCTACTCGAAGATCCACACGTTCAAGGAACGCGAGCAGGTGGTCGCGCCGATCAACCGCGCGATGTGGGAACGCGCGGCGCGGGAAACCGGCGTCGCCGACATCGAGAAGGCGCTCTACCGCATGTTCCGCGAGGCACCCGGCTTCGGTGCGTGCATCTACACCAGCCGCTACGCGCTGTTCGACGGCTACCGCACCGGCAGCCGCAATGGCGAACCGCTGGCGCCGCTGATGGGCGAGTTCAAGGGCTATGACGGCGGCGCGGGCGACTACCAGTTCGGCCCGCTGACCTACATGCTCAACTACCCGGACCACTGCCTGCTGTTCCGCTACGTGCCGCGCGGCATCGACCGCACCGACATGGAGATCGTCTGGTTCGTCAACGGCGACGCGCGCGAAGGCGTCGACTACGACCGCGACGAACTGGCCTGGCTGTGGCACGTCACCACGCTGGAAGACAAGCGGATCATGACCCTCAACGCCGCGGGGGTGAATTCGCGCTTCTTCGAGCCCGGCCCGCAGCACCCGGAGTTCGAGGACACGCCCAAGCGCTTCGTCGACTGGTACCTGCACGCGCTGGCCGGCGACTTCAGCGTGGTGGCGCCGACGGTGCGCGCACACCGCACCAGTTCCTGCGAAATGACCGCACCCGAATAACACCCGAGAACCGCTGCCGATGTTCGAACTCAAGCACACCCCTTTCCACGAGCGCACCTCGAAGCTGAGCGTGCCGCAGAACTGGCGTCGCTGGGCCGGGCACATCGTGCTCGGCTCCTACGACCTGCACCTGGATCGCGAGTACTGGGCGATCCGTGACGGCGTGGCGATGATCGACGTCTCGCCGCTGATGAAATACATGATCGAAGGGCCCGACGCCGCGCGCCTGCTGCACAAGCTCACCCCGCGCGACGTGCACAGGATGGCCGTGGGCCAGGTCGGCTACACCGGCTGGTGCGACGACGAGGGCAAGCTGCTCGACGACGGCACGATCGCGCGCCTGGACGAGAACCTGTTCCGCCTGACCTCCGCGGAGCCGTCGCTGCGCTGGCTGTCGATGAATGCCGTCGGCATGGACGTGACCATCACGGAGGTCACTGAACAGGTCGCCGCGTTGAGCCTGCAGGGGCCGAAGTCGCGCACGGTGCTCAACCTGTGCTGCAAGAAGTCGCTCGACAAGCTCAAGTACTTCCGCGTGATGTCCAACACGCTCGCCGGCAAGCCGGTGACCATCTCGCGCACCGGCTACACCGGCGACCTCGGCTTTGAAATCTGGATGGACGCCGCCGACGCGCTGCACGTGTGGGACGCGCTGATGGCCGCGGGCCACGATTACGGCATCGTGCCCTGCGGCATCCTCGCGATGGACATGGCGCGCGTCGAAGCCGGCCTGTTCATGATCGATGTCGACTACACCGCGGCCAACCATGCGTGGATCGAGGGGCAGAAGTCCTCGCCGCTGGAGATGGGCCTGGACTGGGCGGTTGCGCTGGACAAGCCCGGCTACTTCGTCGGCCGCCGCGCGCTCGAGCGCGAGCACAAGGAAGGTTCGGCGTGGAAGCTGGTCGGCTTCGAGATCGACTGGGAAGGCATGGAAGCGCTGTTCGCGCCGGTCGGCCTGCCGCCACAGGTGCCGGCAATGGCGGTGCGCGGCAGCCTGCCGGTGATGCACGAAGGGAAACAGGTCGGTTACGCCTCCACCAGCACCTGGTCGCCGGTGCTGAAGAAATACATCGCCCTGGTGCACCTGCAGCGCCCGTACTACGAACCGGGCACGCGCCTGTCGATGGAAGTCACCGTCGAACACAAGCGCCTGCACGCACCGGGCAAGGTGGTGAAGCTGCCGTTCTACGAGCCGGAGTGGAAGAAGAAGTGAGGCGACATCAATCGAAAGAGACTTCGTCATCCCGGCGAACGCCGGGATCCAGCCTTTGACTTCCGAATCCGAACTGCCCGCCGAAAAAGACAACAGCTGGATCCCGGCGCTCGCCGGGATGACGACCCAATAACAGACGCCAAGACACCATGACCTCAAACCAATACGACGCCATCGTCATCGGCGCCGGCCACAACGGCCTGATCGCCGCGGCGTACCTCGCGCGTGCCGGCAAGAAGGTGGCCGTGCTCGAACGCCGCGAAGTCGTCGGCGGCGCGGCCGTCACCGCCGAGCCCTTCCCCGGCTACCGCTTCAGCCAGTTCTCCTACGTGGTGAGCCTGCTGCGCCCGGAGATCATCCGCGACCTCGAACTGCCCAGGCACGGCCTGAAGATCCTGCCGCTGCCCAGCACCGTGACCCCGCTCGACAACGGCGACTACCTCGCCGCGTGGGACGACCACGACCTCACCCGCAAGGAGCTGTACCGGCACTCGCCGCGCGATGCCGAGGCCTCCGACGAATACGGCCGGGTGATGGCGCGCGCGGCCAAGGCGATCAAGCCGATCCTCGGCCTGGTACCGCCGGATCCCTCCTCGCTGAGCCTGCGCGACCTCAAGGGCCTGCTCAAGCTCGGCCAGTACGGCAAGAGCCTGAGCGAGAAGGAGCTGTACCAGATCTCCAAGCTGCTCACGCAGTCGGCGGGCGACCTGCTCAACGACTGGTTCGAGTTCGATCCGCTCAAGGGCACCAAGTCGGCCAGCGGCATCATCGGCACGTTCCTTGGGCCGTATTCGCCGGGCACCGCCTACGTGCTGCTGCACCACTACATGGGCGAGATCGACGGCGCGTTCCGCGCCTGGGGCTTCTGCAAGAACGGCAATGGCGGCGTGACCCAGGCGATCGCCAGTTCCGCGCGCGCGCTCGGCGTCGACATCCGCACCAATGCCGCCGTGCAGCAGGTCATCGTCAAGGGCGGGCGGGCCGCCGGTGTCGCACTCGCGAACGGCGACGAACTGCAGGCCAAGGTGGTCATTTCCGCCGCCGATCCCAAGCGCAGCTTCCTGCAGTTCGTCGAGGAGAAGCACCTGCCCGGCGAGTTCGTGCAGCAGATCCGCAACTTCCGCGTGCGCGGCTCGTCGGGCAAGGTCAACATCGCGCTGAGCGAACTGCCCGACTTCAGCTGCCTGCCCGGGGAAGGCCCGATGCACCGCGGCGCGATCTCGATCAGCCCGAGCATGGAGTACATCGAGCGCGCCTACGACGAAGCCAAGTACGGCGAATTCGCCAAGAACCCCTACATCGACATGATCATCCCGTCGATGATCGATCGCGACATGGCGCCGCCCGGCCACCACGTGATGTCCTGCTTCGTGCAGTACGCGCCCTACGACATCGAAGGCGGCTGGGACGATGCCAAGCGCGATGCGTTCGGCGAAACGGTGATCTCCACGATCGAGCGCTACGCACCGAACATCCGTCGCGCGATCGTCGGCAAGCAGGTGATCACGCCCAAGGACATCGAGAACATCGCCGGGATCACCGGCGGCAACATCTTCCACGGCGAACTGCTGCTGCACCAGCTGTTCTTCCTGCGGCCCGCGCCGCAATGGGCCGATTTCCGCACGCCCTTGCCTGGCTATTACTTCGGCGCGTCCGGCGCGCACCCGGGCGGTGGCGTGATGGGAGCGGCGGGCAAGCTGGCCGCGCAGGAAGTCCTGAAGGATTGGAAGTGAGTGCTGGAATGCAAGCAACGCTCCATTCCGTCATCCCGGCGAACGCCGGGATCCAGTCGTTGACTTGCGTCCATTACTCCAACTCGCGCCAAAACCAAGGGCTGGATCCCGGCGTTCGCCGGGATGACGATCAAATGCAGAAGCAAAAAACGCCATGAGCAAATCCCATTACGACGTGATCGTCGTCGGCGCCGGCCACAACGGCCTGGTCGCGGCGACCTACCTGGCCAAGGCCGGCAAGAAGGTGCTGGTGCTCGACCGCCTCGCGCACGCGGGCGGCCAACTGTCCACGCTCGCCTTCGACGAGGGCGCGCGCTTCGATCCGTTGCACGCCGGTGCGCAGTTGCGCGCGGACATCGTGCACGACCTCGGCCTCGCCCGGCATGGCCTGGCGGACGGCAGGAATCCCGCGCCCGCCTACGTCTCGCTGCTGCCGGACGGGCGCCGCCTGCACCTTTCGACGACGCCGGGCGACAAGGCGACGCTGGAATCCATCCGCCAGTTCTCGCCGGCCGATGCATTGAAGTGGCCGGAGTTCGTCGCCTTTATGGAACGCGCCACGGCGTTCCTCGACGCCGCCTACCGCACGCCGATGCCGCGCCTGCCGCAGGTCGGTTTCGCCGAAGGCTGGCCGCTCGCCAAGCTCGCGTGGCCGCTGCGCCGGCTTGGTGGTCGCGACATGTTCCGGGTGATCCGCTCTATGTCGATGTCGACGGTGGAGTTCACCGAGGAGTGGTTCGAATCGGAGGAACTCAAGGCCGCGATCGCCGCCGTCGGCATCCACGGCCATACCCTGGGCTCGATGTCCGCGGGCACCGGTTACACGCTGATGCACAACTGGCTCAACCGCGGCGGCCTCGCGCATCGCCCGGTCGCGGGTGGCAGCGTGCACGTGGCCGATGCGCTGGTCGCGGCGCTGACCGCGCACGGCGGCGAACTGCGCACCCATGCCGGCGTGCGGCGCATCGTCGTCGACAAGCAGCGCGCGACCGGCGTGGTGCTCGACAACGGTGAGGAAATCAGCGCGGCGACGGTGTTCTCCGCGGCCGACCCACGCCACACCCTGCTCGGCCTGGTCGGCGCGCCGGAACTGCCGCCCGAGTTCGTCTGGCACACCCAGTCGATCAAGATGCGCGGCGCCGTGGCCAAGGTGCACCTGCTCACCGACGGCCGCCACGGCCTGCCCGCCGGCACCCTCGCTGTCGCGCCGACGCTCAAGTACCTGGAACGCGCCTTCGACGCGGCCAAGTACGGCGAGATTTCCGCGCAGCCGTACCTGGAAGTGACGACGGCCGGCGACGTGGTGTCGATCCACTTCCAGTTCGCCCCGTACAAGCTGCGCCAGCAGGACTGGAACGCCGCGCGCGCCAGCATCGAACAGCGCGCGGTGGACACCCTCGCTGCGCATTTCCCGGCGTTGAAGGCCTCGATCCGCCAGACCCGCTCGCTCACGCCGGTCGACCTGGAAAAGACCTTCGGCCTGACCGAAGGCGATCCGAACCACGGCCAGCTGATCCTCGACCAGATGTTCTTCATGCGCCCGATGCCCGGCTGGTCGGACCACCGCACGCCTGTCGACGGCCTGTACCTGTGCGGCAGCGGCGTGCACGGCGGTGGCGGCATCAGCGGTGCACCGGGCCGCAATGCGGCGCGGGCGTTGCTGAAGGCGAAGGGCTAGAAGCCCACCGTACGCGCACCACCACGGATCGCACGCTCCCTCCTCTCCCCGCACGCGGGGAGAGGGAATCGACGAAAGCTTTTTCTCTCCTGTGATGGAGGGGAAGCCATCACGGGCTTGACCCGCCCCACCGCCTGGCAGCTAATGGCCACCCAGGCCCGCCGATGATCCCGCCATGTACCTCGAGCACTACGGTCTGAAAGAACCGCCGTTCTCGATCACGCCCGATCCGCGCTTCGTCTTCCTCAGCGAGCGCCACCGGGATGCGCTCGCGCACCTGCTGTTCGGCATCGGCCAGGGCGGCGGCGGCGGCTTCGTCCAGCTCACCGGCGAGGTGGGCACCGGCAAGACCACGCTCAGCCGCCTGCTGCTGGAACAGACGCCCGAGAACACCCGCGTCGCGCTGGTGCTGAACCCGCGCCTGTCGCCGGTGGAACTGCTGGAGACGATCTGCGAGGAGCTGCACCTGCCCATCGAAGGCAGCGCACTCAGTGGGAGCAGTGGCAGCGTCAAGGCACTGACCGACGCGCTCAACGCCTACCTCCTCGACGCCTACGCGCAGGGCTTGCGCGTGGTGCTGATCGTGGACGAAGCGCAGAACCTCTCGGTCGAGGCGCTCGAACAGGTGCGCCTGCTCACCAACCTGGAAACCGACACGCAGAAGCTGCTGCAGATCATCCTGCTCGGCCAGCCGGAGCTGCGCGACATCCTCGCGCGTCCGGAACTGCGCCAGCTCGCGCAGCGCATCACCGCGCGCTACCACCTCACCCCGCTCGATGCGGACGAGACCGCCGCCTACCTGCGCCACCGTTACCGCGTCGCCGGCGGCCTGCACCTGCCGTTCGAAGCCGGCGCGATCAAGCGCATCCACGCGCATTCGGCCGGCGTGCCACGGCTGATCAACGTGATCGCCGAACGCGCCCTGCTCGGCGGCTACGCGCACGACGACACACGCATCGATGCGCGCTCGGTCGATCGCGCGGCGAAGGAGACCCTCGCGCCGCGTGCGACCGGCGCTGCGAAGCACTGGTGGCTGCCGCTCGGCGTCGGCGCGGGCGCATTGGCACTGATCGCCGGCGTGTACGCCTGGCGCGCACCGTCGCCGCCGTCCGCGGCCGCGATCGCGCGCACGGCGTCCACTGTCGCCGCGGCGAAAGCGCCCGCGCGGTCGACGATACAACCGCAGGTTCTCGATGCCGACGCCCTGGCCGAACGCATCGCCGCGGCCGCACCCGCGTCGCCGCTGGCGTGGAAACACCTGCTGGAACTGTGGCGCCTGCCCTCCGACGACCTCAGCATCGGCATCGCCGCCAGCTGCCCGTTCGCGGTCTCCACCGAGGCCTACTGCCTGCGCGCACGCGGCGCGCTCGATCGCCTCGTGGCGCAGGATCGGCCGGTGCTGCTGCACCTGGCCGACGGCAGCCACGAAGCCTGGGCGGTCCTGCTCGGCGCCGACGGCCGCCGCGCGCGCCTGTCGCTCGATGGCCGCACGTTCGACGTCGACCGCATCGCCCTGGCGCGCTACTGGAACGGCGACTACGCGGCGCTGTGGCGCGGCCCGGGCAACCTCACCCTGCCGCTCGCCGACAACACGCCCGGATTGATCTGGGTGCGCGACCGGCTGACGACGCAGTACCTGCCCGTCGATGCGGTCGCCATGCTCGATGCCGACATGCACGCCGCGGTGCTGCGTTTCCAGGGCGACCGCGGGCTCGGCAGCGATGGCGTGATCGGCCCGGAAACCCTGATGGCGCTGGCCGCGCGCGACGACACCGGCCCACGCCTGCTGAAGGGATTGGAGTAGCGCATGTCCCTCATCCTCGAAGCCCTGCGCAAATCCGAAGCCGAACGCCGGCGCGGACAGGCACCGGACCTGTTGACCGAAGCCGCACCCGCCGTGCCCGCGCCACGCGCCGGCGCACGCGCCCGCCACCTGATTCCATTGGCCGCCGGCGGCACCGTGCTCGCCGCGGTGGTGCTGGTGCTGCTGTGGTCGCGCACGCCAACGGAGCCGGAATCCGCGGCCACCGCGGGCGTCGCGGCCGGTACGGCACGCGCAGCGGATGCGTCCGTCGCTCCGCCGCGCCCGTTGCAACCGCCGCGGCCGCTGCCGGCCGCGCCGCCCGCCGCAACAACGACGGCGTCCACGCCCGTCGCCCAAGCCGCTGCCGCCATCACTGCGCCGTCGCGCAATGACGACGACGCCGGCGCGCGCATCGAAGACCTCGCGCCCGCCGGGCCGGCGCCCACGCCCGCCCTGCCCGCGTCGTCGCCGCCTGCGTCCTCGCCGCCCGTCGCGACCGCTGCATTCACCAGCCCCGACCTGCCGTTGCGGCTGTCCGACCTGTCGACGGACGAGCGTCAGGCGCTACCGCCGCTGAAGGTCAGCATGCACATGTGGGCATCGGAGGCGGCCAACCGCTTCGCGATCATCGACGGCACGCGCGTCAACGAAGGCGACCGCATCGGCGAAGCGACGGTGACCGCCATCCAGCAGGACGGCGTGATGCTCGCCTGGCGCGGCCGACGGATCAGCCTGCCGATCCGCTGACCGCGCTCGCCGCGGGAACGACAGGCAAAAGAAAAGCGGGCCGAGGCCCGCTTTTCTTTTACGACTGTTGCGAACGCTGCGCCGGCTCAGGCCATCGCGCGGCGCGGGAAGCCCACCATCCGCTGCGTCTCCTCGCACCACAGCTTCAGGCGCGCGCTCTTCAGGCTGGTCCACAGCGTGATGCGCGGCGCGGCCTGCAGCAGCGGGCTGGATTCGAACGCCTCGCGCAGGCGGTAGTTCGGGATGCGGCTGGCGAGGTGGTGGATGTGGTGGTAGCCGATGTTGCCGGTGAACCAATGCACCACGCGCGGCAGGTCGTAGTAGGAGCTGCCGGCGATCGCGGCCTGGTTCGAGTCCCAAGTGTCCTTGCGCGTCCAGTAGGCGTCTTCGAAGGTGTGCTGCACGTAGAACAGCCACACGCCCGCCGCACCGGCGATCAGCACGATCGGCAGGTGCACCAGCAGGACGGCCTTCCAGCCCAGCATCCACATCATCGCGCCGCCGACCACGACCAGCACGAGGTTGTTGAGCAGCACGCTCGCCCATTCCTTCTTCCAGGTGAAGGGCAGGTCGAACGGGAAGCGGTGCTTGAGCACGAACTGGTACAGCGGGCCGACGCCGAGCAGCACCGGCGTGCTGCGGTACAGGCGATAGCCGAAGCGGCCGAGCCACGAGCGCGAGCGGTACTCGGCCACGGTCAGCGTTTCGATGTCGCCCATCTCGCGGCGGTCGAGGTTGCCCGAAGTGCCGTGGTGGATCGCGTGTGTCTTCTTCCAGTAGCCGTACGGGAACAGCGTCACCACGCCGAGGATGCGGCCGACCGTGTCGTTCGCGCGCGCATTGGCGAAGAACGAACCGTGTCCGCAGTCGTGCTGGATGATGAAGGTACGCACGTACAGGCCGGCAGCCGGGATGGCCAGCAGCAGGGTCCAGCCGTAGCCCCATTCGCCGATCACGCTCCAGGCCATCAGCGCCCACAGCACGGCGAACGGCAGCATCGTGTTGACCAGCTGCCACACCGCGCGACCGAGGTGGGGCGTGGCGAATTGCGCGCAGAGCTTGCGCAGGTTGACCGACGGAGCGGCGGTGGAAGCGGCGTGCGATACAGCGGTATTCAAAGGACTTTCTCCCGACAGGCGCGCCATTGTCCGGTGCCGCGCCCGCCACCGCAAACAACGGTGGCGTATGGTCTCGCCGCGAGTGCGCGCGCTGTCACATTCCGCTTGCGCAACCCTGCCGGGACTGCGAGGCTGCCCCATTCAGCCAGTCGTCGCCGGGCCTCCATGCAGCGCATCGTTTTCGAACTCGACCGGGAATTCGTCGAACTCAACCAGCTCCTCAAGCTCACCGGCCTGTGCGACAGCGGCGGCGCGGGCAAGCAACTGGTGGCCAGCGGCGCCGTGCGCGTCGACGGCGCGGTCGAGCTGCGCAAGACCTGCAAGATCCACGCGGGGCAGCAGGTGCGCATCGGCGACGTCGCGATCGACGTCATCGCACCGGCCTGAGGCGGCCCGCGCGTGGATGCCGTAAGCCGCTTCCTGGAACGCCGCGACGCGATGCTGCTGCGGCTGGACGAACAGCTGCTGCCCGCGACGACGCCCGCCGAAGCCGCCCACCTGCTGTGCGACTACATCGGCCGCGAACTCAACCTCGCCGACTGCGTCGTGTACTTCCCCGCTGGCAACGTGCTGGTACAGGTGGCGTCCTGGGGCTCCCGGCGCAGCGCCGGCCACCTGCTCGAAACCCGCCTGCAGCGCCCCGTGGACCGGGGCCTGCCCGGGCAGTGCGCGCGCGAACTGCAGGCCCAGCGCGTGCAGGACACGCGCCTGGACCCGCGCTGCGCGGCGGACGATCCGGGCAGTCTTTCCGAACTCGCGGTGCCGATCCGGCACGAGGACGTGCTGCTCGGCATCCTCGACAGCGAGAGCCCGGAGGCGGAGTTCTACGACGCGCGCTACGAGGCGGCCTTCCTCGCCATCGCCGACTGCGGCGCGCGGCGCCTGTGGCAGCTGAACGGGCACGCCGTCCGCCGCTGACCTGACCGCGAACGCGTCGCGGAGGATCGGATCGATGCGTTCCCGCCGCCGCACCTGTCCGCATCCGGGCGGACATTGCGTTTTTGCTGCAAGACCTAATGTTCCGGAGCAAGACGTGATGCGGCGTGTAGTGAAGTGGTCGGCGATCGTGCTGGCAATCGTGGTCCTGGGCGCGGTGGCGCTGCTGGGCGTGTCGTGGGCCGTGACCGGCAAGGCGATGTCGCGCACGTATGCGGTCAAGGATCCGCCGCTGCGCGTGGACGCGAATGCCGAAGCGTTGCAGCGCGGCAAGCACCTGTTCGACACGCGCGGCTGCGGCGATTGCCACGGCCCGCAGGGTGCCGGGCGCGTGCTGCTCGACGATCCCGCCCTCGCCCGCATCGTTCCCTCCAACCTCACCCGTAGCCTGCGCGATCCCGCCTACACCGACGACGCGCTGGCCGCGGCGATCCGCCACGGCGTCCGTCCCGACGGCACGCCGCTGCTGATCATGCCCTCGGGCGAGTTCGCCGACCTGGACGACCGCGACGTCGCCGCGCTCGTCGCGTACATGCGCGCGCTGCCCGCCAGCGACAACGACCCGGGCACCAGCACGGTGCGCCCGCTGGGTCGCGTGCTGTACACGCTCGGCAAGCTGCCGCTGCTGCCCGCGGAAACCATCGACCACACGCCACGCACGCGGGTCGCACCGGCCGAAGCGGTGACCCCGGAATACGGCCGCTACATCGCGCAGTCCTGCACCGGCTGCCACGGCGCCAGCCTGGTCGGTGGCATCGTGGTCATTCCCGGCAAGCCGGCATCGGCCAACCTGACCCCGCACGACAGCGCGCTGGGCCAATGGAGCGAAGCGGACTTCCTGCAGCTCATGCACACCGGCAAGCGTCCCGACGGCACCGCGGTGGATCCGCTGATGCCGTGGCCGGCCTACAACAACATGAGCGAGACGGAGCTGCGCGCGCTGTGGGCCTACCTGCGCACCGTTCCGCCGGTGCAGGGCGCGCCCGTCAAGCGCTGAGCAGCGATCGGGCTAGGGGCGCATGGCCTCCGCGGCCGTTGCACGATTCCCGTGCGAAAGGGCCTTTTCCGGTGGCCCGAACAACTGCGCAAGCGCGCCCCGCCAGCCGCGGGCGCGCGCGGCGTCGCCGAACATCGCGATCCATTCGTGGAAGGTCAGCCGCAGCGGATTGTGGCTGTGCACCTGGCCGATGATCCCGTACTCGCACGGCACCGCCGCGTCTTCCTCGACGAAGCTGCCGAACAGCCGGTCCCACACGATCAGCACGCCGGCGTAGTTGCGGTCGATGTACTTCGCGTTGCGGGCGTGGTGGACGCGATGGTGCGACGGCGTGTTGAACACGTGTTCCAGCCAGCCCAGCCGCCCCACCGCCTGCGTGTGCACGAAGAACTGGAAGCCCAGGTTGATCGCCACCACGCTGACGATGTGCAGCGGCTCGAATCCCAGCCACGCCAGCGGCAGCCAGAACAGCCACATGCCGGACAGCGGATAGGTCAGGCTCTGCCGGAACGCCGTCGACAGGTTGAGGCGCTCGGAGGAATGGTGGGTGACGTGCGAGGCCCACAGCCAGCGGATGCGGTGGCTGGCGCGGTGGAACCAGTAGTAGAAGAAGTCCTGCGCCAGGAACAGCGCGGCGATGGTCCACGCCGATGCCGGCAGGTCGAACAGGCGGTGCTGGTAGACCGCGTAGTAGACGCCGATCACCACCGCCCACGCGACCGCGTCGGCGGCCTGGTGCATCAGCGCCAGCGCCGCGTTCGACAGCGTGTCCACCGCGCTGTACATGCCCGGGCGCCGCTTCCGCCAGTACCAGGCCTCGAGCCCGATCAGCGCCAGGAACACCGGCGCCATGCCGAGCAGGATCCATTTCTCCATCGGGCGAACCTTCCGTGGTGGGGGGCCGGGCGAGTCTGACGGTTGCCCCCGACGGCGTCCAGACTCCTGCGTATGGAAGTGCCGCACCTGGAAGTGCTTCGCCCGGATAGGCCGATCGTTGGGCGACCAACGGGCAAGGCGCCGGCGCGCAGCGCGCGGCATGCTGCGGCCATGCATTCCCGTCCCGCTTCCCGCCGCGCCACCTTCCTAGCCCTCACCGTGACCGGCGCCAGTTACGCGATCGCCCTGGCAGTCCTCGCCCGCGATCCGGACTTCAGTCTCGTCGAACCGCTGTTCCTGCTCGCCCTGCTCGGCGGCGTCTTCCCATTGCTGGCATGGCTGTGCACGTTGGGGGTGTCGCGTGCGCAGATCGCCCCGCTGCACGAGCCGCACCAGCTGCCACGCGTGCTGCTGTACCTCGCCGGCTTCACGCTGCTGGTACTGGGCTGGGGCTTCAGCTCGATCAACGCCCATTTCCCCGGCGAACCGGCGCAATCGCTCGTCCAGCTGGTAGTGAAGCTGGTGACCATGGTGCTGCTGCCGGCGTGGCTGTTCCTCGGCTTCGGCCCGGGCGCACGCGCGACGCTGCCGCCGCAACGCCTGCTGCTGGTGTTCGCGCTGATGTCGCTCGCCTACCTGGCGATGCAGTCGGTGTTCGGCCGCGGCCTGGTCACGCTGGGCGAACTTGGGCCGTCCGCGGCAACGCTGGCCTGGGCGATCCCGCTGTGCTGGCTGTGGCAGACGCTGGAAGCCGGCCTGTGCGAGGAAGTGCTGTTCCGCCGCGTCCTGCAGGAAAAACTCGCCATCGCCACCGGTTCGCACGTGGCCGCGATCGCCTGGGGCTCGCTGCTGTTCGGCCTCGCCCACGCGCCCGGGCTGTGGCTGCGCGGCGGCCATCTGATGGAAGGCGTGGCGCAGGCCTCACCGGGCTGGGCGCTCGCCTATTCGATCGTGATGATCGCGCCGGCCGGCATCGCCTTCGGCGTGCTGTGGGCGCGCACGCGTTCGCTGTGGCTGGTGGTGCCGCTGCACGGCATGGTCGACCTGCTGCCGCAGCTCGCGCCCTTCATCCGCGCGTGGAGCGGCACCTGAGCGTTCGCACGCGTCGCGGGGCCACGCTCATCCGGAACGCCGCAATGCCCAGAAACCGATGTCGCGACGGTGACGGAAGCCGATCTGTTCGTACAACTGCTTGGCGCGCGCATTCTCGTGGCTGACGTGGAGGAACGGCACGCGGCCGCGCGCCAGCGTGTCGTTGGTGAGCATCGCGGTCAGCCGGCGCGCGTAGCCGCGGCCGAGGAAATCCGGATGCGTGCAGATCGCGCTCATCTCGGTGTGGGTGTCGGTGCCCAGACGCTCACCGATGATCGCGGCCAGCCGCCCTTCCTGGTAGATGCCGAAGTAGCGCCCCATCTCCATCGTGCGCGGACGGAAATAATGCGGATAGACGAGCGCCGTCAGCGCGAGCACGTCGTCGCGGTGCGCTGCAGACAACGGGATGATCTCCGGACCGTCGACGACTTCGAGCGGTGTGCTCGCCACCATCTGCGCCAGCGGGCGGTAGGCCTCCAGTTCCCAACCCCGCGGTACCACCGGCGCCACGCCGATCAGGTAGACGCTTTCGCCCGCCGCCACCAGCGGCGCGACGCCAGTCGCGACGTCCACGCCGGCGTGCGCGATCCCCAGGAACGGCGCGTACTCGGCCGGATACCGCGCCGCCTCGCCGTTGACCACCGCGATGTCGCGATGGCGCGTGCGCAGCGAATTCCAGAAGGGATTGTCGAGCTCGGTGGTGGCCATCCGCGATGAGCCTGGAGGGCGGCGAGTCGCCTGCACGGCTATGTTCGGCCGGGCGCGGCTACCGTGGCAACCGCCTTCGCCGCTACCATCCGCTGCCTGCAACGGCATCACGGAACGCATGACCCGCTGGTTCGTCTACCTGCTCGAATGCCGCGACGGCAGCATCTACACCGGCATCGCCACCGACGTGGAACGCCGCTATGCCATGCACCTGGCGGGCAAGGGGGCGCGCTACACGCGCTCGCGGCCGCCACAGCGACTGCTGGCGAGTTTCGAATTCGGCGACCGCGCGGAAGCGAGCCGTGTCGAGTATGCGGTCAAGCAACTCGATCCCGCGCAGAAGCGGGCGCTGTGCGCGACACTGCTGTGGCCGGGAGCGATTGCCGCCAAACGCTACGGAGCCGACGAGTCCGCGGACTGATCGGCCCAAGGCGCGACAGCGGTGATGCCACGTGCCCAGGCGCGCCCTACACCTGCACCGTCTTCCACTTCCCGCGCGAGAACAGCCACAGAGTGAACAGGCCCACCGCGGTCTCGGACACGAACACCGCCCAGAACACGCCGGTGTGTTGCCAGTCGAGATGGATGGCGAGCCAGTACGCCAGCGGGATCTGGATCAACCAGAAGAACACGACATTGATCTTGGTCGGTGTCACCGTATCGCCGGCGCCGTTGAATGCCTGCACCGAAACCATCCACCAGCCGTAGACGAAGTACGAATACGACAGGATCTTCAGCCACTGCGCACCCACCGCGACCACCTTCGGATCGTCGGTGAAGAACGCCAGCAGCTGCGCCGGCATCAGGAAGAAGAACACCGACACGGCCAGGGTGAAGGCCATGTTGTACCAGCCGATGCGCCACACCGCGGCTTCGGCACGGCCCGGCTCCTGCGCGCCGAGGTTCTGCCCAACCAGGGTCGCCGCCGCGTTCGACATGCCCCAGGCCGGCATCAGCGTGAACATCATGATGCGGATCGCGATGGTCGCGCCGGCCACCGCTTCGCTGCCGACGCTGGCGAGGATGCGCATCAGGAAGATCCATGAGGTCATCGCCACGATCATCTGGCCGATGCCGCCCAGCGAGGTGCGGATGATGTTCCACAGGATCGCACCGTGGACCGCCAGCTGCGAGGCGAGCACGCGGATGTGCTTGCCGCCGCGGAACAGCACCCACAGCTGGAACAGCACGCCCACGCCGCGACCGATGTTGGTGGCGATCGCCGCGCCTTCGATGCCCAGCGCCGGCACCGGGCCCAGGCCGAAGATCAGCAACGGGCACAACAGGATGTTGAGGCCGTTGGACAACCACAGCACGCGCATCGCGATCGCCGCATCGCCCGCGCCGCGGTAGATCGCATTGATCACGAACAGCAGCACGATCACCGCGTTGCCGCCGAGCATCCATTGCGTGTAGCGGTAGCCGTGCTCGATGGCCCAGGCATCGGCGCCCATCAGGCGCAGCAGGTCGGGCGCGAACAGGATGCCGATCACCGCCGAGGGGATCGACACCAGCAACGCGACGAAGATCGCCTGCACCGCGGTGATCGCCGCTTCCTCGCGCTTGCCCTCGCCGATGCGCCGCGCCACCACCGCCGTCACCGACATCGCCAGCCCCATGGCGACCGCGTAGAGCAGGAACAGGAAGCTCTCGGTCAGCCCCACCGTCGCCACCGCCGACGGCCCGAGCTTGGCGACGAAGAAGATGTCGACCACGGCGAAGGTCGATTCCAGCACCAGCTCCAGCACCATCGGCACCGCGAGCAGGAACACCGCGCGGCGCAGCGGGATCTTGGTGTAGTCGGCGCCGGTGCCGCGGATGGCGTCGCGCAGGTCGTGCCAGAGGTTGCCGCTGGGCACGGGTGCGGCGATCGCGGCCGCTCCGGATTCGTCGGGAAGGTTGGACGGCTGCTGGCTGCTCATGCGGTGTCCCTTCAGGCCTGCATCGGGGGATGGTACGGCGGTGTGCCATACCGTTCAGCAGGACGACGAGTGAGGCAACGTGGAATCGACACCGCCCGCGGCGCGAGCCGCGCAGCCGCATTCAGGACATCGGCATCCCGCGGCGCGGCACGCTTGCGCTCACCGCGCCATGCACTGCTTCCAGCGCCCGTTCACGCGATCGGCGAACCAGGCGGTGGTGAGCTTGCGGGTGATCTTGGGGCTGCTCAGGTCGATCTGCGGCAGGCGGGCGCGGGCCAGCGGTCCGCCGGCCTTGCGTTCGGCGAGGGCGTAGACGTCGCGGTAGAGCGCGGTGTCCTCGAATGCGAGCGTGCGCCCACGCTGCAACGCCGCGCGGATCGTGGCCGCATCCATCCCGAGCGACGCGCCCATGTCGCGCAGCGCGGCTTCGGTTGTGCCGGGGCGATCCATCGGGGCGCCCGGTGCGAGCAGGTCGCCGTCGTAGACCAGCGCGCGACCCGAAGCCAGGCTGACGGCGCGTTGGAAGGCCGCGTTGCGGCTCGCATACCAACCGGCGTTGAAATCCGCGAAGCGATGCAGCGGCTGCGTGTAATGCGCGGGATAGGCCAGCAGGTGGCGGATGCCGAAATACAGCCCGCCGCGACGGCTGAAGACTTCGTGGCGGATCGAGCCGTCGAGCGGGTACGGATAGCCGCGTGCGTTGCGTTCGGCGAAGGCGATGCTGACCTGCATCGGCCCGCCGGTGCGGACGGGATTGAAGCCGCGCAACAGCCGGCGTCCCAGCGGCACGCGCTGGATCATCTCCTCGAACAACGCCGAAAGCTGCTGTTCGGTGCGCAGGGCATCGATGCGTTCGGCGTAGGTGCGTCCATCCGGCGAACGCATTTCCAGTGCTGCGTCCACCATGAACGCCGGGACGTGCAGGCGCGCCGCGCGGCGGTCGATCTCGCCGCGCGCGATCGTCGGCAATCCCGGTACGGGCGGATCGGCGCGGTAGGTGGATTCCTGTTCGACCACCGCCAGCACCGCGCACAGGTTGCTCGTGCTGGGTTCGATCTCCTGCGCCGCGAACGCGGCCTGGATGTCGCGTGCCCAGCCGGCACGGTCGGGCACGCTGCGCGGGATCCGCCGCACGAGTTCGGCGCGGACCGCTTCCGGTGTTGGTCCGGTGTCGCAGGCGGACAGGCCGGCGATGCCGAGGCCCAGGGCGAACAACGCGAAGCGGTGGAACCGTGATTGGGCGGGCATCGGCGGCGCAGCGGAACGGGTCGCGCAGAGGCTAGCAGGCCCGGCTGAACCGGTGCCCTGCCCGCGCGACCGCCTGCAACCGGCTCAGCCCGCGTTGGCGCTCGCCTTGGCCTGGGCGATTTCCCGCAGCGCGCGTTCGAACACTTCCACCGGCTGCCCACCGGAGATCAGGTGGCGCTGCTCGATGATGATCGCCGGCACCGCATTGATGCCGTGGCGCTGGAAGAACTCCTCTTCCGCGCGCGTTTCCGCGGCGTAGTCGTCGCCGGCGAGGATCGCGTGCGCACGCTCGACCGGCAGGCCGACGCCGGCGGCGACGTCGGCGAGGACCGCGTGGTCCGAGACGTTGCGGCCGTCGGTGAAATAGGCGCGCAGCAGCGCATGCTTCAGCGCCGCCTGCTTGCCCTCGATGCCGGCCCAGTGCAGCAGCCGGTGCGCATCGAAGGTGTTCCAGGTGCGGCTGCGGCGATCCATGTCGAAGGTGAAGCCGAGCGCGGCGCCGCGCTGGCGGATCGCTTCCTGGTTCGCGCCCAGCTGTTCGGTCGACATGCCGTACTTGCGCTGCAGGTGTTCGGCGATGTCTTCGCCTTCCGGGGCCATCTGCGGGTTCAGTTCGAACGGGCGGAAATGGATCTCCGCCTGCACCTCGCCCTGCAGCCGCTGCAAGGCCTGCTCGAGCGAAGCCAGGCCGATGGCGCACCACGGGCAAACCACGTCGGAAACGAAATCGATGCGCAAAGGGGTCATGCGGAAGCCTCGCTGTTGAGGGTTTCGAGGAGGGCGCGCGCGAAACCGCGGCCTTGCGTGGGGTCGACGCCGAGGTAGAAGTCGGGCTCGATCAGTTCGGCTTCCATCAGCAGCCAGCGCCCGTCGGCGTCCGGCACCACGTCGATGCGCGCGTACAACAGCGGCGCGTCGACCGCGGCCAGCACCTGTTCGGCCAGCGCCACGGCGCCTGCGGGTGGCGACGGCAGCAGCGTGTACAGGCCACCGAATTCCTCCTGCACCCGGAATTCGCCGGCAACCGGCCGCTTGTTGACCACGTGGCTGAGGCGGCCACCGAAGTACAGCAGCGAGGTTTCGCCTTCGCTTTCGATGGTCGGCAGGTAGGGCTGTACCAGCATCGTGGTGCCGGATGTTTCGTCCACCACCTCGCCACGGCGCATGCGCCGGGTCTTCCATGCCCCGCCGGACACGGCGGGCTTGACGATCAGTTCGTCCGCGCCGGTCTCGGCGAAGACACGCGCGACCAGCGCCGGCGACAGCACGTCGGTGAAGGTGGTGGCCGGGATCGCCACGCCGCGTTCGGCCAGCGTCGCGAGATAGCGCTTGTCGGAATTCCACGCGAGCACGTGCGCGGGATTGGCCATCGCCACGCCCGCGCGCTCCCAGCGATCGCAGGCTTGCAGCCAGCGCGCGTGATCGTGGTGGTAACCCCAGACCAGCAGGGGCAACACGCAGGCGTGGTCCTGCAATGCGCCCGCATCGTCGACGTGCGCGGTCCAGGGCGTTGCCACGGTGGCCACGCCCATGCCACCCAGCGCCGTCTGCAGGCGCTCGAGCACCTTCGGCCAGAGACCGGAGTAACCCGGATCGGCCGGATCCGGGGTAAGGATGGCAATGCTGCTCATGGACTCGCTTCGCAGGAGGGGACGGCTACCACGCCGGTTTCGCGCCGCGGCACGCAGACAATTGCTGCCGCGGCCGGCGGATTTCAAGTCCGATCATGCGGGTCGCGGCGCCTGCGCGAACGCAGGCCCCGCATGCGTCGCCACCCCGATCGGGCGAGGTGGCATCGGCTTACAGCATCGGCAGCTTGAGGCCCTGTTCCTTCGCGCACTGCCTGGCGATGTCGTAACCGGCGTCGGCATGGCGCATCACGCCGGTGCCCGGGTCGTTCCACAGCACGCGGGCGATGCGCTTGTCGGCTTCGGTGCTGCCGTCGCAGACGATGACCACGCCGGAGTGCTGCGAGTAACCCATGCCGACGCCACCGCCGTGGTGCAGCGACACCCAGGTCGCGCCGCCGGCGACGTTGAGCATGGCGTTGAGCAGCGGCCAGTCGGACACGGCATCGGAACCGTCGCGCATCGCTTCGGTTTCGCGGTTGGGCGAAGCGACGCTGCCGCTGTCGAGATGATCGCGGCCGATCACTACCGGCGCCTTCAGCTCGCCGTTGCGCACCATCTCGTTGAACGCGAGGCCGAGCTTGTGGCGCAGACCCAGGCCGACCCAGCAGATACGCGCGGGCAGGCCCTGGAAGCTGATGCGCTCGCGTGCCATGTCGAGCCAGCGGTGCAGGTGCGGATCGTCGGCGATGATCTCCTTCACCTTCGCGTCGGTCTTGTAGATGTCTTCCGGATCGCCGCTCAGCGCGACCCAGCGGAACGGACCGACGCCGCGGCAGAACAGCGGGCGCACGTACGCCGGCACGAAGCCCGGGAAGTCGAACGCGTTGCTGCAGCCTTCGTCCTTGGCCATCTGGCGGATGTTGTTGCCGTAATCGACGGTCGGGATGCCCTGCGCGTGGAAGGCGAGCATCGCTTCGACGTGCACGCGCATCGATTGCTTGGCCGCGTCGCGGACCTTGGTCGGATTGCTCTTCTGCTCGTCCAGCCACTGCTCGACGCTCCAGCCGATCGGCAGGTAGCCGTGCACCGGATCGTGCGCGGAGGTCTGGTCGGTGACGCAGTCCGGACGCACGCCGCGCTTGACCAGCTCCGGCAGGATCTCGGCGGCGTTACCGAGCAGTGCGATCGACTTGGCTTCACCGGCCGCGGTGTATTTGGCGATGCGGGCGAGCGCGTCGTCGAGATCGCTGGCCTGCTCATCGACGTAACGCGTCTTCAGGCGGAAATCGATGCTGCTCTGGCGGCATTCGATGGTGAGCGACGACGCGCCGGCGAGCGAGGCGGCCAGCGGCTGCGCGCCGCCCATGCCGCCCAGGCCGGCGGTGAGGATCCACTTGCCCTTGAGACTGCCGTCGTAGTGCTGGCGGCCCATCTCGACGAAGGTCTCGTAGGTGCCCTGCACGATGCCCTGCGAACCGATGTAGATCCACGAGCCGGCCGTCATCTGGCCGTACATCATCAGGCCCTTCTTATCGAGCTCGTTGAAGTGCTCCCAGTTGGCCCAGTGCGGCACCAGGTTGGAATTGGCGAGCAGCACGCGCGGTGCATCCGGATGCGTGGGGAAGATGCCGACCGGCTTGCCGGACTGCACCAGCAGGGTCTCGTTGTCTTCCAGGTTGCGCAGCGATTCGAGGATGGCGTCGTACGACTCCCAGTCGCGCGCGGCGCGGCCGATGCCGCCGTAGACGACGAGCTCGGTCGGGTTCTCGGCGACTTCGGCGTCGAGGTTGTTCTGCAGCATGCGGTACGGGGCTTCGGTCAGCCACGACTTGCAGGTGAGCGTGTTGCCGCGCGGGGCGCGGATGCTGCGGGACGGATCGCGACGGGTCGACATGGAAGATTCCTGCGGTGCGAAGTGGTTAGGGGACGTCATTCCCGCGAAGGCGGTATGACGACAAAAAACGTGTTCAAGGCAGGCGCAAATTATCGCGCCTCGGATTTGGCGAGTTCCATGCGCCTGGCGCGCCCGCCCGCCCGAAATTGCCGCAGGACGACGCGATTCCGGCCGCGCAGGCCACTTTTGTATACGCTGTATACATGGCCGCCGCCCTGCCCACCGCCGAACGCATCCTGCGCGCCGCCCGCGCCCTGTTCGAACGCGGCGGCGCCGACGCGGTGCGCATGCGCCGCGTCGCCGAAGCGGTCGGGTTGACGCCGATGGCGATCTACCGCCACTTCCCCAATCGCGAGGCGTTGCTGCAGCGGATCAGCGAAGACAGCTTCGACGAGATCGCGCGGCATTGGCTCGCGCGCGGCCAGAGCGGCGACGTGCTGGCGCGGGTGATCGGCTTGCAGCGCATCTACCTCGACTACGCGCTGTCGCATCCGCACTTGTTCGACCACGCGTTCTCGGCGCGGCGCGCGGATGCACGCCGCTATCCCGATGACTTCCGCGCCGGCCGTTCGCCGACGCTGACCGTGGCCGCCGAAGCCGTGGGCGACGCCATGCAGGCCGGCCTGCTGCGCCAGGACGATGCCTGGGACGTGGCGATGACGCTGTGGGCGCACACGCACGGGCTAGTGGCGCTGTACCGCGCGGACCGTTTCAGTTTCGACGAGGCGCAATTCCGCCGCTTCTACGAGGCGTCGCTGCAGCGCCTGCTCGACGGCCTGAAGCCGTAGCGGGCGCGCAAAGCAGAACGCCCGGCATGGCCGGGCGTTTCGTCTACCGATCCGAGCAGGCGTCAGTAAATGGATGCATCCAGGGTACGCAGCGCGTCGGCGGTATTGATGCGACCGGTGCGGTCGAGGTCTTCGCGGGTATAGACCCGGCCGATCTGGCCGTTGCTGCACATGCGGCTCTTGGCCGACCCGTTCTTGTCCGCGGATGCGCGATGGGTGATGCGGGTGCCGGTGTAGCGCAGGCAGTTGCGATCAACCTGATCCTGCTGCTTCGCCTCGTCCTGCGGCACCGACGCGGCACCGACTGCCGGCGCGGTCTGCGCCTGCGTGGCCTGCGGCTGCGCGGCCTGCGCGGCGCCGGCGACGACCAGGCTGCCCAGCAAGGTGATCATCCAGTTTTTCATGGTGGACTCCTTCATGGTGTGCGCTTTCGATTGACACCATACGCCTGCGAAACAGGCCGGGCATGTGCCCGATTTGTCCGGACGGACCGCCCGTCAGCTGCCGTTCGGATTGCCCGCCGAGCCCGCGGCGCCGCCGCAATCGGCCCGGCCGGCATCGAACGCGGCGACCTCTGCAGGCGTCGCCGGTCGCGGCTCCACGCCGTCGTCGAACAGCACGCGCCACACGCCATCGGCGTCCTTGTGCCACACCGAATGGAAAGCGCCGATATGGAAACGTTCCTTGGGCGCGCCGTTCGCAGGCTGCGGATCGAGCACTTCGAACAGGCTCGGCCCGCTCGACCAGGCGGTATCGGCGATGCCCGGCGCCATGGTCACGCGGGTCGGATACCAGCGCAGCACCGTGCGCTTGCCGTCGATGATCCCGGCCCAGCGCTGGGCGATGGCCTCGCGGCCGCGAATGGGCGCGGGCGTGCTGGCGCCGAACGCCGCGTGCTCGCCCAGGTGCGCGGCGAAGGCCACGGCATCGTGTTCGGCGACGGACCGGGCGAAGCTCAACTCGCGTTGCCACACCGCGCATTCCTCGGCGGTGAGTTGCGGCGGCGCGGCATCCGCGGCGAGGACCGCGTGGGGCAGCAGCAACAGGCAGGCGGCAGTGAGCGGGGCAAGGCGCATGTCGAAAATCCGGGAGCGTGGAACGGGAGGCTTTGCGGGATCCGCCGGCATCTTGCCAGCCGCCGCGTCGTCGCGGCCCTGCAATAGTTGTCGCATGGCTTCGCTGGCATGATCGGCGGATGCCGCTGAACCGCCTGCCGGGCCTTGCCGCCCTCCTTGCCCTCGTCCTCACCGCCTGCGTTTCGGCGCCCGCCGTCGCCCCGGCCGCGGCGCCCGTGCTGCTGGTATCGATCGACAGCTTCCGTCCGGATTATCTCGACCGCGGCCTCACCCCCAACCTCGCCGGCCTCGCCCACGACGGCGTGCGTGCGCAGTGGATGAATCCTTCGTATCCGTCGCTGACCTTCCCCAACCATTACACCCTGGTCACCGGACTGCGCCCCGACCACCACGGCATCGTGCACAACGTCATGCGCGACAGGGCGCTGGGCGATTTCACCGGGTCCGACGAAGGCGCGGTGCGCGAGGCGCGCTGGTGGGGCGGCGAACCACTGTGGGTGACCGCGGAAAAGGCCGGCCTGCGCACCGCCACGCTGTTCTGGCCGGGCAGCGAAGCGCCGATCCGGGGCACGTGGCCCAGCGACTGGCGCAAGTACGACGAAGACATGCCGCTGGCGCAGCGCGTCGACACGGTGCTGGACTGGCTGTCGCGTCCCGCGGCGCGGCAGCCGCGGCTGACGACCCTGTACATCAGTGCGCTCGACCAGGCCGGGCACGACTTCGGGCCCGATGCACCGCAGACCAACGCGACCCTGCGTGAGGTCGATGCGGCGATCGGTCGCCTGCTGCGCGGCCTGGACAAGCGCGGCCTGCGCGCGCGCGTGAACGTTGTCGTCGTATCCGACCACGGCATGGCGCCGGTGCCGGCGGCACAAGGGTTCGACATCGACACGCTGGTCGATTCGCGCGATGCCAGCTACGTGACCACCGGCGAAGTGCTGGGCTTCGTGCCCAAGCCGGGCCACGAAGCCGCGGCGGAACAGCAGCTGCTCGGTCGCCACGCGCATCACGAATGCTGGCGCAAGGGCGAATTGCCCGCACGCTGGCATTACGGCACGAATCCGCGCATTCCGCCGATCGTGTGCCAGGTGGATACCGGCTGGGCGGCCTTGAGCGCCACGCGCCTGGCCAAGCGCCCGCCGGGCAGCACGCGCGGCGCGCACGGTTTCGATCCGGCCGATCCGAGCATGCGGGCGCTGTTCATCGCGCAGGGACCGGCATTCCGCGACAGCGTGGAATTGGCCCCGTTCGACAATGTCGACGTCTATCCGCTGCTGGCGAAGCTGCTCGGCATCGCGCCGCAGGCCAACGACGGCGATCTCGCGCCACTGCTGCCGGCGCTGAAATAGCCCCGCCACCACGATGTCCGAATCCGGCGAGTCCGGGCCGCGGCGCGGTGCTAGCCTGCGCCCATGCCGAACCCCGCCACCGCCACGCCCCTGCCGGATGCCCGCACCTGCGAGCAGGCGCGACTGAGCCGCGACCCGCGCTTCGACGGCCTGTTCTTCACCGCGGTCCTGAGCACGAAGATCTATTGCCGCCCGGTGTGCCCGGCGCCGATGGCCAAGCGCGTCGTGTATTACGCCACCGCAGCGGCGGCCGAAGGCGCGGGTTATCGCCCCTGCCTGCGTTGTCGTCCTGAACTTTCGCCCGCGGACGGCGCCTGGCGGCGCGGCGATGCGGCGGTGGCGCGCGCGCTCAAGCTGATCGACCAGGGCGCGCTGGATGCCGCGCCGCTGGCGGAACTGGCTGCGCGCGTCGACATCGGCGAACGGCAATTGCGCCGCCTGTTCGTCGAACGCCTCGGCGTGCCACCGATCGGTGTGCACGGCACGCGCCGGCTGCTGTTCGCCAAGCAGTTGCTCACCGAGACCGCGCTGCCGATCACCGAAGTCGCCCTCGCGGCCGGCTTCGGCAGCCTGCGACGCTTCAATGCCGCCTTCCTCGAGGCCTACCGGATGGCGCCACGCGACCTGCGCAAGCAACGCGCCGAAGCGCCGGGCGAAACGCTGGCGCTGCGCCTGGGTTATCGCCCGCCGTACGACTTCGCCGCGATGCTGGACTTCCTGCGCGGACGCGCGCTGCCCGGTGTCGAGGTGGTCGATGCCGACAGTTATTCGCGCGTGATCGGTCCGCTCGATGCGCCGGGCTGGTTGCGCGTGTCGCAATGGCCGGCGACGAGCCGGCATACCGACGAACACGCGCTGAAGCTCGAACTGCACGGCGCGCGCCCGGCGCAGATGCTGGAAATCGTCAACCGCTTGCGCCGCATGTTCGACCTCGACGCCGATCCTCAGGCCATCGCCACGGCGCTGTCGGTGGATGCGCGCCTGCGCCCACTGCTGAAGCAACGGCCGGGACTGCGCGTGCCCAGCGGCTGGGACGGTTTCGAGATCGCGGTGCGCGCGATCATCGGCCAGCAGATCAGCGTCGCCGGTGCGCGCACGCTGGCGTCGCGGTTGTCGCAACGCTTCGGGCAACCGTTGCCGGCGGCGTTCGCGCCCGGACTCGAACACCTGTTCCCGACGCCCGCCGCGCTCGCCGATGCCGACCTCGCCGCCATCGGCCTGACCCGCGCGCGCGCCGAAACGGTGCGCACGGTGGCGCGAGCGTTGCTGGAGGGACGGGTGGATTTCCGCCCGGAGCGCACGCTCGACGACTTCACCGCACGCTGGGTCGCATTGCCCGGCATCGGGCCGTGGACGGCGCATTACATCGCCCTGCGCGCGCTGGGCCACCCCGATGCCTTCCCCGCCGATGACCTGGTGCTGCAGCGCGCGCTGCCCAACGATGGTTCGCGCATGACCGCGAAGGCACTCAACGCGCGCTCGGAAGCGTGGCGGCCGTGGCGCGCCTACTCGGTGATCCAGCTGTGGAAGGATTCGATGAACCTGCCCAAGCCGAAGGCGGCCGCATGAGCGTCATCTATCGCCGTATCGACAGCCCGGTCGGGCCCCTGCTGATCGCCGGCGCCGACGACGGCGTGCGGCTGATCGAATTCCACGCGCCACGCCATCCCGTGGCGCCCGGCGCGGACTGGCGCGAAGGCGACCACGCCGTGCTGCGCACGCTGCAGCAACAGCTGCAGGAGTACTTCGTCGGCAAGCGCCGTCGCTTCGAGCTGCCGCTGGCGCCGCAGGGCACCGATTTCCAGCGCCAGGTGTGGTGGGAACTGGCCGGGATTCCCTTCGGCGGCACGATCAGCTACACCGAACTCGCGCAACGCGTGGGTCGCCCGACCGCGACGCGCGCGGTGGGCGCGGCCAACGGCCGCAACCCGCTGCCGATCGTCCTGCCCTGCCACCGCGTGATCGGCGCCGACGGCAGCCTCACCGGTTTCGGTGGCGGCCTGCCGACCAAGCAGTTCCTGCTGCAGCTGGAAGGCGCGTTGCCGCGCGAAGTGGACCTGTTCGCCTGACTCAGGCCAGCAGGGTGCGCATCGCGTCGCGATAGCGCGCGGCGATCGCGTCGCGGTCGCGGTGCACGCCGTCGTGCACGACGCGCTGCCCGCCCACGTACACATCGCGCACCAGGTTGCGGTTGCCGCTGAAGATCCAGCGGTCGACCGCATCGTCCGCGCGCATGCCGGCGAACTGCGGCGCGTCGGTATCGAGCACCACGAAATCGGCGTGTTCGCCGGCCGCGAGCGTACCGATGGCATGGCCGCTCGAACGCGCCGCGCTCGCCAACGCATCGCGCAGCAGGGTTTCGCCGACGCTGCTGGAATCCTGGCGCACCGCGATGTTGCGGTGGCGGGTGACCAGGCGCTGGCCGTATTCGAGCCAGCGCAGTTCCTCGATCGGCGAGACCGAGATGTGCGAATCCGAACCCACGCCCCAGGCGCCGCCGGCGTCGAGGTAGTCGCGCAACGGGAACAGGCCGTCGCCGAGGTTGCCTTCGGTGGTGGTGCAGATCGCCACCGTCGCGCCGCTGCGGGCCACGCGCAGGGTTTCCGCGGCGGTGAGATGGGTGGCATGCACCAGCGTCCAGCGCGAATCGACGTCCGCGTTGTCGAGCAGCCATTCCACCGGACGCGCGTCGCGCAGGGCCAGGCAATCCTGCACTTCGCCCAGTTGTTCGGCGATGTGGATGTGGATACGGCTGTCCTGCAGCAAGGCGCCCAGCACCGCGCGCATCGCATCCGCGGGCACCGCGCGCAGGCTGTGCAGGGCGCAGCCCACGCGCAGCATCTCGCCTTCTTCCGCGCGCAAGGTATCGAGCAGGCGCAGGTAGGTCTCGACGTCGTGGCCGAAACGCTGCTGGCGTTCGCCCAATGCGCGACCGTCGAAACCGCCGGTCATGTACAGCACCGGCAGCAACGTCAGGCGGATGCCGGTGTCGTGCGCCGCGGCGACCAGCGCGCGCGACATCGCCGCGGCGTCGGCATAGGGACGACCGTCGGGCGCGTGGTGCAGGTAATGGAATTCGCACACGCTGGTGTAGCCGGCTTCCAGCATCTCGACGTAGAGCTGCGAAGCGACGGCGTGCAGCGAGTCGGGATCGAAGCGCGCGGCGAAGCGGTACATGGTCTCGCGCCAAGTCCAGAACGAATCGCTGGGATTGGTCTGGCGTTCGGCCATGCCGGCCATCGCGCGCTGGAACGCGTGCGAATGCAGGTTGGCGATGCCGGGCACCACCCAGCCATCGCTGGCGCTGGGCTCGGCAACGCGGCGGGTCGCGATGCGACCGCGGGCGTCGATATCGAATCCGGCGTCGGCCTGCCAACCGGCCGGGGTCCACAGCATGGCGGCGTCGAAGGTCTTCATGTCGCCATTCTCGCCGATCACGCCCGCGGCCGCCGTACCGGGGGACGTTTGCGGGCGCGCGCCCGTAGAATCCCGGGCATGAGCAATGTCCCCTTCGACGGCCCGATCTTCGACGGTCTGATCCTCGGCGCCCACCTCGCCACGCTGGATGGCGCCAACGGCTATGGCGAGATCGCCGACGCCGCGCTGGGCTGGCGCGACGGCGTGCTGACCTTCGTCGGCCCGCGCAGTCAGCTGCCGGGCGCCCCCGACGCGCTGGCACGCGAAGTGATCGAAGCCGATGGCTGGATCACGCCCGGCCTGGTCGACTGCCACACCCACCTGGTGTTCGCAGGCGAGCGCGCCCGCGAGTTCGAGATGCGCCTGCAGGGCGCCAGCTACGAAGCGATCGCCCGCGCCGGTGGCGGCATCGTGTCCACGGTGCGCGCCACGCGCGAGGCGGACGAAGCCGAGCTGCTGCGGCAATCGCTGCCGCGCGCGCGCGCCCTGCTCGCCGATGGCGCGACCACGCTCGAGATCAAATCCGGCTACGGCCTGGACTTCGCCAACGAACGCAAGATGCTGCGCGTCGCGCGGCAGGTCGGCGAGGCGCTCGGCATCACCGTGCGCACCACCTACCTCGGCGCGCACGCGCTGCCGCCCGAGTTCAAGGACCGCGCCGAAGACTACATCACCGCCGTGTGCGAGTGGCTGCCGCGCCTGCACGCCGAAGGCTTGGTCGATGCGGTCGATGCGTTCTGCGAAGGCATCGGTTTCAGTCCCGCGCAGACGCGCCGCGTCTTCGATGCGGCACGCGCGCTCGGCCTGCCAGTGAAGCTGCACGCGGACCAGCTCAGCGACCTCGGCGGCGCGGCGCTGGCGGCCGAATTCGACGGCCTGTCCGCCGACCACGTCGAATACACCTCGCTCGACAGCGTGCGCACGATGGCCGCACACGGCACGGTCGCGGTGCTGCTCCCGGGCGCCTTCCACGTGCTGCGCGAAACCAAGCTGCCGCCGCTGCAGGCCTTCCGCGACAACGGCGTGGCGATGGCGGTGGCCACCGACTGCAACCCCGGCACCTCGCCGCTGTTGTCGCTGCGCCAGGCGATGCAGCTGGCCTGCACGCATTTCCGCCTCACCCCGGAAGAAGCGCTGCGCGGCGCGACGCAACATGCGTCCCGCGCCCTCGGCCTGCACGACCGCGGCGTGCTGCGCGTGGGCATGCGCGCCGACTTCGTGCACTGGAACGTCGGCCATCCGGCCGAGCTGTGCTACTGGCTCGGCGGGCAACTGGCGCACGGCATCTACGCCGGAGGCCGCAGGCTCTGAGCCGGCGGCCGGCGGCACGCCCACGATGATGGTTCAAGGAGAACGCATGAGACTGCCCGCCGCCGCACTGCTGGTTGCCCTGTCGCTAGCCCTCGCCACCGCGCACGCGCAGGCACCCGACGCCGCGCGCAGGCTCGCGCGCGACGCCACCATCGTCGACACCCACATCGATGCACCCTCGGAACTGGTTTCCCAGTGGCACGACCTCGGCATCGCCACGCCGACGCGCGAATTCGATTACCCGAAGGCGCGCGACGGCGGGCTGGATGTCGCCTTCATGTCGATCTACACCTCCGCCGACCAGGACGAGGCCGGCACGGCATCGCAGGCCGCACAGGTGCAGATCGACGCCGTCGAGGCGCTGGTGCAACGCCACCCCGACAAGTTCGCGCTGCTGCGGTCGCCGCGGGACTTCAAGCGACTGCAACGCGGCGGCAAGGTGCTGCTCGCGCTGGGAATGGAGAACGGCGCGCCCATCGGCAACGACCTGGCGCAGCTCGCGGTCTTCCACGCGCGCGGCGTGCGTTACATCACCCTCGCCCACGGCCGCAACAACCGCATCAGCGATTCGGCCACCGACACCGCGCCGCGCTGGCACGGACTGAGCCCGTTCGGCCGCGACGTGGTGGCGGAAATGAACCGCCTCGGGATCATGGTCGACGTCTCGCACCTGTCCGAAGACGCGATCCAGCAGGCGGTCGAGCTGAGCCGCGTGCCGGTGATCGCCAGCCACTCCGCGTTGCGGCATTTCACCCCCGGCTTCCAGCGCAACCTCAGCGACGCGAGCGTCAAGGCGATCGCGGCGAAGGGCGGCGTGGTGCAGGTGCCGTTCGGCAGCATCTTCATCGATGCGCAGGCGGCCGAAACCTATTCGGCGTTCCTGCGCGAGCGCGAGGCCTACCGCCTGGCGAAGCTCGCGGCGCAGGCCGCCGGCAAGCCCGTGGCCGGCAGCGAACCGCAATTCCCGCCGTTGCAGCCGACCTCGATCGCGGCGGTGCTCGACAACATCGATCGTGTGGTGCAGCTGGCCGGTATCGACCACGTCGGCATCGGCTCGGACTTCGACGGCGTCAACGGCGCGCTCGCCGCGGAGCTGCGCACGGTCGCCGATTACCCGGCGCTCGTCGCCGGACTGCAGCAGCGCGGCTACGGCGAGGGCGACATCCGCAAGATCCTCGGTGGCAACCTGCTGCGGGTGTGGGGCGAGGTCGAGCGCGCGGCGGCGCGGTGAATCGGAAAAACACGCGCGGGCACCAGATCGCGCGCAATAAAAAAGCCCCGCGATGCGGGGCTTTTTCTGTTCCGTGAAGCTCGCCTCAGGCGGCGGTCTTCTTGGCCACGGCCTTCTTCGCCGGAGCCTTGGAAACGGTCTTGGCCGCGGCCTTCTTCGCAACCGGCGCGGCAGCGGTGCCGGCAGCCTTGGTCACGGCCTTGGCGCTACGGGCATTGCCGTAGCTGGAGTTGTAACGCTTGCCCTTGGCAGTCTTGCGGTCGCCCTTACCCATGTTCGTACTCCTGAAGCTGTCAAAAATCCGCACCGGGTGCGGGGATGTCGAGAAATCGCGACGCGCGCGAGGCCGCGAAGTCTAGCACGCCCCCTCGACCCGAGCCCCACCCTCAGACGCCCTGGGAACTCGCTGGAGGAAAGCCCCCTTGGTAAGGGGGCGCGGCGAAGCCGCGGGGATCGGGAGCACATAGCCGGGCCCGAGGTTTGCGCAGCAAACCTTGGGTTCTTCATGCACAGCATGAAGAAGCACCCCCTTAGCAAGGGGGCGCCCCGAAGGGGCGGGGATTGGAAGCGAACAGCGGGGCCCAAAGATTTTGCTAAGCAAAATCTTTGGGATCGGCCGATGCGCAGCATCGGTCGGTGCCGTCGTGGATATGCCCGTGGTTGAGCCGCAGGTTGGCCAGGTGCGCCAGGCCCACCAGGGTGCCGCCGAAGGTCATCGCGATGGCGTGCGGCACCAGGGCGTGGTGCAGTGGGTCGTACAGCGTCCCGGTCCAGAGCACGGCCAGGCCCGGCAACAGCAGGCCCAGTGCCCGCACCGCGCCGTGCCGGCGGTAGCCCCAGATCACGCTGAACAGGCCCAGCAGGGTGGCGAACAGGACGAAGCCGCGTTCGAAGTTGTCCCCCAGCCAGGCCGCCACGCCCAGCGACGGCAGCACCGCGATCACCAGCGGCAGCAACGCGCAGTGGAGCGCGCACAGCAGCGAGCCGATCGCACCCAGCCGGTCGAGGTGGAACCGGGTCGCACGGCGGGGTTGGCGGGGAAAATCGCTCATCTCGTTACATTGTAACAGTTGCATCCGATTCCCCCGTCACGACGCAGCGTCGAAAACGGCCTGCTCCGTTTCATGGGCAGGGTGCGAACGGCGTACGGCGGGGATGGCCTGGGCAAGCAGCGCGCAGCCGGCCAGGGTCCACACGATCATGGCGCCGCTGGGCAGGTCGAGGACGGCCGACAGGCCCAGGCCGAGGATGTAACCGGCCGCGCCGATGGCATAGGCCGCCGCAAGGCGCCCGCGCCCGCGCATGCCGGCGGTCGCCAGGGCCGGCACGATCAGGCTGGCGAAGACCAGGTACACGCCCACCAGCTGCACCGAGGCGGTGATCGCCAGGGCGAACAGCGCGTAGAACAGCAACCCGGCGAGCTTGCCGCCACGCAGCCACATGAAGACCAGCAGCGCGGCCGACAGCACCGCCGCCGGAATCAGCTGCGCATAGCTGACCCAGAGGATCTGTCCCACCAGCAGGTCCTTCAGGTGCTCGCCGCCCTGCGGATTGTCGGCCAGCAGCAACAGGCCACCGGTGGCCGCCAGCGCGAACAGGGTGCCGATCAGCGGCTCCTGGTATTCCGGCCAGCGCCGGTCCGTCCACGACAACAGACCGGCACCGGCCAGTGCTGCCGCCGCGGCGGCAACCTGCACGCCCAGGCCATGCTCGTCGATCCCCAGGTACTGGGCGAGGATCACGCCGAGCCCGGCGATCTGCGCGATCGCCAGGTCGATGAAGATGATGCCGCGCGAGAGCACCTGCTTGCCCAGCGGCACGTGGGTGGACAGCACCACGAGCCCGGCGACGCACGCCGGACCGAGGATGCTGAGGTCGAGGCCTTCCCAGTTGAGCGTCACTTGGCGGCTCCTGCGCGGGATGCATCCAGCAACTTGTTGATGGTGGAATCGAACAGGCCGAACAGGTCCTTCGACTGCGCGTCGCCGCCGACGGAGAACGGCAGCGCCACCGCCGGCACGCCGGTGCGGCCCGACAACCAGTCCGACGGCTTGCCGTCCTGGTAGGCCGCACGCACGATCGCCAGCGTGTGGCCGTTCTTGGTGGTGGCGATCAGGCCCGCCAGGTGCGCGCTGGTCGGCGGCACGCCGGGCTTGGGTTCGAGCGCGCCGATCTGGTTGATGCCCAGCCAGTCCCACAGATAGACCCAGCTGATGTGGTGGACGACGACATTGCGGCCCTTGAGCGGTGCCGCCTGCGCCTTCCACTTCGACATCGCCGCCAGCCAGCGCTTGCTGAAACTGTCCAGGCGCTGCTGGTAGGTCGCGGCGTTGGCCGGATCGAGCTGGACCAGCCGCGCATCGAGCGCCTTGGCGATGACGAGCACGCGGCGCGGATCCATCTGCACGTGCGGATTGCCGTCCGGGTGCACGTCGCCATAGGCGCGGTCGAGCGCGGTGGGCTTCTCCAGCGTCTTCACCTGCGCGGCGGCCATGAAATTGCCGGGGCCCGAGGCGACTTTCGAATTGCCCGACTGGCGGATCAGCTGCGGCAACCAGCCCACTTCGAGTTCGGCGCCGGTGCACACCAGCAGGTCGGCGCCGCGCACCTTGGCGATCAGGCTCGGCTTGGCTTCGATCTGGTGCACGTCCTGCAGGGCGGAGGTGCCGACGTCGACGTCGACCTTGTCGCCGGCCAGTTCCTGCACCAGCGAACCCCACTCGGGTTCACAGGCGAAGACCCGGAGCTTGGCCTGCGCCGGCGTGGAAGCCAGCGCGGCCAGCAGCAATGCGGGGATGGCAAGAGCTTTCATCGATGCGTTCCCTTGAAGTTAGAACTTGTGCGCGCCGTGCGCGCCGAGGCTGGTCTGGTACTGCAGGGTGACGGCGGTGTCGTTGTCGTCCGCGTTGGGCTTGTCGTGGCTCAGCTGCAGGCGGAACAGGCTGAATTCGCTGTTGCGCCAGGTGAGTTCGGCGCTGTGCCGGGACGGGTCGAAATCGCTGGCGTAGGGCCCGCTGTCGTCCGCCCACAGCTTGTCGTAGCGGTAGCCGACGTCCCACAGGCGGTTGAGGCGGTACACCGCTTCGACGTAACCGCCACGGCGGGCGCTATCCCACGCCGAGGTGAGCGTGTCGTCTTCCGGGTCGATGAAGAGGCCGTTGTGGTCGTCGCGGAAATACTCGGTGCGCAGGGTGATGCCGCCGTCCTTGAAGTTGCCCTGCGGGGCCCACTTCCAGGTCGCATCGGCGACGTAGACCTTGGCGTCGCCGTTGAAGCCATCCTCGCCGCCTTCGGTCCTGGTCTTGAGCATGGACACGCCGGCGAGCCATTCGTTCTCGACCCCCAGGTCGCCGCCGACATGCGCGAACAGCGTGCGCGTGCCGAGGCCACCGTCCTGTGCGCCGCCGCTGGGATAGTTCTGGCCGCGCAGCACCTCGCCACCGACTTCGAACAGCAGGCTGGTCGGCGCGACCCAGCGCAACTGCACGCCGTCGTCGCCGTACTGGCCGCCGAGGAAGGCCTGGTAGGCCAGTGGCCGGTCGAAGAAGCTGTCGGTGTGCGCGTGGTGGCTGTTGAGGTAGCCGATGTTGGAGAAGAAGCGGCCCAGGCGCAGGTTGAAGCCGGCCGGCAACGCGGTGGTGTCGATGTAGGCCTCTTCGACGCCGAGATGGTCTTCGCCGTCCTCGCTTTCCATCGCCACGGTCAGCTGGCCGTAGAACTTGTCGTCGATGTTCGCGGCGAAGGACACCTCGCTCTCGCCGAGCGAGAAGCCGTTCGCGCTGGGACCGCCCTCGCCCACCAGCGGAAAGCCGGCGCGCATGTAGTTGTCGGGATCGAGCGAGTGATGCGAGTAGCTGCCGTTGAGGATGATGCTGATCGCCGGGTTGAAGGCGTTGCCGTTGGCGCCGCTGGCGCTGGTCGTGCCGGCGGATGCGGCGACGGCCGCGGTCGCATCGGTGGTTGCGGTCGACGTCGCTTCGGGCGCCTGTTCGGGCGTCGCCGCGAGCGCATCGATTTCGGCCTGCTCGCTGCTGGCCGGCGGGGTCGTCGGCGTCGCCGCGGAAGACGGGGACTTCATCGCCTGCAGTTCGGCCTGCAGGGCCTTGACCTGCGCCTCCAGCGCCTCGATGCGGCGATCGGTGGCCGGATCGGCGAACGCCGGCGGCGCGGCGAGCGCGCTGAGCACGCACAGGGCAAGCAGGGATTTCCGCATGGGATCGAGGGCTCTGTAGGAAGGGTGAACGCGACGCGATGTAATAACATAACACTCATGGCGCGCGGTCAATAGGCGACTCGTCATGCCCGGCGCGGCTGTTCAGCTCGCCCGACCGGGTAAATAGGTGTATATGCACCTTATGTCCACGCACCCGCCTGCCCCGCCACCCGGGCTCTGCACCTGCTTCCGCCTGCGCAAGCTGTCGCGCCTGGTGACCCAGCGCTACGACCGCGAACTCGCCCCGGCCGGCCTCAACGTCAACCAGTACTCGATCCTGCGTCGCGCCTCGCGCGGGCCGCGCCCGATCGGCGCGCTGGCGCGGGAGCTCGGCATGGACCGCACCACGTTGAGCCGCGACCTCAAGCCGCTCGCCGCGGCGGGGTGGATCGAATTCGTGGCCGTTGCCAGCGACGGACGCCAGCGTTGCATCAGCGTCACCGCTGCCGGCCACGCCGCGCTCGATACTGCGGCGCCGCTGTGGCGCCAGGCGCAGGACGCCGTCGAGGCGCTGCTGGGATCCGCCGGCGTCGGCGCCCTGCACCACCACCTCGACCACGCCATGCAGCAACTCGAAGACAGGCCCTCCGCATGAGCACGACCCGCACGACCGCAGCGCCGCCTTCCACGCACTACTGGCCGCTGGTGCTCGCCGCCACCGCGATGCTGATGGTGACCATGGGCATCCGCCAGTCGATGGGGCTGTTCGTCAGCCCGATCGGCAAGGCCACCGGGCTGGGCATCGCGCAGATCAGCTTCGCGCTGGCGATCGGGCAGTTCGTGTGGGGTGCGGTGCAGCCGGTGTTCGGCGCGGTGGCCGACCAGAAGGGCCCGGGCCGCGTGCTCGTGCTCGGCGGGCTGCTGCTGGTGGCGGGTACCGCGCTGGTGCCGTTCTTCGATTCGGAATGGGGCCTGATGCTGACGCTCGGCGTGCTCACCGCTGCCGGCGCCGGTGCCGGCAGCTTCTCGGTCCTGATCGGCGCGACCGCGCAGCAGGTGCCGGCGGCGAAGCGCTCGATGACCGGCGGCGTGATCAATGCGGGCGGCTCGCTCGGGCAGTTCCTGTTCGCGCCGTTCACGCAGGCCGTGATCAGCGCGTTCGGCTGGGCGGCGGCGATGTGGGCGCTGGCGATCGCTGCGTTGTCGACGCTGCCGCTGGCCTGGCCGTTGCGCCGTCGCGCCGCCGCTACCCATGCGACGACCGCCGCCGCGGCGCCCGCGGGGATGACCCTGCGCGAGCAGCTGCGCATCGCCCTGCGCGATCGCAGCTACTGGATGCTGCACCTCGGCTTCTTCACCTGCGGCGTGCACATCGCCTTCCTCGTCACCCACCTGCCGACGGAAATCGCGCTGTGCGGGCTCTCGCCGCGCGTGTCCGCGATCAGCCTCGCGCTGATCGGGCTGTTCAACATCGGCGGCAGCCTCGGCATCGGCTGGCTCGGCCAGCGCTATCGCATGAAGTACCTGCTCGCGCTGATGTACGCGAGCCGCGCCGTGCTGATCGCGGTGTACATGGTTTCGCCGCCGACGCCGCTGACGTTCTTCCTGTTCGCGGCCGGCCTGGGCGTGACCTGGCTCGCCACCGTGCCGCCGACGGCCGGGCTGGTCGGCAAGCTGTTCGGCCCGCGCTACCTGGGCACGCTGTTCGGGCTGACGCTGCTGTCGCACCAGATCGGCGGCTTCCTCGGCGCGTGGGTCGGCGGCCTCGTGGTCGAGCGCTTCGGCGGCTACACCTGGATGTGGTACGCCGACCTGGTGCTGGCGCTGCTGGCCGCCGTGGCGAACCTGCCGATCCGCGAAGCGCGGACGGCGGTGCAACCGGCGACGGCATGAAACCCGGCTACAACGCTAAGGCACTCACTGCGGCTTAATTCAATCCGCGGGAGCGTTCCGCGCGCAGTCCGCGCACAGCCCATGCACTTCCAGCGTCTGCGCCTGCGGCACGAAACCCAGTGCGCGTGCACGGGCATCAAGGGAATCGACGATCGCCGCGTCTTCCAGTTCCGTCGCCGACTGGCAACCATCGCAGATCAGGAACGGCACCGCGTGCTGCGCCGCTCCGGGATGGTGGCAACCGACGTACGCATTGATCGACGCCAGCTTGTGGATGAAACCGTGCTCGAGCAGGAAGTCGAGCGCGCGATAGACCGTCGGCGGTGCCGCGGCGTCGTGCGTGGCCTTCATCTGGTCGAGCAGGTCGTAGGCCTTGATCGGCCGGCCGGCATCGGCGATCAGCCGCAGCGCGTTGGCGCGGATCGGGGTCAGGCGCAGGCCCCGCGCCTCGCACGCGCGCTCGACCTCGCGCACGAAGGCATCGCCGTCGTGGACGTGGTGTTGCGGGTCGGTGCAGGCGTGGCTGTGGCCCATGACCCTGATTTAGGCCCCGACGGGCAGCTTTGCAAGGGCCGCGTCGATGCGCGCCACGGCTTCGCCCTGCCCGGCCAGGTACACGGTGTGCGAGATGTCCGGGCTGACCTGGGTGCCGGTGATGGCCACGCGCAGCGGCTGGGCGACCTTGCCCATGCCGATGCCGAGCGCTTCGGCGGTCTCGTGCAGCGCGGCGGCGACCGATTCCGCCGTCCACGACGCGAGCCTGGCCAGGCGCTCGCGCGCATCGGCCAGCGGCGCCTGCGCGGCGGCAGTGAGGTACTTGGCGACGGCGGCATCGTCGTACTGCGTGAGCGGCTGGAACCACACCGCGGCGCGTTCGGCCATGTCCTTCAGCGTCTGCACGCGGTCGCGCAGGGCGACGACGATGTCGGCGGCCTTCGGGCCCTTGGCCAGGTCGTAGCCGTTGTTCAGCAGGTGCCACTCGAGGTGCTTCGCCACGTCGTCGGGCGCGTCGCTCTTGAGGTACTGCTGGTTGAGCCAGCCGAGCTTGGCCGGATCCAGGCGCGAGGCCTTCGCGTTCACGTCCTTGAGGTCGAACAGCGAGGTCATCTGCGCGATCGAGAAGATCTCCTGGTCGCCGTGCGACCAGCCCAGGCGCACCAGGTAATTCAGCAACGCATGCGGCAGGTAGCCCATCTCGCGGTACTGCATCACGTCGGCGGCGCCGGTGCGCTTGGACAGCTTGGCGCCGTGCTCGTCGAGGATCATCGGCAGGTGCGCGAAATGCGGCACCGGCTTGCCGAGCGCGCGGTAGATGTTGATCTGGCGCGGGGTGTTGTTGACGTGGTCGTCGCCGCGCACCACGTCGCTGATCTGCATGTCGATGTCGTCGACCACGACGGCGAAGTTGTAGGTCGGGTAGCCGTCGGAACGGAAGATCACCAGGTCGTCGAGTTCGGTGTTGCTGATCTCGATGCGGCCCTTGACCTTGTCCTCCCACGCCACGACGCCGTGGAGCGGGTTCTTGAAGCGGATGACGCGGTTGGGATCGTCGCGGAAGCCAGCGTCCTGCTCGCGGTACGCGCCGTTGTAGCGCGGCTTCTCGTTCGCAGCCATCGCGGCTTCGCGCATGGCTTCGAGTTCTTCCTTGGTCTCGTAGGCGTAGTACGCGTGGCCGGATGCGACCAGCTGTTCGGCGACCTCCTTGTAACGCGCCAGGCGGTGGGTCTGGTAGATCGGGCCTTCGTCGTAGTCCAGGCCCAGCCACTGCATCGCGTCGAGGATCGCGTCGATCGCCGCCTGCGTGCTGCGCTCCTGGTCGGTGTCCTCGATGCGCAGGACGAACTGGCCGCCGTGGCGGCGCGCCTCCAGCCAGCAGTACAGCGCGGTGCGCGCGCCACCGATGTGCAGGTAACCGGTGGGGCTGGGGGCGAAGCGGGTGCGGGTCATCGTGGTGCTCGGGTACGGCGGCGGAAGCGGCAATTTTAGCGGAGGCGGACGGCCCCGGCCCGGCGTCGCCTAAAATGCGCCCATGACCACCCTCTTCATCGCCGACCCGCCCGCGAACAGGCTTCCGTTATGCCAGGGCTGAAGCCGCGCGCGCGGCCGACGGTGGTGAACAATGGTGTCAGGATCAGAACGGAAAAACGCAGTCCTACAATGCCCGCATGACCACCCTCTTCATTTCCGACCTGCACCTCGATGCCGAGCGCCCGCAGGTCACCGAGCTGTTCGGCCGTTTCCTGCGTGAAGAGGCGCGTGGCGCCGATGCGCTGTACATCCTCGGCGACCTGTTCGAGGCCTGGGTCGGCGACGACGACCCCTCGGAAACCGGCGCCTTCGTCGCGCGCGAGCTGAAGGCGGTGGCGGGCGCCGGCGTGCCGGTGCGCTTCATCCGCGGCAACCGCGATTTCCTGCTCGGCGATGCCTACGCGCGCCGCGCCGGGATGGCGATCCTGCCCGACCCCGCCGTGGTCCTGCTGTACGGCGAGCCGACCCTGGTCATGCACGGCGACACGCTGTGCACGGACGATGTCGCCTACCAGCAGTTCCGCGCGCAGGTTCGCAATCCGGCGTGGCAGCAGCAGTTCCTGTCGCAGCCGCTGGCCGCACGCCTCGCGTTCGCCCAGCAGGCGCGCGCGGCAAGCAAGGCGCACCAGGCGGGGCTGCAGGACAAGGGCACGATGGAAACCATCACCGACGTGTCCGCGCCGACCGTGGCCGCGACGCTGGCGCAGTTCGGCATCGGCCGGGTGATCCACGGACACACGCATCGACCGGCGATCCACGAGCTGGACATCGACGGAAAGCCGCATCAGCGCATCGTGCTGGGCGATTGGTACGACCAGGGGTCGGTGCTGCGTGTATCGAAGGACGACGCTCGGTTGTCGTCACTGTAGGGTGGGCTCAAGCCCACCGCTTTGCATCTCATCCGACGGCAAGCGCTTGCTCGCGCGGTGACCGTCGTCGGCAGGCGAGCCCGCCCTACTTCGCTGCTTCGCCGCAGCCCTTGTAGGTCGTGTCGCCGAGGATGAAGGTCGCCACGTAGTCGTAGCGGTTGTCCGACATGCCGTCGCTGCATGCACCCGGGGTCAGGCCCAGGTGGAAGTCGCGCTCGCCGTCCTTGCCGATGAAGACGAAACCGGTGAGCGACGGCACGCGGCGGCCATGCATGGTCGTGCCTGCCTGGTTCTCCGGCGTGGAGAACACCAGCGTGTCGCCATCCACGCGCGCGCTCCAGAACGGCTCGGTGCCGAAGCCGCGGAAGGCCAGCACCGGTGCGTGTTCCTGGCCCGCGGCGCGCTTGCCCTGCGGGGTTTCCGGCGCGCTGGCCGGAGCCGTCGTGTCACCACTCATGCCGGAAGCCTCCTTAGCTGGGGCGTCGCCGGCGGGCGTCGATGTATTGCGCGGGCAGGCGCACAGAAGCAGGACGGCGGCCAGCAGGATGGTCGAATGAGAAAGGCGCATGGATACGGCTCCATCGGGACGGCCGCATGCTGGCGGCGGGACTGTTAGCGGGCGGTGACGCCTGCGGCCGCGGCGGCTTCGGCCTGCAGGCTGTGCAGTTCGTCGGCGTCGAAACCGGCTTCCAGCCGCGCCGCGGTATTGAACGGGCCGTGCAGCACCCCGCCGGCGTATTCGCGCAGCAGTTCGCGGAAGCGCGCGCGCGGCTCGATGCCGGCGCGTTCGCAATACCAGCGGTACCAGCGCGAACCGGCCGCGACATGCGCGACCTCCTCGCGCAGGATCACCTCGAGGATGTCGGCGGTCGCGGCATCGCCGAGCGAGCGCAGCTTCACGATCATGCCCGGGGTGACGTCCAGCCCGCGCGCCTCGAGCACGCGCGGCACCAGCGCCATGCGCGCGAGGCCATCGTGCGCGGTCTTCTCGGCCATCTCCCACAGGCCGTTGTGCGCGTCGAAGTCGCCGTAGTCGTATCCGAGCTGCTGCAGGCGTTCGCGCAGCATCGCGAAGTGGCGCGCTTCATCAACGGCGACGCCGACCCAGTCGGCGTAGAACGCCTCGGGCAGGCCGCGGAAGCGGTACGCGGCGTCCCACGCCAGGTCGATCGCGTTGAACTCGATGTGCGCGACGGCATGGATGAAGGCCGCCAGGCCTTCCTTCGAACCGAAGCCGCGGCGCGGCAGTTCGCGCGGGTGCACCAGCTGCGGCCGTGCGGGGCGGCCGGGCATGCGGATGGGTTCCGGTGCCGGGGCGTCGCCGCGTATCGGCAATTGGCCGCAACGGAAGGCTTCCGCCGCAGCGAAACTGCGCGCGACCTTGTCCTCGGGCGACGCGGCGTCGAGACAGGATCGCGCGACTTCGAAAAGCGACTTACTCATCGTCTTTGATCGTCATCCCGGCGAATGCCGGGATCCAGCTCTCGGGTTTCAGCCCAGCCCGTGTCGTTGATTGGCGAAGCAACGTCAAAGGCTGGATCCCGGCATTCGCCGGGATGACGACAATATTGCGAATCCCGCGCAAAGCCCTACGACGCGCGCCGGGTCTTCTTGGCCTCGTCCGAACGCAGCTGCTTGATGCGGTCGAAGTAGCCTTCCTCGATGCCGGTGACGTACTCGCCGTTGAAGCAGGACGAGTCGAAGTGCTCCATGCGCTGCTTCGGTCCGGACACGGCTTCCTCGAGATCGGCCAGGTCCTGGTAGATCAGCCAGTCGCAACCGAGCAGCTTCTGCACTTCTTCCTCGCTGCGATCGTGCGCGACCAGCTCCTCGGCCGACGGCATGTCGATGCCGTAGACGTTGGGGAAGCGCACCGGCGGCGCCGCCGAGGCGAGGTAGACCTTGCGCGCGCCGGCGTCGCGCGCCATCTGCACGATCTGCTGCGAGGTGGTGCCGCGCACGATCGAGTCGTCGACCAGCAGCACCACGCGGTTGCGGAATTCCAGCGGGATCGGATTGAGCTTGCGGCGCACCGACTTCGCGCGCTGGCCCTGCCCCGGCATGATGAAGGTGCGGCCGACGTAGCGGTTCTTGATGAAGCCTTCGCGGTACTTCACGCCCAGCACGTTGGCGATTTCCAGCGCCGCATCGCGCGAGGTGTCCGGGATCGGGATCACCGTGTCGATGTCGTGGTCGGGCATCAGGCGCAGGATCTTCTCGCCGAGCTTCTGGCCCATGCGCATGCGCGCCTTGTGCACCGAGATGTTGTCCATCATCGAGTCGGGGCGCGCGAAGTACACGTATTCGAAGATGCACGGGGTGTGCACCTGTGCCGGCGCGGTCTGCTGACTGAACAGTTCGCCGCGCGCGGTGACCACGATGCATTCGCCCGGTCCGACGTCGCGCACGCGCTCGAAACCGAGCAGGTCGAGGGCGACGGATTCGGAGGCGACGGCGTATTCGTCGGTGGCGCCGTTCTTGCCGGCGCGCTTGCCCAACACCAGCGGGCGGATGCCGTGCGGATCGCGGAACGCGACCAGGCCCAGGCCCAGCACCGAGATCACCACCGCGTAGCCGCCGATGCAACGGCGGTTCACGCCTTCGATCGCCTTGAACACGGCGTCCGGCGTCAGCGCCTTCTGCAGGCTCAGCTCGTGCGCGAACACGTTGAGCAGCACTTCCGAGTCGGACTCGGTGTTGACGTTGCGCAGGTCCTGCTCGAACACCTCGCGGCGCAGCTTGTCGGTGTTGATCAGGTTGCCGTTGTGCGCCAGCGCGATGCCGTACGGCGAATTCACGTAGAACGGTTGCGCCTCGTCCGAACCTTCCGAGCCCGCGGTGGGATAGCGGCAATGGGCGATGCCGAAGCGGCCCTGCAGCAGCTGCATCGCGTCCTCGTCGAACACGTCGCTGGCCAGGCCGTTGCCCTTGTGCACGCGCAGCTTGCCGCCGTCGGCAGTAGCAATACCGGCCGCATCCTGGCCGCGGTGCTGCAGCACCGTCAGGCCGTCGTAGAGCTGGGCGGCGACATCCGTGTTGCCGACGATTCCGAGAATGCCGCACATAGCGATGAACCTTTGTTGTCAGTGGACCCGCTTCGCGTCCGGCTGCGGGCCATTCGCGGGTGGATCCGGGGTAACCAGTGTTGGATCCGCCGGCGGCGTCTTGCGCGACGCTGCCGGCGGCAGGATTTGGGGCAGTGCGTCCGGCAGCGCACCAGCGGACAGCCTGCCGTCGGACAGCACGTCCGGAATTGCCGCGGGCAAGCCTTCCGGCAGCACCCGCTTGAGTTGTTGCGCCTGCGTCTGCACCTGCGCCTGCAGCGAGCCACCGCGGCCTTCCAGGTCCACCCGCTGCGCCATCCACGGCGGCAGCGCGCCGCGCATCCAGTGCGCCACCGGCGACAGCAGCGCGACGCCGGCGGATTCCTGCCACGCGCGCTTGCCGGGGATGCTGGTCAGGCCCAGCAGCAACAGCAGCACGCAGGCGAAGAACAGGCCGCGCACCACGCCCAGGCCGAAGCCGAACAGGCGATCCACGCCCGACAGCCCGGCCTCGTGCGCGAGCCGGCGCACGAGCAGCCCGACCAGCGCCACCGCGATCCAGACGACGGCGAAACTGAGCGCATAACCGCCCAGGTATTCGCCCCAGCCCAGCTGGCCATCGGTGACCAGGCCCTGGCCCACGTCGCCGCCGAACAGATATGCGGCCAGTCCCGCCAGCAACCAAGCCACCAGCGACACCACCACGCCGATCATCCCGCGCAGCAGGCCGAGCAGGCCCGACACGCCGACGACCAGCAGCAAGATCCAGTCCAACGCCGTCATGGCTTGTTGCTCCTACATCCCTTGCCTGCCACGCCCGGCGCGAATCGCGTTACGGGTGCGGCTTCACGATCGCGTCGCCGATGCCCAGCTTCGCGGCCACCTGGGCCTTGAGCTGGTCGGCTTCGGCGCGCGTCAGCACCGGCCCGACGCGCACCCGGCTCAGCACGCCCTTGTCGGTGCGCACGGATTCGACGAAGGCGCGCAGGCCGGCGGCGCGTGCGCGGTCGCGCAGCTTGGTCGCTTCCTCCGCACTGGAGAACGCGCCCAGCTGCACGGCGAAGCCGGTGCCGGCGGCCGCGGGCGCGACGGGCTTTGCAGTCGTCGCGACCGGTGCCGGGGCAGCCGGCTTCGGCGCCACGGGCTTGGCCGGGGTCGGCGCGGTGGGCTTGGGCGCGGCCGGACGGGTTTCGGCGAGCGGCTCGGGCCTGGATACCGGCGCGCTGGCGGCGGCGATGGGTTGCGAGGCGGCCGGTTGGGCCGGCGCAGGCGACGGCGCGGCGGTGGCCGGGCTGGCCGCATCCGCATTCAGCGCGATCACCTTGGCGCCGACGTCGTCGCGCACCTGCGCGGCGCGCAGGCGCGCGGATTCGGCATCGGCCTGCGTGGCAAACGGGCCGATGCGCACGCCGTAGAGGGCGCGACCCTTGTCGCTCACCGCTTCCTGGTAACCGGGCAGCTGCGCGTTGCGCAGTGCGGCGACGACCTTGTCCGCGTCCGCGGCGGTGGCGTAGCGGCCGAAGGTCACCGCGTAATCACCGCCCGCGGTCGCCGCCGGCTGCATGCCGGTGGACGCACCATCCGCGGCCGTGGCCTCGGGCTGGCTCGCATCCATGCCCACCACGCCGCTGGTGGGCGCCGCACCGGGCGCGACCAGGGGCAATTCACGGGTCTGCAGGCTGCCGTCGCCCTGCGGGGCCGCGGGGAGGTCGAGGGGGACATCGGAGACGCCGCTTTCGGGCGCCGGGCCCTTGATCAGCATGGGCAGGAAGATCACCGCCAATGCCACCAACACAACTGCACCAACCACTCGCTGCTTCAGGGCGGGTTCCATCGAATCGGGGGCCTCGGGGGAATGCGCGGGAATTATAGACTGCCGCGCATACGCTCAGCCTGAAGCCGGATTCATTCGCTGGCGTACGGAACGATCGCGCGAAGCCGGAGCGTCAGCTGCGCGCGCCTTCGAGCCCTGCCAACGCATCCGCGGCCGTGTGGAACGAGCCGAACACCAGGACCCGGTCGCCCGCGGCGGCCTGCTCGAGCGCCGCATGGATCGCCCGTTCCACCGTGGCATGGCGCGCACCATCGCCCGCGGCGGTGCCGGCGAGCCGCGCGGCGAAGGCGTCGACGTCGACACCGCGCGGTCCATGCTCGGCCAGGCCCGCCAGGTGCCAGGCATCGATCCGCCCGGCCAGTGCCTCGACCACGCCGCGCACGTCCTTGTCGCCGAGCGCGGCGAAGACCGCATGCGTGCGCCCGGTGGTGGGCGCCGTCGCCAGCCAGCGCGCCAGCTCGCGCGCCGCCTGCGGGTTGTGGCCGACGTCGACGACGACTTCGACGTCCTTGCGCATGAAGCGCTGCAGGCGCCCGCGCATGTGCGCCTGCGCCACGCCTGCGGCCACCGCGGTTGTCGGCAGCGCCTTGCCCAGCGCACGCAGCGCGGCGATCGCGGTGGCGGCATTGCGCAGCTGCGCCGGCGCGGCCAGCCGCGGCAGGGGCAGGTCCTGCAAGGCGCGGCGGGTCTCGCGCCAGGTCCAGTGACCGGCCGCGGGCGGGGTCGCATCGGTGGGGCTGAAGCGGTTGCCCGGGCCGTCCGCGGTGTCGAAGAAGAAATCGCAACCGGCGCGCAGCGTGTTGGCGCCGATGGCATAGGCGTGGCGCAGCACGCTGGCCGGCGGATCGTCATCGCCCAGCACCAGCGGCTTCCAGGCGCGGGCGATGCCGGCCTTCTCGAAACCGATCGCCTCGATGTCGTCACCGAGGTAGTCCTGGTGGTCGAGGTCGACGGTGGTGATCACCGCGACGTCAGGATCGACCAGGTTGGTGGCGTCGAGGCGGCCGCCGAGGCCGACTTCGAGGATCGCCAGGTCGAGCTTGCTGTGCGCGAACAGCCACAGCGCGGCGAGCGTGCCGTATTCGAAGTAGGTCAGCGGGGTGTCGCCGCGCGCGGCTTCGATCGCGGCGAATGCGGCGACGAGCGCGGCGTCATCGGCATCGAGGCCGTCGATGCGCACGCGCTCGTTGTAGGCGAGCAGGTGCGGCGAGGTGTAGGCGCCGACCTTCCAGCCCGCGGCACGCGCGATCGCCTCGATGAAGGCGACGGTCGAACCCTTGCCGTTGGTACCGCCGACGGTGATGACCTTCTTTGCCGGCTTCTTCAGGCCCAGGCGCGCGGCGACTGCGCGCACGCGCTCCAGGCCCATGTCGATGGACTTGGGGTGTTGGCGCTCGATGTAGTCGAGCCATTCGGGAAGCGTTTTCGGCATGGGCGCATTGTCCTTCTCCCCGCTCGCGGGGAGAAGGTGCCCGAAGGGCGGATGAGGGGGCTTTGGGTTCACAACGCCCGATGCACCGCCTCCCCGAACAACGCCGTGTGATGGCTGCAATCGTTGAGCCGCACCACCTCGAGGTGATCGACGTCCGGTCCCTCCAAAAGATTCAACGTCGTCGGCGCCTGCCGGAACGACCACAGCTTCGCGAGCGGCACGCCGAGGATGCGGCACAACAGCACGCGGTTGACCGCGTCGTGCGCGACGACCAGCAGCGTCTGGTGCACCCCCAGTCCGTCGCAGGCGCGCGCGAACGCGGGCCAGGCGCGATCGAGCACGTGCTGCAACGATTCGCCCTGCGGCATCAGCACTTCGTGCGGGGCGTGGCGCCATGCATGCATCAGGTCGGGATCGCGTTGGCGGATCTCCTCGGCAAGCAGGCCTTCCCACGTGCCGTGCGCGATTTCCTTGAGGCCATCGTCGAGTGTGAGCATCGCCGCGCGCTCTTCGCCGAGGGCGAACTGCGCGGTGCGCGCGGCGCGCACCAGTGGCGAAGCGACGGCGCGATCGATGCGCACTTCGGCCAGACGTTCGCCCAGCGCGCGCGCCTGCACCTCGCCGATCGGCGAGAGCGCGATGTCCTCCTGGCCCTGGTAGCGGCCTTCGGCGTTCCACGGGGTTTCGCCGTGGCGTGCGAGCAGGATTTTCATGCTTACACCTGCTGCAGCGAGAGCACGCCGGGCGTGGCGCGCAGCGTATCGAGCTGCTTCTCGCCCAGCGGCTGGTCGACGGTGATCGCCGCGCGCGCCTGGCCGTCACCGGCCGCGCCGAGGGCGAAGTTGACGATGTTGATGCCCGCCGCGCCGAGCAGCGAACCCACCGTGCCGATCATGCCGGGGCGGTCCTCGTTGCGCAGCAGCAGCACGTGCGCCTGCGGGTCGAACTCGATTTCGACGCCATCGAGGCGCACGACGCGCGGGCCGCGATGCAGCGTCGCCTCGATCTCGCGCGGCTTCTTGCCGCCTTCGACGCGGATGCGCAGCAGGCGGTCGAAACCGTCGCCGTCGCCGCCCACGGTTTCGGCCACGACCAGGCCGCGCCCGGCGGCTTCCTGCAGCGCGTTCACCGGGGTGACGCGACCGGAATGCGTGCCGAGCAGCGCGGCGACCAGCAGGCGCGTGAGCGGGCGCGTGTCGAGCGCGTCGGTGCGGCCGGCGTAGGTGACGGTGAGCTTGGTCGGCGCGTCGACCAGGCGCGAGGCGAGCTTGCCCAGCGAGGTCATCAGCGGCATCCACGGCCCGACTTCACGCGCGGCCTCGGCGGTGAGCGGCGGCAGGTTGACGCAACCGGCGACCGCGCCGGTGGCGGCGAAATCGATGATCTGGCGCGCGAGGATCGTGCTCACGGCCTGCTGCGCTTCGCTGGTCGAGGCGCCCAGGTGCGGGGTGAGGATCAGCTTGGGGTGCTTGCGCAGCGGCGAATCGCCCTGCAGCGGCTCGGTGGCGAAGGTGTCGAGCGCGGCGCCGGCAATCTGGCCTTCGTCGAGCAGGCGCAGCAGCGCGGTTTCATCGACCAGGCCACCGCGCGCGGCGTTGATGATGTACGCGCCCTTCTTCATCGCGCGCATGCGCTCTTCCGAGAGCAGGTTGGTGGTTTCCTTGGTGCGCGGGATGTGCAGGGTGACGATGTCGGCCCAGGCCAGCAGTTCGTCCAGCGTCTTCAGCGGCACGCTGCCCTTGCCCGCCACCGAGGCCGGCAGGAACGGATCGTGCGCGGCGACTTCCATGCCGATGCCCTGCGCCTTGCGCGCGACGGTGCCGCCGATGCGACCCAGGCCGATCACGCCGAGCTTCTTGCCTTCCAGCTCGAAGCCGGTGAGGCCGGCCTTGGGCCACTCGCCCGCCTTCATGCCGGCGTCGGCGCGCGGAATGTGCCGCGCCAGCGCGAACAGCAGCGAGATCGCGTGTTCGGCCGCCGCGAGCGTGTTGCCATCGGGCGCGTTCATCACCGCGATGCCCTTGGCGGTGGCGGCATCGACGTCGATGGTGTCCACGCCGGCGCCGGCGCGGCCGATCACCTTGAGGTTGGGCGCATTGGCGAGCGCCTCGGCCGGCACCTTGGTGGCCGAGCGCACCAGCACGGCGTCGACATCGGCGAGGGCCAGGGCGAGGACCTGGGGGTCTTTAATGGGGTCGGCGGCCACCAGCACGTCCCAGCCCGCGTCGCGGAACAGGGCCAGACCGTCTTCGTGGATGCCATCGCAGGCCAGTACTTTCATCGCAAGCTCCTAGTGAGGTGGGAGCGCGGAAAGCCTGCGAGCCGGCACAACGTGTGGAACCTGCGGCGTCGGGCAACGATGGAACCATTGCGGGACGCGTGCGTCGCACGAGGCGTGGACGCGGTGTTACTCACGGGTCGGGAGACGGGGCCGGCTGGCATGGGAATCCGCGACGGGCACAGCCTAGCAGAGGCCGGGCGCGGATTCGCAATGGTTGCTTATGAAACGAGCCCATGAAAGCGCATACAGAGGACGCGTACGATGCCGCTTCCTTCGCATAAGGATCCCCGAACCCATGAGCCAGCAGGCCAAAGGCCCGTTCGACGTGAAACGCACGGCCATGGAGAGCGTCGATGCCGGCGGCGAGGCCAGCTTCGGCCGCATCCGCTTCGAGAAGCGCTTCCATGGCGACCTGGACGCGACCAGCGTGGTGGAGATGCTCAGCGCCGGCAATCCGGCCTCGGGCTCGGCCGGCTACGTCGCGGTCGAACACGTGACCGGCACGCTGCAGGGCCGCCGCGGCAGTTTCATGCTCCAGCACAGCGGCACGCTGGATCGCGGTGAGGCTTCGCTGGTGGTGAGCGTGGTCCCCGACACCGGCACGGATGAACTCGCGGGACTGCGCGGCAACCTGCGAATCGACATCGCCGAAGGCGGCGCGCATTCCTACACCTTCGATTACGCGCTGGATTGAACCCGTAGCCCGGATAAGGCCGCAGGTCACATCCGGGGGCGCGAATTGCCCCGGGTCGCTGCGCTTACCCGGACTACGCACCCCTACAAACAAAAACGGGCCGGCAAATGCCGGCCCGTTCCATTGCAGCGAAGCGCGCGCTTACTTCGCCGTACGCGTCGCCTTCACGCTGCCGCCGACGCCGAGTTCGGACAGCAGCTGCGGCGCGCCGTAGGCTTCCTGCATGATCCAGCGCATGTAGCGCGCATCGACCGCGATCATGCGGGTCATCACCGGGTCGAACACCCAGTTGCTGCTCACCGATTCCCAGTTGCCGTCGAACGCCAGGCCGACCAGCTTGCCGTGCGCATCCAGCACCGGCGAACCGGAATTGCCGCCGGTGATGTCGAGGTCGGAGAGGAAGTTCACCGGCACCGTGCCCAGGCGCTGGTCCTGCAGGCCGCCGTAGCGCTTGCCGGCGATCGCATCGAGCTGCGCCTTGGGCGCGTCGAACGGCTCGGTGCCGGTCGCCTTGGCGGCCACCTGTTCCAGCGTGGTGAATTCGGCCTGCTTGCTGCCGTCGCTCTTGGTGTAACCCATCACGTTGCCGAAGGTGATGCGCAGCGAGGAATTGGCATCGGGATAGACGAACTCGCCCTGGCTCTGCTTGTAGTTGGCCAGCGCCTGCAGGAACACCGGGCGCGCGACCAGCGCTTCGCCGGCGCGGGTCTTCGCATCCTGCTCCAGCTTGAGCAGGGTCGGCATCACCGCGATCGCGTAACGGATGGCCGGATCGTCGCTGGCCTCGAACGCGGCGCGATCGGCGCCGTACCACTTCATGCGCTCGTCGAGGCTGCCGAGCCTGCTCTTGCCCAGCGTCGCCAGCGCGCGCTGCACGGCGGCTTCGTCATTGCCGCCCAACCACGTGTCGACGGCCGCGACGTGCTGCGTCGCCGGCAGCTTGATGTACTCGTGCAGCCAGTACGCCTGCAGTTCGCGATCCATCTCCGGGTGGTAGCGACGCTCCATCTGCTTGAGGCCGCCTTCGAACGACGGCATGTCGCGCTGCTGGTAGCCCTGCTCGCGTTCGGCATCCGGCTTCGCCTTTTCGATCGCGAGGCGGTACAGGTCGACCGCGCTGCCGACGACGCCCTGGCCGTTGAGCTGGCGGAACACCAGGTCGCGCTCGCGCGTGGCGCGCGCGGTGTCGCCCAATGCGATCAAGGTGTCGTGCGCCGTGAGTGCGGCCTGCCCCGACTGGCCCTGCTTGCGCAGCCAGCCGAGCAGTGCCGTTTCCTCGTCGTGCTTCTGCTTGGCGGCATCGATGCGCTTGAAGCCGGCGAGCTGGCCGTCGTAGTTCTTCATCGCGTTCTGCCAGCTGCGCACGGTGCTGGCGTACTTCACGGCGATGTCGGGATTCTTCTCGCCAGCGGCGAGCACCATCGCGACCAGCTGCTTGTAGTGGCCGCCGACCACCGGATAGGTCCAGCCCGCGGTGTCGTCGAATTCGCTGGCCAGCGTGTAGCGCGACGTGCGGCCCGGGTAACCGGCCACCATCACGAAGTCGCCGGCACCCAGCGGCTGGTCCGCCAGCTTCAGCCAATGCTTGGGCTGGTACGGCACGTTGTCGGCGGCGAACGCGGCCGGCTTGCCGTCCTTGCCGACGTAGGCGCGGTAGAAGGAAAAGTCGCCGGTGTGGCGCGGCCACATCCAGTTGTCGACTTCGCCACCGTAGTTGCCGATCGCGCCGGGCGGCGCGTAGACCAGGCGCACGTCCTTGATCTCGATGTTCTTGAACAGGCGATAGGTGTTGCCACCCAGGAAGCTGTAGAGGCGGCAACGGTAACCACCACCGGCTTCGCAATCGGCGATCAGCTGCTTCTCCAGGGTGTCGAGCGCGAGCGTGCGCGCGAGCGGCGTCGGCGCGTTGGCGATCGCGGCCTTGGCTTCGGCGGTGACGTCGCGGATCGAATCGAGCGCGTAGATGCGCGCGTTCGGACCGGCCGAGACTTCACCGGCCGGGTTGGCGGCGATGAAGCCGTCCTTGATCAGGTTGTTTTCCGGCGTCGAGTTGAGCTGGATCGCGCCGTAGGCGCAGTGGTGGTTGGTGACCACCAGGCCTTGCGGCGACACGAAGCTGGCGGTGCAACCGCCCAGCGACACCACTGCACCCATCGGATCGCCGGTGAGATCGGCCAGCTGCTTCGGATCGAGCTTCAGGCCGGCCTTCTTCAGCGGCCCGGCGATTTCCGGCAACTGCTGCGGCACCCACATACCCTCGCCTGCCTGCACGCTACCGAACGCCGCGAGTGCGACCACACCCATGCTTACCGCACCCGCCAACAGATTGAGACGCATCACTTACACCCCTTCAGGTCACTTGGGCATCGCCCGTTGCATTGCGTCGCCGTGTCGGACACGGCTCGTCTTCTTTCAGAACTCACCGACTCATTCCGCCGGCAGCTGCATTTCCCGCAACAGGTGCGGCGCCGGGTACACCTTGGCCAGCAGCCACCGCAGGTAGCGCATGTCGACGTGGATGGCGCGCTTGTAACGCGGATCGAACATCCAGCTCGCGCTCACCGCTTCCCAGTTGCTGTCGAAATTCAGGCCGATCAGCTTGCCGTGCGCGTCCATCACCGCCGAGCCGGAGTTGCCACCGGTGGTGTCGAGGTTGGTGAGGAAGTCGACGGTCTGGGTCTTAAGACTGGGCTCGGCGGTGGTGCCGAAGTCGCCCTTGGCGATCGCCGCAAGCAGCGGTTGCGGCGCGTTGAACGGTTCGCTGCCGGTGTGCTTCTCGACGATGCCCTGCACCGTGGTCAGCGGGCGGTAGCGCACGCCGTCGCGCGGATCCATCGCGCTGACGCGGCCGTAGCTCACGCGCAGGGTCGAGTTCGCATCCGGATACACCGCGCGCCCCTGCGACTTGCGGTAGCCGATCAGCGCGCGCATGTAGGCCGGACGCAGGCGCAGCAGTTCACCATTGCTGGCCTTGCTCTCGTCCTCCAGGCGCAGAAGCGCCGGCAGCAGCGTGGCCGCGGCCTGCAACAGCGTGTCCTTCGAATTCGACAAGGCCGCGCGGTCGGCCTGCATCGCGGCGAGGCGTTCGTTCTCCGCGCCGAGCTTCGTGCCCGAATACAGCGCATCGAGCTTCGCCTTCAACTGCGCCGGCGTGCTGCCGAACACCGCGTCGAACTCGGGCACGTGCTGCGCCGCCGGCAAGGCCTGGTACTGGCCGACGAGTTCGGCCAGCAGCGCCTTCTCCACGTCCATCGCATAGCGGCGCTGCACCTGCCTGAGCTGGCCGCTGACCAGCGCTTCGTCGCGCTGCTGGTAGCCGCCCTCGCGCTCGGCATCGGGCTTGGCGCGCTCGAACGCGAGTCGCTGCAGCGACACCGCCGAGCGCAGCAGCTGGGTCTGGCTCACGATCACGCCCAGCAACTGGTCGCGCCCGCGCATCGCCACGCCCTTGTCGAGCACGGCCTGGGCCGCGGCGATGTCGGCCTTGGTCGCGACGACATCGGACTGCTGGTCGAGCCAGGCATACATCGCGGTCTCGTCGTCGCGACGCACGACCACCGCGTTGCTGCGGCGCAGGCCATCGAGCTCGCCCTGCGCGCGCTTCAGGCTGTTCTTCAGGCTGCGCACCTGGTTGGCGTAACTGACGCGCACGGCTTCATCCTTCGCCGCCGTGGCTTCGATGACATCGACCATGCGCTGGTACAGGGCCACGCGCGACGGCAGCTGCCATTCGACCTGGTTGGCGAATTCCGAGGCCATGCGATGGCGGAAGGTGGTGCCGGGATAACCGGCGAGCATCGCGTAGTCGCCTTCCTTGAGGTTCGCGGTCGACACCTGCAGGTGCGCCGGCGGCACGTACGCCACGTTGTCGGGCGAATAGTCGGCCGGCTTGCCGTCCTTGCCGACGTAGGCGCGCAGCAGGGTGAAGTCGCCGGTGTGGCGCGGCCACACGAAGTTGTCGACTTCGCCGCCGTAGTTGCCGATGTCGTTCGGCGGCGCGTAGACCAGGCGCACGTCGCGCAGTTCCAGCTGGCGTACCCGGTAGAAGTCGGTGCCGTAGTACATGTTGGCGACGCTGCAGCGCGTGCCGGGTTCGCGCTCGCATTCGGCGACCACGGCCTTGGTCGCCCTGTCGACGGCATCGAAATAGGCGCGGCCCTGCTGGCCTTTCGCTTCGGCGAGGATGCGGTCGGTGACGCGATCGAAGCCGGTGGTCACCAGCACGCGGTAGTCGGGATTGGCGGGCAGCTCGGCGCCGCGATCGGCGGCGATGTAGCCGTCCCTGATCAGGTCGCGCTCGCTGCCGTCAGACTGCTTACCGCTGTTGTACTGGACGACGCCGAACGCGACGTGGTGGTTGGTCAGCACCAGCCCTTCGTTGGAGACGAACGCGCCGCTGGCGCCACCGACCTTGACGATCGCATTCATCGGCGGCCTGGCCAGCTCGGCCAGGTCGCGCGGATCGCCCTTGAAGCCGGCGGCCTTCATCTGCCGGGCGATGTCGGGCAGCTGCGACGGCATCCACATGCCTTCGTCGGCACGCGCCGTCGCTTTGAACACGAGCGGCAGCGCAAGGGAAACGGCCAACAGACGGCGGCGAATGGTCGGCATCGAGGGGCAAGGTGCGTTACGGGCGGCCCGCGACGATAGGCGAAGCCGCCGGGTCGCGGCAAATCGCCCGGGCAGGCAAACCGCGCAGCCGGTCGCGGCGCGGGCCGGGCGTATAATTTCGGCCCTCACGCCGCCCCTCTAGCGGCTCCCCTGCAGGGCAATCCCCATGTCGCAAACGATGAAGGCGCTGGTCAAGCGCGAAGCCACCAAGGGCATCTGGATGGAACAGGTGCCGGTGCCCACGCCGGGCCCGAACGAAGTGCTGATCAAGCTGGAAAAGACCGCGATCTGCGGCACCGACCTGCACATCTACCTGTGGGACGAGTGGAGCCAGCGCACGATCAAGCCGGGCCTGGTGATCGGCCATGAATTCGTCGGCCGCGTGGTCGACATGGGCCCCGGCGTCACCGGCTACAAGGTCGGCCAGCGCGTGTCGGCCGAAGGCCACATCGTCTGCGGCCACTGCCGCAACTGCCGCGCCGGCCGCCAGCACCTGTGCCCGAACACCGTCGGTATCGGCGTGAACCGCAACGGCGCCTTCGCCGAATACATCGTGATGCCAGCGTCGAACCTGTGGCCGATCCCGGACCAGATTCCGTCGGAGCTCGCCGCCTTCTTCGACCCCTACGGCAACGCCGCGCACTGCGCGCTGGAATTCGACGTGGTCGGCGAGGACGTGCTGATCACCGGCGCCGGCCCGATCGGCATCATCGCCGCGGGCATCTGCAAGCACATCGGCGCGCGCAATGTCGTCGTCACTGACGTCAACGACTACCGCCTCAAGCTCGCCGCCGACATGGGCGCGACGCGCGTGGTCAACGTTGCCAACACGTCGCTGAAGGACGTGATGAAGGACCTGCACATGGAGGGCTTCGACGTCGGCCTTGAAATGAGCGGCAACCCGCGCGCCTTCAACGACATGCTCGACTGCATGTACCACGGCGGCAAGATCGCGATGCTCGGCATCATGCCCAAGGGCGCCGGCGCCGACTGGGACAAGATCATCTTCAAGGGCCTCACCATCCAGGGCATCTACGGCCGGCGCATGTACGAGACCTGGTACAAGATGACGCAGCTGGTGATGGGCGGCTTCCCGCTCGGCAAGGTGCTGACCCACCAGCTGCCGATCGATGAATTCCAGGAAGGCTTCGAGCTGATGGAATCGGGCAAGGCCGGCAAGGTCGTGCTGAGCTGGAACTGATATCGCCACCGGCGATGTCATCCCGAGCACCGCGAGGGATCTGCTTCAACCGGCATCGCGGCACGCCATGTCATCCCGCGCCTAGCGAGGGACCTGCTTTCCACTTTCACCGACGAACGGCAGGTTCCCCACTGCGTTCGGAATGACATCAAGGGCAAACCATGTCGCTCACCCAACGCTACGCCGAAACCCTCGACGAAATCCGCGCCGCCGGCCTGTTCAAGTCCGAGCGCATCATCACTTCGCCGCAGTCGGCCGAGATCACCCTCGCCGATGGCCGCACGGTGCTGAACTTCTGCGCCAACAACTACCTCGGTCTCGCCGACCATCCCGACGTGATCGCGGCCGCGAAGGATGCGCTCGACACGCACGGCTTCGGCATGGCCTCGGTGCGCTTCATCTGCGGCACGCAGGACCTGCACAAGCAGCTCGAGAAGACCATCGCCGGTTTCTTCGGCACCGAAGACACCATCCTGTACGCGGCGTGCTTCGACGCCAACGGCGGCCTGTTCGAGCCGCTGCTGGATGAGAAGGACGCGATCATCTCCGACGCGCTCAACCACGCCTCGATCATCGACGGCGTGCGCCTGTGCAAGGCAAAGCGTTACCGCTACGCCAACTGCGACATGGCCGACCTGGAGAAGCAGCTGCAGCAGGCCAAGGCCGACGGCGCGCGCACGATCATGATCACGTCCGACGGCGTGTTCTCGATGGACGGCTTCATCGCCCCGCTCGACGAGATCACCGCGCTCGCGAGGAAGTACGGCGCGCTGGTGCACATCGACGAATGCCACGCCACCGGCTTCCTCGGCAAGACCGGTCGCGGCTCCGCCGAAGTGAAGGGCGTGATGGACAAGATCGACATCTTCACCGGCACGCTGGGCAAGGCCATGGGCGGTGCGCTGGGCGGTTTCACCACTGCGAAGCGCGAAGTGATCGAACTGCTGCGCCAGCGCTCGCGTCCGTACCTGTTCTCCAACTCGCTGCCGCCGCACGTGGTGGCCGCCGGCATCAAGGCCTTCGAGATGCTCGCCGCTGCCGGTGACCTGCGCGAGCAGCTGGCCGCGAACACCGCCTACTTCCGCGAACAGATGACCGCGACCGGTTTCGACGTGAAGCCGGGCGTGCACCCGATCTCGCCGGTGATGCTGTACGACGCGCCGCTGGCGCAGAAGTTCGCCGCGCGGCTGCTGGAGGAAGGCATCTACGCGATCGGCTTCTTCTTCCCGGTCGTGCCGCAGGGCCAAGCGCGCATCCGCACGCAGATTTCCGCGTCGCATACGCGCGAGCACCTGGACCGCGCAATCGCGGCATTCACCAAGATCGGCCGCGAGCTCGGCGTGATCAAGGGCTGAGCCCAGACCGCGGCGCGTCCGTCGCGACCGCCGCGCGCAAAAAGAAAAACGCCCCGCCCGGCTCCCACTGCCGGCGCGAGGCGTTCGCTTGGAGAAAGGTTACTTGGTGCCTTTCTTCGGCTCTTCTGCCTGCGACTTGGCCGGTGCGCCGGTGGCGACGCGATAACCGTTCTTCTTCATCCAGGCATCGAAGTCGTCGGCAGTCATCTTCTTGCCGTCCTGGGTCATGTTGAAGCGCTTGCTGTCGGGGGCCAGTGCGGCCGGAGCAGCGGCGGGCTTGGGGGCCGCCTTGGTCGGCTTCTTCTTGGTATTGGCCGCTTCGAGCGTGCCGTCCATGCGGATGACCGCATCATTCTTGCCATGGCTGGCGTCGAGCGCCGCGGCCATCAGCACGCTGTCGGCGCTGTGGCGCGCGTCGAGGGCGGGGGCTTCCTTGGCCAGGAGGGCTCCGCTGAAAAGCAGGCACGGCAGTGCCACCAGGATCTTGCGCATGTGGTTCCCCTAATTCCCGTCCATCGGGCGTGGCGCATAAGAAACCACGGAAACGCGGAAAAAAGGGTGCGAATTCGCACATTTCGCGAAGGCGGCGGTGGCACCCTTGGGCCGCTGCCGTCGTTGCGTGGCCGGGCGCACATTTGCCTGCCCGCCCCTATTTCAGGGCAATGCCAGGCTCGCCACTTCGGCCGCGCTGAGCGCGCGCCACTGCCCTTTGGGCAGCTCGCCGAGCACGATCCCGCCGATCGCCACGCGCACCAGCCGCAGCACGCCGATGTCGAAGGCGGCCAGCAGGCGGCGGATCTGCCGGTTGCGGCCTTCGTCGAGCACGATCTCGACCCAGGCATTGCGCGTGCCGGTGCGCAGCAGGCGTGCCGCCTTGGCGCGCAGGTGTTCGCCCTCGTGCGTGGCGCCCTGCTCGATCGCCGCCAAGAGCGCGGCATCAGGAATGACATCGATCTGCACGTGGTAGGTCTTGTCGGGGCCCGATTCGGGATCGGTGATGCGCGCCGCCCAGGCCGGATCATTGCAGAACAGCAGCAGGCCTTCGCTGGCCTGGTCGAGACGACCGACCGGTGCGAGCCAGGGCAAGGGGCGGCCGTCGAGCAGCCCGCCTTCGAAGCAGCGATAGACCGTGTCGCGGCCGCGCTCGTCGCTCGCCGTGGTCACCAGCCCGCGCGGCTTGTTGAGCATCAGGTAGACGCGCCTGGCTTCTTCGAGGTCACCGCCGTCGACCGCGATCCGTTGCTGCCCGTCGCCGGCGATCGGAAACTCGGGGTCGCGCACCACGCGTCCGTCCACGCTGACCCGACCCGCGACGATCCAGCGCACCGCTTCGGTACGCGAACACACCCCACGCTTGGACAGCACACGGGCCAGGCCGTGGCGCGGCGCACGCACTTTCATCCCGCGCGGCTTGGTTACTTCTTCTTCGGCGGCTTCGGCGCTTCAACCGGCGGCGCGGTCGCCGCAGCCGGCGCGCCCTTGGCGACGCGCACGCCACGCGCCTTCATCCAGGCATCGAATTCTTCGGCGGTCATGCGCTTGCCGTTCTGGCTCATGTCGAAACGCCAGGGCGTGTTGTCGAACTGCGTCTTCGGTTGGTAGGCGGCCGATCCGGGCGTGGCAGGCAATGCCGGTGCCGTCGCCGCGGGGGCCTTGGCGACCGCCAGGCAGCTCGCCAGGCGCTGCCGCAGCAGGACGTTGTCGACGGCCAGGGTTTCATCGAACGCCTGGGCCAGCACGCCGGTAGGCGCGCCCAACTGATGCGCGGGCGCGGCGAATTCGGGGGTCAAGGGTGCCACCAGCGTGGGTTGGACCGGCAACCCGGAGCCCATGGACGCCGACGCACACTGATTGGAGGACTGCGCAGCCGCGGCACCCGCGATGCCCAGCAGGATCAAGCCAGTGATGATGCGTTGCATGCCGGTCTCCGCGAACTTCGATCGCGGGGAGTGTAGCGCGTAAGCGCGCGGCGCAATGTGCGCGTCCGGTGCGCGCAGCGCGCGACGACAGCGATGAATTGCGATGCTGGAAAGACGAAGCCCGGCACGAGGCCGGGCTTCGGGTGTTGCGGAACTGACGTCGAACTTAGTTCTGGACGTTCAGCTCGGTGCGGCGGTTCTTCTCGCTCTTGCAGCCCGGCGAGGTCTGGCCCAGGTCTTCCAGCGGACGGCTTTCGCCGTAGCCGTTCGGACCGGCCAGGCGTGCACCGTCGATGCCGTTGCTGGTCAGGTAGTCGTACACGGCGCGCGCGCGGCGCTCCGACAGGGCCTGGTTGTACGCGTCCTTACCGCACTGGTCGGTATGACCGGCCACTTCGGCCTTCAGCTCCGGATAGCGCTTGAAGATCTCGACGGCCTCGCCAAGGATCTGCACCGCGTCCGGACGCAGGGTCGACTTGTCGAAGTCGAAGTTCACGCCCTTCAGGTCGATCGACACCGGCACCGGGCAACCGTCCGGACCGATCGTCTGGCCGGCCTGCGAACCCGGGCACTTGTCGTCGCAGTTGTTCACGCCGTCGCCGTCGTCATCGCCGTCGGTGCAGCTCGGGGCGACCGGCGGCGGAGCCACGACCGGAGCCGCAGCGGCGGCACCCAGCGGAACGATCACGCCGATCGAAGCCAGCACGTCGCCGAACGTGTCTTCGTCGGGTGCGTTGATGCTCTGGTCGTCGAAGTCGGCACGGTAGGCGAGTTCGGCACGGACGCCGTAGTTGCCCATGTCGCCCTGCACGCCTGCGCCGAACTTCGCGGCGAGGTTGCCGTCTTCACGACGACCCGGGGAGTCCACGCTCGGGAACGCGTCGTACTCTTCTTCGCTGCGCTGGAAGCCGAGGCCCATCAGCACGTACGGGTTCCAGTTGCGGCCTTCAGCGATGAAGTGGCGACGCAGGTCCAGCGAGACGCCGTACTGGCTCCAGTTGAGGTTCTGGTTGGCGTCGTTGTGCGGGTTCTGGTAGTTCAGCTCGCCATCCAGCGACCAGTTGTCGCTGATGAACTTGCCGACGCCCAGGCCCACGAACGGGGCGTTACGCGTGCCGCGATCGTTGTCCTGGAGGTTGAAGCCGGTGGAACCCGTCAGGTACCAACGGTCGTCGAAATCCTGCGCGTTGGCCGTCTGCGCAAAGGCCAGGCCAGCGAGCAGCGCCGTGCTCAACAAGCGGATCTTCATATTTCTGACTCCTTAGAAATGTCGGGAAATCTCACAACTCACAGCACTGAAACTGTGACCGGGATCGGTCCAGCAAGCGTGATCCCCATTCACGTTCTCTGGCCCCGGGATCATACACCCACCGGCAGGATTGTTAACATCGCTTAACGTAGTACGAAAACTTCACGCTGTAACCGGCCATTCAGCTTTTTGAAGACTACTCCGAAAAGTGAAGCCCGGCACAGGGCCGGGCTTCGGGTGCTGCGGAGCTGGCGTCGAGCTCAGTTCTGGACGTTCAGCTCGGTGCGGCGGTTCTTCTCGCTCTTGCAGCCCGGCGAGGTCTGGCCCAGGTCTTCCAGCGGACGGCTTTCGCCGTAGCCGTTCGGACCGGCCAGGCGTGCACCGTCGATGCCGTTGCTGGTCAGGTAGTCGTACACGGCGCGTGCGCGGCGCTCCGACAGGGCCTGGTTGTACGCGTCCTTACCGCACTGGTCGGTGTGACCGGCCACTTCGGCCTTCAGCTCCGGATAGCGCTTGAAGATCTCGACGGCCTCGCCAAGGATCTGCACCGCGTCCGGACGCAGGGTCGACTTGTCGAAGTCGAAGTTCACGCCCTTCAGGTCGATCGACACCGGCACCGGGCAACCGTCCGGACCGATCGTCTGGCCGGCCTGCGAACCCGGGCACTTGTCGTCGCAGTTGTTCACGCCGTCGCCGTCGTCGTCGCCGTCGGTGCAGCTCGGGGCGACCGGCGCCGGGGGCGGAGCCGCGGCCGGTGCCGCGCCCAACGGAATGATCACGCCGACCGAAGCCAGCACGTCGCCGAACCAGTCTTCGTCGGGAGCGCTCACGCTCTGGTCGTCGAAATCGGCACGGTAAGCGAGCTCGGCGCGGATGCCGTAGCTGCCCATATCGCCCTGCACGCCCGCGCCGACCTTCGCGGCGAGGTTGCCGTCCTCGCGCTCGCCCGGCGAATCCACGCTCGGGAACGCGTCGAACTCTTCTTCAGTGCGCTGGTAACCCAACCCCATCAGCACGTACGGGTTCCAGTTGCGGCCTTCGGCGATGAAGTGGCGACGCAGGTCCAGCGAGATGCCGTACTGGCCCCAGTTGAGGTCCTGGTTGGCGTCGTTCTTCGGATTCTGGTAGTTCAGCTCGCCATCCAGCGACCAGTTGTCGCTGATGAACTTGCCGATGCCCAGACCCGCGAACGGGGCGTTGCGCGTACCGCGATCGTTGTCCTGCATGTTGAAGCCGGCGGAACCCGTCAGGTACCAGCGATCATCGAAATCCTGTGCCTGTGCCACCTGCGCGATGCTCAGACCAGACACCAATGCGGCACAAAGGAGTTTCTTGTTCATCTTTTCTTCTCCTCGAGAAAGTGGAGTCACTACGGCGAATTCGACGGCTTGCTGAACGGCAACGCCACCACGGCGCAGGCTAGGGTCGGCGCGGTGAAGGCCATGTTAAAAAAGCGGCAAATCGCCAATCGCAATACGGATGCCAAGGGTCCGCGATGCAGCGTGCGGCACCACCCACGCGTAGCTGCCGCGCGGTCGGAAAGCACCATCCCGGTTCGCAACTTGCGTAGCGTCGACCCGCGGGATCACGCTGACGCCATGAACACGCCGACGCGACTGCCCACGCTCTTCCTCTCCCATGGCTCACCACTGCTGGCGATCGCGGATTCGCCCGCCGGGCGTTTCCTCGACGGGCTGGGCGCGGCCCTGCCCCGCCCGCGCGCGATCGTGGTCGCATCGGCGCACTTCCTGGCCGACCGGCCGATGGCGGGCGGCCACGCGCAGCCGCATACCGTCCACGACTTCGGCGGGTTTCCGGCCCCGCTCTACGAAATCGCCTATCCGGCCGCCGGGTCGCCCGAACTGGCCGAAGACCTCGCTGCGCGCCTCGCCCAGGCGGGCCTGCCGGGCAAGGTCCGGCCCGGGCACGGCCTCGACCACGGCGTGTGGGTGCCGCTGCGGCGGATGTACCCCGGAGCCGACATTCCCGTCGTGCCGCTCTCGGTCAACCCGCTGGCCGATGCCACCTGGCACCTGGGCGTGGGCCGGGCCCTGGCCGGGCTGCGCGACGAGGGTGTCCTGGTGATCGGTTCGGGTGGCTTCGTGCACAACCTGGGCGACCTGGACTGGCAGCATCCGGACGCACCGCTCGCGCCGTGGGCGGGGGAGTTCTCCGCCTGGATGCACGGGAAACTGGCCGCGCGTGACTGGCCGGCGCTGCTCGCCTGGCACGAACGGGCGCCGAATGCCCGCCACGCCCATCCGACCACGGAGCACCTGATGCCACTGTTCGTGGCCATGGGTGCCGCCGGCGAAGACCCGGCCGTCGAGGTGCTGCACCGGTCGCACGAACTGGGAACGCTCGCGCTGGACGCCTTCGCGTTCCGCTGAAGCTGCAGCGCCTGCCGGGGCGAACCGCCTACCACCCTTCCGGGCCTCCCGGCAATCCGTGACCGGGGTCACCGATTCAGCCGGGGTTCGGAAACCCGCCGCTACCTTGCGCCAACTTTTCAGCCGCCCCCGGCGGCACCGTCGCAGCGCCCACGCCCTTCGCGTGGTCCCGATGCCCGGGCAAAGCACGCCAGAGAGCGCGCCGCCCTCCCTAGAACGCCATACCGGATTTCGCTCCCAGGCACCGCCTCCCACCGCATTCAGCGCAGGGAGACGACGCCGAAGTGCGGCCCGGCCAACGGAGCAAGGAGTACGTCATGAAACTCGCCTGGATCCTGTGGTTGGCCTCCGTGCTGCCGCCGCAATCCGCCGATTCCCTGTGCCTCAGCACCACCGTGTACCTGGAAGCCCGCGACCAGTCGGTCCGGGGCCAGCAGGCGGTCGCCGAGGTCGCCCTGCGCCGCCGCGACAGCGGCCTGTGGGGCAGCACCGTGTGCGACGTGGTGACCGCGAACAAGCAGTTCGCGCCGACCCTGGTCTCGCCGTCGACCCGCCTCGGCAACACCGAAGCCTGGGCCCGTGCCGTCACGGTTGCGCTGGAAGCCGAGAACAACTGGGCCCTGCCGGCCGGCGAGCGCAAGGAAATCGTTCCCGGCGCCAGCCATTTCGCTGCGCTCGCCGTCGCCAGCCCGTCCTGGCGCAACGCCTACCAGGTCGCGACGATCGGCGACCACACCTTCTATAAGGTGCAGTCGCTCAAGCCGCGCAAGTCCTGACCGGACCGCGCTTACGGCATCGCGACGCATCGTTGCGCCGCGCGGGTTGAGCAGGCACGGCCGGCACGCGATAGTGCCGGTCTTTCCTTAGGCCGGAGGCCCGCATGAAGCTCTACTCCTCGCCCGGCGCGTGCTCCACCGCGGACCATATCGTCCTGGAATGGGCCGGCGGCCCGTTCGAAGTCGAAGTGGTGACGCGCGAGCAGCGCCAGTCCCCCGAGTACCTGGCGATCAACCCGGCCGGCGCGGTGCCGGCGCTGCGCGACGGCGATTTCCTGCTGACCCAGAACGCGGCGATCCTCGGCTACATCGCCGACACCTGGCCGAATGCCCACCTCGCCGGCGACGGCAGCGCGCGCCAGCGCGCCGAGGCCAATCGCTGGCTCGCCTTCGTCAATTCCGATCTGCATCCCGCGTTCAAGCCGATCTTCGGCCCCGGCCGCTACATCGCCGATGCGTCCCAGTACGACGCGGTGAAGGAGCAGTGCCGCAAGCTGGTACGCGCGCAGTTCGAACGCGCCAACCAGCAACTCGAGGGCAAGCAGTGGCTGGCCGGCTTCCGCAGCTACGCCGATCCGTACCTGTACATCACCCTGCGCTGGGCGGCGGCCACCGGCATCGACCTCGGTGGCCTCGACAACCTCGCCGCCTTCAAGCAGCGCATGGACGCGGATCCGGGCGTGCAGGCCGCACTGAAGGCCGAGGGCCTGACCTGAGCGGCACGCCCCGGTCGGCTGAAACCGGAAACAAAAAAGGCCGCGCGGATGCACGGCCTTTTTCATGCACGGCGAAGTTCAGCGCTTGTCGATCGCCACGTACTCGCGGTCTTCCGGACCGGTGTAGTTCGCGCTCGGGCGGATGATCTTGCCGTCCTCGCGTTGCTCGATCACGTGCGCGCTCCATCCGGTGGTGCGCGCGATCACGAACAGCGGGGTGAACATCGGCGTCGGGATGCCCATCATGTGGTAGGCCGATGCCGAGTACCAGTCGAGGTTCGGGAACATCTTCTTGGTGTCCATCATCAGGTTCTCGATGCGCTCGGACACGTCGAACAGCGTCTGGGTGCCGCCGTCCTTGCACAGCTTGCGCGAGAGTTCCTTGATGATCGGGTTGCGGGGATCGCCGATGGTGTACACCGGATGGCCGAAGCCGATGATGATTTCCTTGCGCTCCATGCGCGCACGGATATCGGCTTCCGCTTCGTCGGCGCTGTTGTAGCGGCTGATGATGTCCATCGCGACTTCATTGGCGCCGCCGTGCTTCGGGCCGCGCAGCGCACCGATCGCACCGGTGATGCACGAATGCAGGTCCGAGCCGGTACCGGCGATCACGCGTGCGGTGAAAGTCGACGCGTTGAATTCGTGCTCGGCGTACAGGACCAGCGACTTGTCGAGCGATTCGGCATGCAGCGCCGACGGCTCTTCGCCGTGCAGCAGGTGCAGGAAGTGCGCGGCCACGCTGTCGTCGTCGGTCTCGACATCGATGCGGCGGCCGTTGCGGGTGAAGTGCCACCAGTACAGCAGCATCGAACCGAAGCTGGCGATCAGCTTGTCGGCGATATCGCGGGCTTCCGACGCCGGATGGCCCTCGCGCTCGGGCAGCACGGTGCCCAGCACCGAGCAGCCGGTCCGCAGCACGTCCATCGGATGGGCGTTGGCCGGAACGAGCTCGAGCGCTTCCTGGACGATCACCGGCAAGCCGCGCAGGCGCTTCAGCTTGGCCTTGTAGGCGTTCAGCTGCGACTGCGTCGGCAGCACGCCATGGACCAGCAGGTGCGCGACTTCCTCGAAGCTCGACTTCGTCGCCAGGTCGTGGATGTCGTAACCGCGGTAATGCAGGTCGTTGCCGCTGCGACCGACGGTGCACAGCGCGGTATTGCCGGCAGCCGTGCCGCTCAGGGCGACGGATTTCTTGGCCTTGGGAAGGACCTGGGCGGACTCTGTCATGGACTTCTCTCCTGGGTAGGTCGCGGCCGGTTTCGTGCTGTCCGGTCGCGCCGTGGTGGAACGTTGTACAAAGCGAATGGAATGACGCCTTCAGTGCGACTGGCATGTCGCAAACGACCGTGGCGGGCCACTATCGCGCTCGCTGCGGTCGTCGGGCGGAAGGAACGCGCCGGCGGGGAAGGTTACGGGGGGCACGCACGGCGTGAACCAGTTTTCCGCCCCGTCGGCCGACCCGCGCGCGTCACTTCTCGCGCGCGAACAACGCGTCGAGCTTGTCTTCGTAGGCGTGGTAGCCGAGGAAGTCGTACAGCTCCGCGCGCGTCTGCAGCGTGTCGATGAGGCTCTTCTGCGTGCCTTCGCGACGCACCGTCTCGTAGAAGTTCAGCGCCGCCTTGTTCATCGCGCGGTAGGCGCCGCAGCAGTACAGCGCGATGTCGACATTGGCATCGCGCAGCTCGTCGGTGGTGAAGAACGGCGTGCTGCCGAACTCGGTGAGGTTGGCCAGGATCGGCACCTTCACTGCCGCCTTGAACTTGCGATAGTCGTCGAGCGAATTCATCGCTTCCGGGAAGATCATGTCGGCGCCGGCCTCGACATAGGCCACGGCACGCTCGATCGCCGCATCGATGCCTTCGACCGCGGCCGCGTCGGTGCGCGCCATGATCACGAAGCTGTCGTCGGTACGCGCGTCGACGGCCGCCTTCACGCGATCGACCATCTCGTCCTTCGGCACCACTTCCTTGCCCGGACGGTGGCCACAACGCTTCTGCCCGACCTGGTCCTCCATGTGCACGGCGGCGACGCCGACGTTGATGAAGGAACGGATGGTGCGACCGATGTTGAACGCCCCACCCCAACCGGTGTCGATGTCCACCAGCAACGGCATCTGCGTCGCGTCGACAATGCGACGCGCGTCGGTGAGCACGTCTTCCATCGTGCTGATGCCCAGATCGGGCATGCCGAGCGAATTCGCGGCCACGCCGCCGCCGGACAGGTACAGCGCCTTGTAGCCCGTGCGCTTGGCCATCAGGCCGGCGTAGGCGGTGATGGCGCCCATCACCTGCAGCGGGGCTTCTTCTTTGACGGCAGCGCGGAAGCGCGCGCCTGCGGAAACTTGCGACATGTCTTGACCTCGTAGGGCAGGCGCAGGCCCGCCATCAAAACGTCTCGTCGACCAACTACGATCCTGACCGGCGAGCCAAAGCGACGAAGGCGACCGGAGTCGCCTTCGTCTTGTTGCTTACAGCAGGTGCGCCACGCCGCTGCGCTCTTCTTCGAGCTCGGCGAGGGTCTTGTCCATCGCCGCGCGGCTGAACTCGTCGACCGGCAGGCCTTCGACGCGGGTGTATTCGCCGTTGGCGCAGGTCACCGGCACGCCGTACATCACGCCTTCCGGAATGCCGTAGCTGCCGTCGGACGGCACGCCCATGGTCACCCACTCACCGTTGGTGCCCAGCGCCCAGTCGCGCATGTGGTCGATCGCGGCATTGGCAGCCGAAGCAGCCGACGACAGGCCGCGCGCTTCGATGATCGCGGCGCCGCGCTTGCCCACCACCGGGATGAAGGTATTGGCGTTCCAGTCGGCGTCGTTGATCTTGTCCTTCAGCGAAGCGCCGCCGACGGTGGCGAAGCGGTAGTCCGGATACATGGTCGGGCTGTGGTTGCCCCACACCACCATCTTCTTGATGTCGGCGACGGCGACGTTGGCCTTGTTGGCCAGCTGCGACAGCGCGCGGTTGTGATCCAGGCGCAGCATCGCGGTGAAGTTCGCAGCCTTCAGCGACGGTGCCGACTTCATCGCGATGTAGGCATTGGTGTTGGCCGGATTGCCGACCACGAGCACCTTGACGTTGCGCGAGGCGACGTCGTTCAGCGCCTTGCCCTGCACGGTGAAGATCTCGGCGTTCTTCAGCAGCAGGTCCTTGCGCTCCATGCCCGGGCCGCGCGGCATCGCGCCGACCAGCAGGGCGTAGTCGGCGTCCTTGAACGCGACCTTCGGATCATCGGTGCCGACCATGCCGGCGAGCAGCGGGAACGCGCAGTCTTCCAGCTCCATCATCACGCCCTTGAGCGCGGCCTGGGCCTTCTCCATCGGCAGTTCCAGCATCTGCAGGATGACGGGCTGGTCCTTGCCGAGCATTTCGCCGGAAGCGATGCGGAACAGCAGGGCATAGCCGATCTGGCCGGCAGCACCGGTGACGGCAACGCGGACGGGGGTCTTCATGGGGCAACTCCTGGATGAAAAAGCGGGGCGTCAGGCGCCCCGCGGCAAATGGTTTCGAAAGATCAGGCCAGTTCGTTGAAGAACTCGGCAAACCGCTGCAGGCCCGGGGCCAGCTGCGGCGTCGGGCAGGTGTAGCTGATGCGCAGCGCGCGCGGCTCGCCGAAGGCCGAACCCGGCACGCAGGCCACGCCCTTGGTTTCCAGCAGCGCGTTGCAGAAGTCGACATCGTTGTCGACCTTGATGCCACTCGGCGCGTGGGTCTTGCCGAACGCCACCGAGATGTCCGGGAACACGTAGAACGCGCCCTGCGGACGCGGGCACACCACGCCCGGCAGCGAATTCATCACGTCCATCACCTGGTCGCGCTTGGCCTGGAACTCGGCGCACTTCTGCGTCGGCACGTCCTGCGGACCGGTGAGCGCGGCGACAGCGGCCGCGGTGACGATCTCGGGGATGTTGGTGATGTGGTTGGAGTTCATCGTCGCGATCGCCTGCGCGACCGATTCCGGACCGGCCATGAAACCCACGCGCCAACCCGGCATGCCGTAGGTCTTGGACAGCGAGTCGATGAAGATCACGCGATCGCGCAGCTCCGGGCGGGCGTGCACGAAGTTGTGGTAGCCCACGCCGTCGAACACCATGCGGTTGTAGATGTCGTCGGTGATGATCCAGGTGTCGGGATACTTGGCGACGACGTCGGCGAGCGCGCTGATCTCGTCCTTCGAATAGACCATGCCGGTTGGGTTCGACGGATTGTTGAACAGGAACACCTTCGGCTTCTTCGCCAGGGCCGCGTCGAGCTGCGCCGGCGTGACCTTGTAGTCCTGCGAGGGCGGGCACGGCAGCAGGTCGATCTTCGCGTTGACGATCTCGGCGATGTCGAGGTAGCTGGTCCAGTACGGCGTCGGGAAGGCGATCGTGTCGCCCTCATCGAGCAGCGCCTCGGCCAGGTTGTAGATCACGTGCTTGGCGCCGATGCCGGTGGCGACGTTGACCTTGGCGTAGCCGTCCAGGCCGATCTTGTGGATGTGCGCCAGGAACGCGTCGAGCAGCGCATCGGAACCGCGGTTGCTGCCGTACTGCCCGCTGTCCTTGGCCAGCGCATCGCGCGCGGCGGCGTAGACATGCTCGGCGGGGAGGAAGTTGGGGACACCGATCGAGAAACTGACGATGTCGCGACCTTCGGCCTTGAGGCGCTTGGCCTTCTCGGCCACCTGCATGATCGCGCTGGGCTTGGCGCGACCGATGCGCCGGGCAAGCTGGGGCATGGGGACGGAACCTGTGGAGGGAAGCTGCATATTGTAGCCACGCCGCCGCGGCATCGCAGCCCGAAGGCCGTGCCGCTCAAGGCGGAACGGGGCGCTTTCGCGCCCCGTTCCGATCTCCGCTCTTGTCTTGCGCCGGACGCGTGCCGGCGCCGGGCTCAGGCCGCGAGGACCTTGTTCCACTCGGCCACGCGGTCGGCCTTGGCAGCCAGCACGGCGGCGGCATCGCCCTCGATCTTCAGCGACTTGATCAGGTCGCCCTGCTTGATCGCATCGACCACGTCCTGGCCCTCGAGCACCTTGCCGAAGACGGTGTGCTTGCCGTCCAGCCAGCCGCAGGGGACGTGGGTGATGAAGAACTGGCTGCCGTTGGTGTTCGGGCCGGCGTTGGCCATCGACAGGACGCCGCGCTCGTGGCGCAGGCCGTTGTTGGCCTCGTCCTCGAAGCGGTAGCCCGGGCCGCCGGTGCCGGTGCCCTGCGGGCAGCCGCCCTGGACCATGAAGTCATTGATGACGCGGTGGAACTTCAGGCCGTCGTAGAAGCCGCGCTGGGCCAGGTTGACGAAGTTGGCGACGGTCAGCGGCGCCTTGTCGGCGGCCAGTTCGACGCGGATCAGGCCGCGGTCGGTGTCGAAATTGGCGATCAGGCTCATGGGAGGGCTCCTGCTTGGTGGGGACAGCCCCGGATATGGGGTCTGTGAACGGGGCCGACAAGAATACTCCAGCCGCCCAAGCTGAATGGGACGCGGGTAACCGGGCCGGGCTATACTTATCGGCTTCCTTCCGCTGCCATCGCGCCCCTAGCCGGCGTCCTCCCCGCATGTCCATCGAACGCCTGCGCAATATCGCCATCGTCGCCCACGTCGACCATGGCAAGACCACCCTCGTCGACTGCCTGCTCAAGCAGTCGGGCACCCTGTCCGAACGCACGGTGCTGGCCGAGCGCGCGATGGACAGCAACGACCAGGAAAAGGAACGTGGCATCACGATCCTGGCCAAGAACACCGCCATCACCTGGCAGGGCAACCGCATCAACATCGTCGACACCCCAGGCCACGCCGACTTCGGCGGCGAGGTCGAGCGCGTGCTGTCGATGGTCGACTCGGTGCTGATCCTGGTCGACGCGATGGACGGCCCGATGCCGCAGACCCGCTTCGTCACCCAGAAGGCCTTCGCGATGGGCTTCAAGCCGATCGTCGTGGTCAACAAGATCGACCGCCCGGGCGCGCGTCCGGACTGGGTCATCGACCAGGTGTTCGACCTGTTCGACAAGCTCGGTGCCACCAACGAGCAGCTCGACTTCCCGATCGTGTACGCCTCGGCGCTGCACGGCTACGCCAGCCTCGACGACGCCGCGCGCGACGGCGACATGACCCCGCTGTACGAAGCGATCATGAAGCACGTGTCGCCGCCGGCCGTCGACCCGGAAGGCGCGTTCCAGATGCGCATCAGCCAGCTGGACTACAGCAACTTCGTCGGCCTGATCGGCATCGGCCGCATCCAGCGCGGCAAGGTGCGCAAGAACATGCCGGTCAGCGTGGTCGACCGTGAAGGCAAGAAGCGCCAGGGCAAGATCGTGCAGGTGCTCAGCTTCATGGGCCTGGAGCGCATCGAGGCCGAAGAAGCCGAAGCCGGCGACATCGTCGCCATCGCGGGCATCACCGACCTGTCGATCTCCGACACCGTCTGCGCGCTCGACACCCCGGAAGCGCTGCCCGCGCTGACCGTGGACGAGCCGACCATCAGCATGACCTTCCAGGTGAACAACTCGCCGTTCGCCGGCCACAAGGAATACAGCGGTGGCAAGTTCCTCACCAGCCGCCAGCTGCGCGAGCGCCTGGAGCGCGAAACGCTGCACAATGTGGCGCTGAAGGTTGAAGAAGGTTCCGATCCGGACAAGTTCCTGGTCTCCGGCCGTGGCGAACTGCACCTGTCGGTGCTGATCGAGAACATGCGCCGCGAAGGCTTCGAGCTGGCCGTGTCGCGCCCCGAAGTGATCATCAAGGAAATCGACGGCCAGCAGATGGAGCCGATCGAGCAGCTGGTGGTCGACATCGAAGAGCAGCACCAGGGCGGCGTGATGGAAAAGCTCGGCATCCGCAAGGCGCAGCTGAAGAACATGGAACCCGACGGCAAGGGTCGCGTGCGCCTCGACTACATGATCCCGGCGCGCGGCCTGATCGGCTTCCAGAACGAGTTCCGCACCCTCACTCAGGGTTCGGGCCTGCTGTTCCACGTGTTCGACCACTACGGCCCGAAGGAAACCGGCGCGATCGCCAAGCGCATCAACGGCGTGATGATCGCCAACGCCCCCGGTGCCACTCCTGCCTACTCGCTTGGGCCGCTGCAGGAACGCGGTCGCCTGTTCGCCGCCGAAGGCGACCAGGTGTACGAAGGCCAGCTGGTCGGTATCCACTCGAAGGACAACGATCTCACCGTCAACGCGATCAAGACCAAGCCGCTGACCAACATGCGCGCCTCGGGCAAGGACGACGCGATCCAGCTCAGCCCGGCGATCAAGTACTCGCTGGAACAGGCGCTGGACTTCATCGAGGACGACGAGCTGGTCGAAGTCACGCCGAAGGAAATCCGCCTGCGCAAGAAGTTCCTCACCGAAAGCGATCGCAAGCGCGCCTCGCGCGCGGCCTGATCGCCCGGCACGCTTCGTGCGCGACGACACTCCGATGATCGACGTGGGCGCTCCCTCGCAGGAGCGCCACTACAACCCGGATCCGCACGCGCATCCGGGCCTGCACGCGATCGCGATCTTCGAAGCGGCGAAGGGCCTGCTGGCCCTGCTGGCGGCCAGCGGCCTGGAAATCCTCGGCCCGGTGCCGCTGCAGCGTTGGCTGCATGAACTGATCAACCGCTTCCAGCTCGATCCGCACCACGGCGCGATCGAGTGGCTCTCGAACGCGCTCAATCCCGACTCGGTGCACCTGGCCGCCGCAATCGGCCTCGCCTACGCGCTGCTGCGCTTCGTCGAAGCCTGGGGCCTGTGGCGCGTGCGGACCTGGGCGTCCTGGCTCGGTTGCATCAGCGCGGCGGTGTACCTGCCGCTGGACGTGTACGCCCTGGTGCAACACCCGGGCTGGCTGTCGGTCGCGGTGTTCGCGATCAACCTCATCGTCGTGTGGGTACTCGCCCGCGACATCTTCAAGCGCCACCACTGAGCGGACGGGCTGCGGCGAACGCAGCCGCTGGGCACCCCCTTGCGCCCGACCGTCGCCCCGCGCTGCGCGGCATGCCCGCAGCGTGACGGCCGGCACGCCTCGGCGACACCCCTGCCCTTGCTCCCCCACGGACCGCAGGTGATGCTGAACAGGTCCGCGCCACGTCGCGGTTAGGGGAAATGCATGTCTGTCCTGGGCCGATTCACCGGCGGGCGTTTGCTGCCCGCAACATTGCTCGCCATCGCGATTGTTTCGGCGCTCGGCGCCTGCGAACGCGTGCAGAACGCCTCCGCGTCGGCGCCACCGGCAACCGCAACCCGCAGTGCGTCGGACGGTTTCGCCTATGCCGAAACCGGCGTGGCCGACCTGGCTGCACGCATGGCGCGGGGCGAGCTCGACAGCCGCACCCTCACGCAGGCTTACCTGGACCGCATCGCCGCCATCGACGACGCCGGCCCGCAGCTCAATGCGGTGATCGAACTCAATCCGGACGCGCTCAAGGAAGCCGACGCACGCGACGCCGAACGCAAGGCCGGCCGCGTGCGCAGCCCGCTGCACGGCATTCCGGTCCTGCTCAAGGACAACATCGATGCGACGCCGATGGTGAACTCGGCCGGTTCGCTCGCGCTGGCGGAGCATCGGCCGACGCGCGACGCCTTCGTGGTCGAGCGCCTGCGCAACGCCGGCGCCGTCATCCTCGGCAAGACCAACCTCAGCGAGTGGGCCAACTTCCGCTCGGTGCATTCCACCTCGGGCTGGAGCGGCCGCGGCGGCCTGACCCGCAATCCCTATGCGCTCGATCGCAGCGCCTGCGGCTCGAGCTCGGGCACCGCCAGTGCGATCGCCGCGAACCTGGCCGTCGTCGGCGTCGGCACCGAAACCGACGGCAGCATCCTGTGCCCGGCCGCAGTCACCGGCCTGGTCGGCCTGAAGCCGACCGTGGGCCTGGTGAGCCGCAACGGCATCATTCCGATTTCCAGCAGCCAGGACACCGCCGGCCCGATGGCGCGCAGTGTCACCGATGCGGCGTACCTGCTCGCGGCGATGGTCGGGCGCGACGAAGGCGATGCGGTGACCGCCAACAGCGTCGGACGCGCGGTGTTCGACTATCCCCTGCACCTCAAGGCCGAGGGCCTGCGCGGCGCGCGCATCGGCGTGCTGCGCAACCGCATGGGCATGGATCGCGACGCCGATGCGGCCATGGAGAAAGCCATCGACGCGATGCGGCGCGCCGGCGCGGTGGTAGTGGATGCGCAGATCCCCACCGACGGCCAATGGGACGCCGGCGAACTCGAAGTCCTGACCTGGGAATTCAAGGCCGGCCTGGAGCACTACCTGGAAAGCCGCCAGGCGCCGGTGCGCACGCTGGCTCAGCTCATCGACTTCAACAAGCGGCATGCGGGTGACGAACTGAGCTACTTCGGCCAGGACCTGCTCGAACAGGCCGACGCCAAGGGGCCGTTGAACGATCCGGTGTACCTGGACACGCGCAGCACGATCCGCCGGCTCGCCGGCGTCGAGGGCATCGATGCGGCCCTGCAGGCGCAGCGGCTCGATGCGCTGATCGCGCCCGCCACGAGCCCGGCCTGGAAGGCCGACATGACCAACGGCGATCCGCACGTGCCGTCGGGCTACGGCGCCGCCGCGGTCGCCGGCTACCCCAGCCTGACGGTGCCGATGGGTGAGGCGCGCGGCCTGCCGCTGGGCGTCGTGTTCATGGGCACGGCGTGGAGCGAGCCGCGCCTGCTCGAACTCGGCTATGCCTTCGAACAGGCGACCAAGGCGCGCCGCGCACCGCAGTTCCTCGCGTCGATCCCCGCCGGCGCCGCGCAGGCGACGGCAGCGAAATAAATAGGGATTCCGGCGTTGCCGCCCGGCCTACTCCGGCCGGGCCAGCTGCGCCTGCTTGCGCACGATCAGCATCGCGATCTCCAGCGCCTGCTCGTAGTTGAGGCGCGGATCCACGGTGGAACGGTAGGCCCGCTCCAGGTCGCTTTCGGTCAATTCGCGCGCCCCGCCCAGGCATTCGGTGACGTCTTCGCCGGTCAGCTCCAGGTGCACACCGCCCAGGCGCGTGCCGGCCGCGGCATGCAGGTCGAACGCCGCTTCCAGCTCGCTGCGGATGTTGCGGAAACGCCGCGTCTTGTAGCCGTTGCTGGTGCTCTCGGTGTTGCCGTGCATCGGATCGCACACCCAGAGCACGCGACGGCCATCGCGCTTCACCGCGTCCAGCAGCGCCGGCAGTTTCTCGGCGACCTGCGCGGCCCCCATGCGATGGATCAGCGTGAGCCGGCCCGGTTCGTCGTTGGGATTGAGCACGTCGATCACGCGCAGCAATTGCTCCGGTGTCGCCGACGGACCGACCTTGAGCCCGATCGGATTGCGGATGCCACGGAAGTACTCGATGTGCGCGCCGTCCAGCTGCGCCGTGCGCATGCCGATCCACGGGAAGTGCGTGCTGAGGTTGAACCAGCCCCACTGCCGCGGCACCTGCCGCGTCTGCGATTCCTCGTACGGCAACAGCAGCGCTTCGTGCGACGTGTAGAAGTCGACGCGATTGAGGTTGTGCACCTCGCTGCCCGACAGCGTCTCCATGAAGCGCACCGCGTCGCCGACGCCGTCGACCATGCGCTGGTACTCGTCGGCCAGCGGCGAGTGCCCGACCCAGCTCAGGTTCCAGTATTCGGGGTGGTGCAGGTCGGCGAAACCGCCGTCGATCAGCGAACGGATGAAATTCATCGTCATCGCCGAACGCGCATGCGCCTTGACCATGCGGCGCGGATCGGGAACGCGCGCGTCCTCGGTGAAATCCGGACCGTTGATGATGTCGCCGCGATAGCTCGGCAGTGTCACGCCGTCGCGCGTCTCCATGTCGGCCGAACGCGGCTTCGCGTACTGGCCGGCGAAGCGACCGACACGTACCACCGGCAGGCGCAGCCCGTGCACCAGCACCAGGCTCATCTGCAGCAGCACCTTGAGGCGGTTGGAGATCACCTCGGGCGTGCAGCCTTCGAACACTTCCGCGCAGTCACCGCCCTGCAGCAGGAAGCGCTTGCCGTCCTGCGCCTCGGCGACCTGCTTCTGCAGCGCGAGGATTTCCCACGACGTCACCAGCGGCGGCAACGCGTGCATTTCCTGCAGCACGCCTTCCAGTGCGGCGGCATCGGGATACGTCGGCATCTGCAGCGCGGGATATCCGCGCCAACTTGCCGGAGACCATTCGGTCGGCAGGTTGACGGCGCGGAGGTTGCGATCAGAAGCGGACATGGCACTCGAATGATTGGCGGTTGCTGCGCTGCAGCGAATTTCCATCATCCGCCTGAAATGCAGGCGCTGCAACGGTTACAGCGGCAACCGCTGATGCCGGTTTGGAATACGGATCAGCCGCTCGCGATCAGCGGCGACGGAAGGCCGCGTACACGGCAAAGAGCGTGAGCACGACGAGGCACAGCAGGCTCCATGCCGGCATCGACATGCCGAGGAAAGTCCAATCGACTTTCGCGCATTCGCCCGAGCCCGTCATCACCTTCTGGATGAGCTTCATCGGGCCCATCGTCTGGCGCATGAACTCGAACGGCGCGCCGCAGCTCGGCACCTGGTCCGCCGGCAGATGCGTCAGCCACACATGGCGTCCCGCCACCGCGATGCCGATGCCACCGGCGACAAGCGCCAGCACGCCATAGACACCACGCCATGCCGCTTTCGCGGGACCGTGCAGCGCGCCGAGCAGGAACACGACACCAAGCGCGAAGAATGCGATCCGCTGGAAGATGCACAGCGGGCACGGCTCGAGCGGGTTCACGTCGCGGAACTGCGTGTGGAAGGCATAGCCCAGCAGTGCGCAGCACGCGAGGAAACCCAGCAGGAATTGGATGCGGAACGAAGCGCGGAAGGGATTGCTCATGTCGTTACCTTAACGGCTGGCCGAGTGCATGCAAAGACAGTGCACGCCCTGTTTGGTTCCCGCGCACGCCTGGACGGTGCTGGAGTCCCGCCGAACGGCGGAGCGCACAAAACGAAAAAGCTCCGGCAGGCGCCGGAGCTTTTCGTGGTGCGAACCGCGATGTCCGCCGCTCGATGCGGCAGGAGGAATGCGCTTACTGCGCGGCTTCCGGACGATCGACCAGTTCGACGTAGGCCATCGGCGCGTTGTCACCAGCGCGGAAACCGCACTTGAGGATGCGCAGGTAGCCGCCCGGACGCGTCGCGTAACGCGGGCCCAGGGTGGTGAACAGGGTGCCGACGGCTTCCTTGTCGCGCAGGCGCGAGAAGGCAAGACGACGGTTAGCAACGCCATCGACCTTGGCCAGGGTGATCAGCGGCTCGGCGACGCGGCGCAGTTCCTTGGCCTTCGGCAGGGTGGTGCGGATGAGGCCGTGCTTGATCAGTGAGGCGGCCATGTTGCTGAACATCGCTTCGCGATGGGCGGTGGTGCGGCTGAGGGCACGACCCGACTTCTGGTGGCGCATGACTTGGATTCCTGTTGAATGTTGGAACTGTTGGGTTTCGCTGTCGCCATCCTGGCGTTGCTGCTTGGACTGCGGTTGGTCCGGACCGACCGTTTCCCTGGCCGGCGTGCCGCGGGCCTTCGGGCCCGTCGACTGGGTGTTGCACCATCCCCGCCCGAAGACGGGGATGGCTTACTTCAATCAGCCCATCATGCCGTGCGAGGCGATGCCCGCCGGCGGCCAATTCTCGAGCTTCATGCCGAGCGAAAGACCGCGCTGGGCGAGGACTTCCTTGATCTCGGTGAGCGACTTCTTGCCGAGGTTCGGCGTCTTCAGCAGCTCGACTTCGGTCTTCTGGATCAGGTCGCCGACGTAGTAGATGCTCTCGGCCTTGAGGCAGTTGGCCGAACGCACGGTCAGTTCGAGGTCGTCGATCGGACGCAGCAGGATCGGATCCACGCCGCCGGTCTGCGGCTTGGCAGCGCCGCGGTCGCGGTGGGTGAAGTCACCGAACACCGACAGCTGGTCGCTGAGGATGTCGGCGGCGGTGCGCACGGCTTCCTCGGCGTCGATCGTGCCGTTGGTTTCGATGTCCAGCACCAGCTTGTCGAGGTCGGTGCGCTGCTCGACGCGCGCGGCTTCCACGGCGTAGGCGACGCGACGGACCGGCGAGAACGAAGCGTCCAGCATCAGGCGACCGATCGCACGGGTTTCTTCGTCCGGACGACGACGGGCAGCCGCCGGCTGGTAGCCGAAGCCGCGCTCGATCTTCAGGCGCATGTTCAGCGCCGTGTCCTTGGTCAGGTGCGCGATCACGTGCTCCGGATTCAGGATTTCGACGTTGTGGTCGGTCTTGATGTCGGCCGCGGTCACGATGCCCGGGCCCTGCTTGCTCAGCGACAGCATCGAGCTGTCACCGGTGTGCATGCGGATGGCGACGTCCTTGAGGTTCAGCAGGACTTCCAGCACGTCCTCTTCGAGGCCTTCGACCGTGGTGTACTCGTGCAGCACGCCGTCGATGTCGACTTCGGTGATGGCGAAGCCGGGGATCGACGACAGCAGCACGCGGCGCAGCGCGTTGCCGAGGGTGTGGCCGTAGCCGCGCTCCAGCGGCTCGATCACGACCTTGGCGCGATGGCCGGAGATGCGTTCGATCTGGGGACCACGGGGGCGCAGTACCTGGTTGGCGGTAACCGTCATGTTGTTGCGTTCTCCGTCAATGCCTTCGTGCGTTGTGGGGGTAACGACGACTGGCTGAGGCTTTTGGAGCTCCCTCACTTCGAGGGAGAGGCCGGTGCGCGCGAGGCACACCAGCCTGGGGGTTTTGGTCGGAGCGGCCTTTTCAGGCCGCACCCTTCCTTACTTCGAGTACAACTCGACGATCAGCGCTTCGTTGATGTCGCTCGGCAGGTCGGAACGATCCGGCACGGCCTTGAACACACCAGCGAACTTCTTGGCATCCACTTCGACCCACGACGGCGACAGGTCCATCTGGGCGGAGACGCCCAGCGATTCCTGCACGCGCATCTGCTTCTGGGCGCGTTCCGACAGGGCGATCGCGTCGCCGGCCTTGACCTGGTACGACGGCAGGTTGACCGACTTGCCGTTGACCGTGACGCCGCGGTGCGAGACCAGCTGGCGCGCGGCCGGACGGGTCACGGCGAAGCCCATGCGGTAGATGACGTTGTCAAGACGGGTCTCGAGGAGCTGCAGCAGGTTTTCACCCGTGTTGCCCTTCTTGTTCGAGGCCTTCTTGTAGTAGTTGCGGAACTGACGCTCCAGCAGGCCATAGATGCGCTTGACCTTCTGCTTCTCACGCAGCTGCGTGGCGTAATCCGACAGCTTGCCCTTGCGGGCGGTCGGGCCATGCTGGCCGGGCTTCTGTTCGAGCTTGCACTTGCTGTCAAGCGCGCGGACGGGCGACTTCAGGGAGAGGTCGGCGCCTTCGCGACGGGAGAGCTTGCACTTGGGACCAATATAACGAGCCATGTGTCTTCAGCTCCTCAGACGCGACGCTTTTTGGGCGGACGGCAGCCGTTGTGCGGGATCGGCGTGACGTCGATGATGTTGGCGATCTTGTAGCCGACGTTGTTCAGCGAACGAACGGCGGACTCGCGACCCGGACCCGGACCCTTGATACGCACTTCAAGCGTCTTCAGGCCGTAATCGAGGGCGGCACGGCCGGCCTTTTCGGCGGCGACCTGTGCAGCGAACGGGGTCGACTTGCGCGAACCGCGGAAACCCGCGCCGCCCGAAGTCGCCCACGAGAGCGCGTTGCCCTGGCGGTCGGTGATCGTGATGATGGTGTTGTTGAAAGAAGCGTGGACGTGGGCGATGCCGTCGGTGACGACTCGCTTGATCTTCTTCTTGGTCTTGGCAGCAGCAGCCGGCTTGGCCATGGTCGTCTACCCCTTACTTCTTGATGGCCTTGCGCGGACCCTTGCGGGTACGTGCATTGGTACGGGTGCGCTGACCACGCAGCGGCAGGCCGCGGCGGTGACGCAGGCCGCGATAGCTGCCCAGGTCCATCAGACGCTTGATCGAGATACCGACTTCGCGGCGCAGGTCGCCCTCGACCACGAACTTCGCGATCTCGGAGCGCAGGCGCTCGACTTCCGGTTCCGACAGGTCGCGGATCTTGGTCGACAGGGTAACGCCTGCCGATTCACAGACCTGCTTCGAACGGGTACGGCCAATGCCGTAGATGCTTTGCAGCCCGACCCAGACGTGCTTCTGGGCAGGCAGGTTGACGCCAGCAATACGCGCCATGACGCGATTCTCCAACTGGTTTGACGGCCAGGCTATGAACCCGGCGGAGTGAACAAGAGATGTTAACAGGGTCTCGGGTTACTTGGAAGTACCGGGACCGAGGTCCCAATACCCGGCATGGGGAGTGTGCCCATGCTCCGGCGACAGTTCCGGACTGGCCGAACCGGGTAAGCCCCTTGGGAGCTGCCCTGCCCGGCCCCGCGCACTACTCTGGTGCGCGAAAGGCCCGGAACCACCCGTGCGCGAGACGCCGCCCGGGTCGCCCATCTGAACCCCGGTGTCGATCCGGGATTCGTTGCGGCCGGGAGGATTCCCGAGCCACCAATCAGTCCCGGCCAGGCCGGAACCGCGTTGTTTCTAGATCAGCGGCCGAGGCCGCCACGCGAACCCTTGAGGTTCGCCTTCTTCAGCAGGCTTTCGTACTGGTGCGACATCAGGTGCGCCTGGATCTGCGCGATGAAGTCCATCACCACCACGACCACGATCAACAGCGAGGTGCCGCCGAAGTAGAACGAGGTGCCGAGCTGCGTGCGCATGATCTCGGGCAGCAGGCAGACCACCACCAGGTAGATCGCGCCGGCCGCGGTGAGGCGGGTCAGCACGCCGTCGACGTAGTCGGCGGTGGCCTTGCCCGGACGGATGCCCGGAATCAGCGCGCCCGACTTCTTGAGGTTGTCGGCGGTTTCCTGCGAGTTGAACACCAGCGCGGTGTAGAAGAACGCGAAGCCGATGATCAGCCCTGCATACAGGATCATGTGCAGCGGCTGGCCGGAGTTGAGCATCTGCGCCAGCTTCTGCAGCCAGGTCGCCGAGCTGCCCTGGCTGAACCACGCCGCGGCGGTCGCCGGGAACATCACGATGCTCGAGGCGAAGATCGGCGGGATCACGCCGGCCATGTTGAGCTTGAGCGGGAGGAACGACGACTGGTTCATGTACGCGCTGCGACCGCCCTGGCGGCGCGCGTAATTGACGGTGATCCGGCGTTGCCCGCGCTCGACGAACACCACTAGGTAGGTGAAGCCCAGCACCAGCGCCACGACGACGAGGGCCGCGATGGCATTCATGTCACCGTTGCGGATCTGCTCGAACATGCTGATCACGGCAGCCGGCAGGCCGGCGACGATGCCGGAGAAGATGATCAGCGAGACACCGTTGCCGATGCCGCGCTCGGTGACCTGCTCGCCCAACCACATCAGGAACATGGTGCCTGCGGTCAGCGCGATCACCGCCGTGACGATGAAGCCCGGCCCCGGGTTGTAGACGACCTGGATGCCATTGGCCGCGCCGCCGGCCTGCAGGGCCGTGGCGATACCCCAGGCCTGGAACACGGCCAGCGGGATCGCACCCATGCGCGACCACTGGTTGATCTTGCGACGACCCGACTCGCCTTCCTTCTGGATGGCCTTCAGGCTCGGCACGATCTGCGTCATCAGCTGGACGATGATCGACGCGGAGATGTACGGCATCACGTTCAGCGCGAACAGGCTGAAGCGGTGCAGCGCGCCACCCGAGAACATGTTGAACATGTCCACGATGGTGCCCTGCTGGGTCTTCATCAGCTCCAGCATCGCGTCCGGATTCACGCCCGGCACCGGGATGTAGCAGCCGATGCGGTAGACGATCAGGGCGCCGACGACGAACAGCAGGCGCTGGCGCAGCTCGGTGAACTTACCGACCCCGCCGCCGATGCCCGCCATTGCGTTGCTGCTTTTCGCCATCTTGATGCCGCTCCGATTTGATCAGTACGTTTGATCAGTACGCTTGGTCAGCGTTTGAATCTTCGTGGATGCGACCGGGCCGCATCGACACGAAAAACCGACGTCGCCCGCCGTTGCCGGCGGGCGACGCTGTTGCTTAGGCGATGGAACCGCCAGCCGCTTCGATCGCGGCCTTGGCACCGGCCGTGGCCAGCACACCCTTGAGCACGAACTTCTTGGTGAGCTCGCCCTTCTTCACGATCTTGGCCTGCTTGGCGTTCGGCGGCACCAGCTTGGCGGCCTTGAGGGCGGCCAGGTCGATGTCACCGGCGTCGAGCTTGTCCAGCGCGTACAGCAGGACTTCAGCGGTGTCCTTCTTGATCAGCGAACGGAAGCCGATCTTGGGCAGGCGACGCTGCATCGGCATCTGGCCGCCTTCGAAGCCCGCCTTGATCTTGCCCTTACCGGCGCGAGCGAACGAACCCTTGTGGCCGCGACCCGCGGTCTTGCCCAGGCCGGAACCGATACCACGACCGACGCGCTTGCGTTCGGTACGAGCGCCGTCGGCGGGCTGCAGAGTGTTGAGACGCATGTTGATTACTCCTCGACGCGAACGAGGTAGTGGAGCTGATTGATCAGGCCGCGCACGGACGGGCTGTCCTTCAGTTCACGCACATCGTTGAGCTTGTTCAGGCCCAGTGCCTTCACCGACAGGCGGTGACGCGACTGGGTGCCACGCAGACCCTTGACCAGGCGCACCTTCACGGTGCCGCCGGCGACAGCTTCCTTCTTAGCCATGGTTCAGGTCCTCCACCTTCTTGCCGCGCTTGGCCGCGATCTTGGCCGGCGAATGCATCTCGCCAAGGCCACGCAGCGTGGCGCGCACGAGGTTGATCGGGTTGCGCGAACCGGTGGCCTTGGCCAGCACGTTCTTCACGCCCACCGCTTCCAGCACGGCGCGCATCGCGCCACCGGCGATCACGCCGGTACCTTCCGAAGCCGGCTGCATGAACACGCGCGCCGCGCCGTGGCCGGACTTGACCGAATGCCACAGGGTGCCGTTGTTCAGATCGATGTTGACGAAGCTCTTGCGGGCGTACTCCATCGACTTCTGGATCGCGACCGGCACTTCGCGCGCCTTGCCGTAACCGAAACCGACCTTGCCGTTGCCGTCGCCCACCACCGTCAGCGCGGTGAAGGTGAACTGGCGGCCGCCCTTGACGGTCTTGCTGACGCGGTTGACCGCGATCAGCTTCTCGATCATGCCGTCATCGACTTCTTCGCGGTTGCGATCACGATCGCGGCCCCGCGGTGCACGTTGTTCTTCTGCCATTTCGAATACTCGGTAGTTGAAGGATTTGCGGCGTGGCCGCTTATCGTTGTGGATTACCGCGGATGTTTCGCGACACCGGCAATCCGGCCCCGCGCCCGATGCAGTCCGCATCGGCAGATGGGCAAGGCGTGGAGGCGAGGCTCCACGCTTTCAAGCGAAGGCGGGCTTCAACACCCGCCGTTGCCCGTGCCCGAAGGCGGGTCAAGACCCGCCCTGCGACAAATCAGAACTGCAGGCCGCCTTCGCGCGCAGCGTCGGCCAGGGCCTTGATGCGACCGTGGTAGCGGTAACCCGAGCGGTCGAATGCGACCTTCTCGACGCCCGCAGCCTTGGCCTTCTCGGCGATGGCGCGACCGACCTTGGCGGCAGCTTCGAGGTTCTTGCTGCCCGTCAGGCCGGACTTGACTTCGGCCTGGGTGGTCGAGGCCGCAGCCAGGACCTTGGAGCCGTCGGCGGTGAAGACCTGGGCGTACAGGTGCTGGCCCGTGCGCAGCACGGTCAGGCGCGGCACGCCGAGTTCACGGATGTGCGCGCGGGTCGACTTGGCGCGGCGCAGGCGGGCGGTGTTCTTGATGCTCATGTTCTGTTCTCCGAAAGCCGAAGGCCACTGATCCAATTAAGGATTAGGCCTTCTTCGCTTCCTTGCGGATGATGACTTCGCCGGCGTACTTCACGCCCTTGCCCTTGTACGGCTCCGGCGGACGGAAACCGCGGATCTTGGCGGCGACTTCACCAACGCGCTGCTTGTCCGCGCCCGAGACCAGGATTTCGGTCTGGGTCGGGGTGGCGATGGTGATGCCTTCCGGCGCCTTGAACAGGATCGGATGCGAGAACCCCAGCGACAGGTTCAGGTCCTTGCCCTGCATGGCAGCGCGGTAACCCACGCCGACCAGCTCGAGCTTGCGCTCGAAGCCTTCGGACACGCCCTTCACCATATTGGCGAGGATGGCGCGCAGGGTGCCGGTGAGAGCGATCTGCTCGGCGTTCTCGGTCGCGAACACGGCAGTGCCGCCGTCGACCTTCAGTTCGATGCCGGCCGGCTTGCCCACGCTCAGGGTGCCCTTCGGGCCCTTGGCGCTGATGCTGTCGGCGGCGACGTTGATTTCAACACCCTTCGGCAGGGCGATCGGCTTCTTGGCTACGCGAGACATGTTCTGGACTCCCCGTTAGGCCACGAAGCACAGGACTTCACCGCCGACGCCCTGCTGGCGCGCCTGCGCATCGGTCATGATGCCCTTGGAGGTGGAAATGATGGCAACGCCGAGGCCACCGAGGACCTTCGGCAGCGCGTCCTTGCCGCGGTACTGGCGCAGGCCGGAACGCGAATAGCGCTCGAGGCGCTCGATGACGGGCTTGCCTTCGTAGTACTTCAGCACGACTTCCAGCTCGGCCTTGGCGCCGTTCTGGGTCACGCGGAAATCAGCGATGTAACCCTCGTCCTTCAGGACGGTGGCGATCGCGGTCTTGATCTTGGACGACGGCATCTTCACCGTCTGCTTCCGCACGGCGGCCGCATTCTTGATGCGAACCAGCATGTCGGCGATGGGATCAGTCATGCTCATGAAAAGTCACCTATGAGTGCACCGATATCCGCAGGATTGCGAATACTTCAGTTGTGACGCCCAGCCGGGCTGGGCAGCCGGGCCGGGCGTTTGGAGCAGCCGGCAAGTCTAGCAGACTTACCGGCTTGTTTGCCTACTGGATTACCAGGAAGCCTTGCGCAGGCCCGGAACGTCGCCGTTCATGGTCGCCTTGCGCAGCATGTTGCGGCCGAGGCCGAACTTGCGGTAGACGCCACGCGAGCGGCCCGACAGTTCGCAGCGGTTGCGCTGGCGGCTCTCGGAGGAATCGCGCGGCAGCTTCTGCAGCTTGGTCGCCGCTTCGATCTTCTCTTCGTACGACGCGGTCGTGCTGGAGATGATCTTCTTCAGCGCCAGGCGCTTGGCGCCGTGCTGCTTGTTCAGCTTCTTCCGCTTGACTTCGCGGTTGACCATCGAGGTCTTGGCCATGATGTATATCTCTCGTCGAAATCAGTTACGGAACGGGAAGCGGAACGCTTCGAGCAGCGCCTTGGCTTCGGCGTCGGTCTTGGCGGTGGTGGTGATGGCGATATCCATGCCACGGACCGCGTCGACGGCGTCGAAGTCGATTTCCGGGAAGATGATCTGTTCCTTCACGCCCATGTTGTAGTTGCCGCGACCGTCGAACGAACGGCCGGACACGCCACGGAAGTCGCGCACGCGCGGCAGCGAGACGTTGATCAGGCGATCGAGGAACTCGAACATGTGCGCGCGGCGCAGCGTGACCTTGCAGCCGATCGGCCAGCCGTCACGGATCTTGAACGAAGCCACCGACACGCGGCTCTTCGTCACGATCGGCTTCTGGCCCGCGATCTTGGTCAGGTCGGCAACGGCGTTCTCCAGGATCTTCTTGTTCGTAGCGGCTTCGCCCACGCCCATGTTGATCGTGATCTTGGTCAGGCGCGGCACTTCCATCGGGTTCGTGTAACCGAACTTCTTGGTCAGGGCCGGGACGACTTCGTCCTTGTAGAACTTTTCGAGACGGGTGTTCATGTCAGATAGCCTCGCCGCTGGAGCGGAACACACGCAGTTTGCGTCCATCCTCCAGCACCTTGAAAGCAACGCGCTCGCCCTTGCCCGAGGCAGGGTTGAACAGCATCACGTTGGAAATGTGGATCGGCGCCTCGCGCTCGATCACGCCGCCGGGCTGGCCGGCCTGCGGGTTCGGCTTGGTGTGGCGCTTGACGATGTTGACGTTGGACACGACGACCTTGTCGCCGGCGACGCGGATGACGTCGCCCTTCTTGCCCTTGTCCTTGCCAGCGGTGACGACAACCTGGTCGCCCTTGCGGATACGGTTCATCTCAATTCCTCCGCTCAGAGCACTTCAGGTGCCAGCGAGACGATCTTCATGAACTTCTCGGTACGCAGCTCGCGGGTCACTGGCCCGAAGATGCGGGTACCGATCGGTTCCTGCTTGTTGTTCAGGAGCACGGCGGCGTTGCCGTCGAAGCGGATCAGCGACCCGTCCGGACGACGCACGCCCTTGCGGGTGCGCACGACGACGGCGTCGTAGACGTCGCCCTTCTTGACCTTGCCGCGCGGGATCGCGTCCTTCACGGTGACCTTGATGATGTCGCCGATGCCGGCATAACGGCGCTTGGAGCCGCCCAGCACCTTGATGCACATCACTTCCTTGGCACCGGAGTTGTCAGCCACGTCGAGGTAGCTCTGCATCTGGATCATGAGTCAGCCCTCCTCTTATTCGGCTGCACGAGTGACGATCGTCACCACGCGCCAGTTCTTGGTCTTGGACATCGGCGCGCATTCGGCCACGCGGACGATGTCGCCCTCGTTGCACGAATTGTCGGCGTCGTGGGCGTGCAGCTTGGTCGAGCGACGGATGTACTTGCCGTACAGCGCGTGCTTGACCTGACGCTCGACGAGCACCGTCACGGTCTTGTCCATCTTGTTGCTAACGACCCGGCCTTCTACCGTGCGCAGCGCCTTCTCTGTTTTGTTGTCGGTCATGACTGCGGGTCCTTACTTCTTCTGCCCGAGCAGCATGTTGACGCGAGCAATCTCGCGGCGCACGCGGCGGGCTTCGTGGGTCTTGGCGAGCTGGCCGGTGGCCTTCTGCATGCGGAGAGCAAACGTCTCCTTGTGCAGTTCGGCCAGGTGGGCCTTCAGCTCATCAGCCGTCTTCGCGCGGAGGTCTTTGAGTTCCATTAGCGCACCGTACGGGTCACGAAAGTGGTGGTGACCGAAAGCTTGGCTGCGGCCAGGCGGAACGCTTCGCGTGCCGTGGCTTCGTCCACACCTTCGATTTCATAGATCATGCGGCCGGGCTGGATCTGGGCGACCCAGTACTCGACGTTGCCCTTACCGGAGCCCATTCGGACTTCGATCGGCTTCTTGGTGATCGGCTTGTCGGGGAACACGCGGATCCACATCTTGCCGCCGCGCTTGACGTAGCGGCTGATGGAACGACGCGCGGCCTCGATCTGGCGAGCGGTCAGCTGACCGGTCGCCGTCGCCTTCAGGCCGTACTCGCCGAAGCTGACAGCGTTGGCGCTCCAGCTCAGGCCATCGTTGCGGCCCTTGTGCATCTTGCGATACTTGGTTCGCTTGGGTTGCAACATGGTCAATTACCTCGCTTCGCGGGCCGGACGGCCACGGCCGGGACGGTCGTTGCGATCCTTGCGGTCGCCACGGTCCGGACGGTCACCACGCTCAGCGCGCGGGGCCGCGGAATCGTCCTGCTTTTCCTGGCCAACCTGGGAGAAATCGAAGATCTCGCCCTTGTAGACCCATACCTTGATGCCGATGATGCCGTAGGTCGTCTTGGCTTCAGCGAAGCCGTAGTCGATGTCGGCACGCAGCGTGTGCAGCGGCACGCGACCTTCGCGGTACCACTCCGAACGCGCGATTTCGGCGCCGTTGAGACGGCCGGCGACGTTCACCTTGATGCCCAGCGCGCCCAGGCGCATCGCGTTGCCGACCGCACGCTTCATGGCGCGGCGGAACATGATGCGGCGCTCCAGCTGCTGCGCGATCGACTCGGCGACCAGCTGTGCGTCCAGTTCGGGCTTGCGGACTTCGGTGACGTTGATGTGCGCCGGAACGCCCATCACGTCGCTGACTTCCTTACGCAGCTTCTCGATGTCCTCGCCGCGCTTGCCGATCACCACGCCCGGACGGGCGGTGTGGATCGTGACGCGGGCGTTGTTGGCCGGACGTTCGATCAGGATCTTGGAGATGCCAGCCTGTGCGAGCTTCTTGCGCAGCATCTCGCGGACCTTGAGGTCAGCCGCCAGGAAACCGGCGTACTGCTTCTTGCCGGCGAACCACTTGGAGGTCCAGTCCTTGGAGATGCCAAGGCGGATGCCGGTCGGATGTACTTTGTGACCCATATCTATGCTCCGCCTTACTTGCCCGCGCCCACAACCACAGTGATGTGGCTGGTGCGCTTGAGGATACGGGTGCCGCGGCCCTTGGCACGCGCCATGAAACGCTTCAGGGCCGGACCTTCGTCGACCATGATCGTCTTGACGCGCAGTTCGTCGACGTCGGCGCCCTGGTTGTTTTCGGCATTGGCGATCGCGGATTCCACGACCTTGCGGATCAGCGCCGCAGCCTTCTTGTCCGAGAACTTCAGCAGGTTGACCGCGCGTTCGGCCGAGAGGCCACGCACCTGGTCGGCGACCAGACGGGCCTTCTGCGGGGAGATGCGCGCAGTGCGCAGGATTGCTTTCGCTTCCATGGTCATCTCCTTACTTGCCCGACTTCTTGTCGCCGCCGTGACCCTTGAACGTACGGGTCAGGGCGAACTCGCCGAGCTTGTGGCCAACCATCTGCTCGTTGACCAGCACCGGGATGTGGTTCTTGCCGTTGTGCACGGCAATGGTGAAACCCACGAACTCCGGCAGGACCGTCGAACGACGCGACCAGGTCTTGATCGGCTTCTTGTTGTTGCCCGCGGTCTCCACCTTCTTCATCAGGTGGTGGTCGACGAACGGGCCTTTCTTCAGTGAACGTGCCATGGCCGATTAGCTCCTACGATCGCGCACGATGAACTGCGTGGTGCGCTTGTTCTTGCGGGTCTTGTAACCCTTGGTCGGAACACCCCACGGGGTGACCGGATGCGGATTACCCTGGCCGGCCTTGGCTTCACCACCACCGTGCGGGTGGTCGACCGGGTTCATGGCCGCACCGCGGACGGTCGGCTTGATACCGCGCCAGCGCTTGGCGCCGGCCTTGCCGAGCTTCTCGAGGTTGTGTTCGTCGTTGCCGACTTCACCGATGGTGGCGGCGCAATCGACCGGCACCTTGCGCATTTCGCCGGAGCGAAGACGCAGCGTGGCGTAACCCTGTTCGCGAGCGACCAGGTAGACGCTGGCGCCGGCCGCGCGGGCCAGCTGGGCGCCCTTGCCCGGCTTCATCTCGACGCAGCACACCGTCGTACCGACCGGGATGTTGCTCAGCGGCAGCGTGTTGCCGACGCGGATCGGGGCTTCGCGGCCCGAGATCACCTGGTCGCCATCCTTCAGGCCCTTCGGCGCGATGATGTAACGACGCTCACCGTCGACATAGCACAGCAGCGCGATATGCGCGGTGCGGTTCGGATCGTATTCGATGCGCTCGACGCGGGCGGGGATGCCGACCTTGTCGCGCTTGAAGTCGATCATGCGGTAGTGCTGCTTGTGACCACCACCGATGTGACGGGTGGTGATGCGGCCGTGGTGGTTACGGCCACCGGTCTTGCCCTGCTTCTCGACGAGGGCGGCGTGCGGCGCACCCTTGTGCAGGCCCGGCGTCACCACGCGGACCGCGCTACGGCGACCGGCAGAGGTGGGCTTGAAAGTCATCAATGCCATGGATCAGTCCTCAGGCCGTGGCCATCACGTCGATCGACTGGCCTTCGGCCAGCGTCACGTACGCCTTGCGCCAATCGCCGCGGCGGCCCGAACGGAACTTGAAGGACTTGTTCTTGCCCTTCACGTTCACGACGTTGACCGCTTCGACCTTGACGGCGAACAGCTTTTCCACGGCGACCTTGATGTCGGCCTTGGTTGCTTCGTTCGCGACTTCGAAGACGTATTGGTTGGAAACTTCCTGCAGGCGCGCGGTCTTTTCAGACACGCGCGGCGCGCGGATGATGCTGTAGAGCTCGGCGTCGTTCATGCCAGCCACTCCTCGATCTTCTTAACCGCGTCGGCGGTGACCACGACCGAGTCGGCGCCGACGAGGGCAACCGGATCCAGGCCCTGGACGTCACGCACTTCGACGTACGGCAGGTTGCGCGCCGAGAGGTACAGGTTCTCGTTGGCGTCTTCGGTAACGATCAGCGGACGCTTGCCGACTTCCAGGCCCTTGAGCTTGGCGACGAGGCCCGAGGTCTTCGCGGCTTCGACATCGAAGGACTCGACGACCTTGATGCGGCCCTGGCGGTTCAGCTCGGACAGGATCGCGGCGATCGCGGCGCGGTACATCTTGCGATTGACCTTCTGCGCGAAGCTGCGCGGCTTGGCCGCGAAGGTCACGCCGCCGCCGACGAAGATCGGAGCCGTCAGCGCGCCGTGACGCGCACCGCCGCCCTTCTGCTTCTTCGACTTCTTGGTCGTGCCGTTGACTTCGGCGCGGGTCTTCTGCGCCTTGGTGCCGGCGCGACCGGCGTTGCGGTAGGCAACGACCACCTGGTGGACCAGGTCTTCGCTGAATTCGCGGCCGAAGATGGCGTCGGAAACCGACAGCGTCTTGCTGCTATTGGTGATTGCGAGTTCCATTATCAGACTCCCTTGCTCGACGGACGCACGATCACGTCGCCGCCCGGAGCCCCCGGAACCGCGCCCTTGATCGCGATCAGGCCGCGCTCGGCGTCGACCTTGACCACTTCCAGGCCCTGCGTCGTCTGCTGCACGTCACCCATGTGGCCGGACATCTTCTTGCCCGGGAACACGCGACCCGGCGTCTGGCGCTGGCCGATGGAGCCCGGCGAGCGGTGCGACAGCGAGTTACCGTGGGTGGCGTCACCCATGGTGAAGTTCCAGCGCTTGATGGTGCCCTGGAAGCCCTTGCCCTTCGTGACGCCCTGGACGTCGACGATCTGGCCGGCTTCGAAAATGTCAGCCTTGATCTCGCCGCCGACTTCGAAGCCACCGATCTGGTCGGCTTCGACGCGCAGCTCCCACAGGCCGCGACCGGCGTCGACCTTGGCCTTGGCCAGGTGACCGGTTTCCGGCTTGCTCAGCAGCGAAGCGCGCTTCACGCCAGCGGTCACCTGCACGGCGCTGTAGCCGTCGGATTCAACCGTCTTGATCTGGGTGATGCGGTTCGGGGTGGCTTCGATCAGGGTCACCGGAACCGACTTGCCGTCGGCGGTGAAGAAACGGCTCATGCCGGCCTTGCGACCGACGATGCCGAGCGAATACTTCTTCGCGCTCATCTCGATCGTCCTCAGGTCAGCTTGATCTGCACGTCGACGCCCGCCGCGAGTTCGAGCTTCATCAGCGCGTCCACGGTCTTGTCGTTGGGGTCGACGATGTCGAGCACGCGCTTGTGCGTGCGGGTCTCGTACTGGTCACGCGCGTCCTTGTCGACGTGCGGGGACACCAGGACGGTGTAACGCTCGATCTTCGTAGGCAGCGGGATCGGGCCCTTGACCTGGGCACCGGTGCGCTTTGCCGTTTCGACGATCTCGCTGGCCGAGCGATCGATCAGACGATGATCGTACGCCTTCAGCCGAATCCGGATCTTTTGGTCCGCCATGGCGGAAACTCCTTCGTTAAAGAGCGACAGGTTCGGCAACTGGGTGTGCCGAACCCCTGGACTTTGGTGCTCGAACTTCCCCGGGATCGCACCAAGCCCCGGAAAACCTTCAAAAACAAAGGCAGACCGGTTGCCCGATCCGCCCAGACTGGAAGTCATGAACGCGCAAACAGCCCCGCCATATATGTCCCGAACTATCTTTCGGAACGGACGGAGCGCTGCCGCGCGACATTTCCCTGTCTGGCGAAAACGAAGCGCGTCCTGCGCCTCATTTCGCTGGTTCGCGACCGTCCGATTGACGGCTGGCCGCGAGGGTCTTGCATTCTAGGGGGTATCGATGGGCTTTTGCAAGCCCATCGTCCCTGCCCCGACGCTGACCGGCCCGAAGGCCGGTCGAGCGACGGGAGTCATTCCGGCCTGGGCCGGAACAACCCTTACTTCAGGATCTTCGAGACCACGCCGGCGCCGACGGTACGGCCGCCTTCGCGGATCGCGAAACGCAGGCCTTCGTCCATCGCCACCGGGTTGATCAGGGTGACCACCATCTTAATGTTGTCGCCCGGCATGACCATCTCGACGCCTTCCGGCAGCTGCACCGCACCGGTGATGTCGGTCGTGCGGAAGTAGAACTGCGGACGGTAGCCCTTGAAGAACGGGGTGTGACGACCGCCTTCGTCCTTCGACAGCACGTAGACCTCGCCTTCGAAGTCGGTGTGCGGGGTGATCGAACCCGGCTTGGCCAGCACCTGGCCGCGCTCCACGTCGTCACGCTTGGTGCCGCGCAGCAGCAGGCCGGCGTTGTCGCCCGCCTGGCCCTGGTCCAGCAGCTTGCGGAACATTTCCACGCCCGTGACCGTGCTCTTCTGGGTCGGACGGATGCCGACGATTTCGATTTCGTCGCCCACCTTGATCACGCCGCGCTCGATACGACCGGTCACCACGGTGCCGCGGCCCGAGATCGAGAACACGTCTTCCACCGGCATCAGGAACGGCTTGTCGATCGCGCGCTCCGGTTCCGGGATCCAGGTGTCCAGCGCTTCCACCAGCTTGATGATCGACGGCACGCCGATTTCCGACTGGTCGCCTTCCAGCGCCATGCGGGCCGAGCCGTGGATGATCGGGGTGTCGTCGCCCGGGAACTCGTACTTCGACAGAAGTTCACGCACTTCCATCTCGACCAGTTCCAGCAGCTCGGCGTCGTCCACCATGTCGGCCTTGTTCAGGTACACGACGATGTACGGCACGCCCACCTGGCGCGACAGCAGGATGTGCTCGCGCGTCTGCGGCATCGGGCCGTCAGCGGCCGAGCACACCAGGATCGCGCCGTCCATCTGGGCGGCACCGGTGATCATGTTCTTCACGTAGTCGGCGTGGCCCGGGCAGTCCACGTGCGCGTAGTGACGGTTCGGGCTTTCGTACTCGACGTGCGCCGTCGAGATCGTGATGCCGCGCGCCTTCTCTTCCGGCGCCGCGTCGATCGCGTCGTAGGCCTTGAATTCGCCACCGAAACGTTCCGCGCCCACCTTGGTCAGCGCTGCCGTCAGCGTGGTCTTGCCGTGGTCCACGTGGCCGATCGTGCCGACGTTTACGTGGGGCTTGGTGCGCTCGAACTTACCCTTAGCCATGGTATGTCTCTCTTTAGTACTTGTTGAAACGGGATTAGTGGTTCCGGAGCGGGGAACCGTTACCGGATCCCCACCCCACTTAAAACTGACCGCTTAGGACTTCTTCATCACCGCGTCGGCGATGTTGGCCGGCGCTTCAGCGTAGTGATCGAATTCCATCGTGAAGGTGGCGCGACCCTGCGACATCGAACGCAGCGTGGTCGCATAGCCGAACATTTCGCCCAGCGGCACCATCGCGTTGATGATCTTGCCCGACGGGCTGTCGTCCTGGCCGGACAGCAGACCACGACGGCGGCTCACGTCGCCCATGACGTCGCCGACATAGTCTTCCGGCGTCACGACTTCGACCTTCATCATCGGCTCGAGCAGGACCGGATCGGCCTTGCGGAAGCCTTCCTTGAACGCCATCGACGCGGCGAGCTTGAACGCCATTTCCGACGAGTCGACGTCGTGGTACGAGCCGAACACCAGCTTGACCTTGACGTTGACGACCGGGAAGCCAGCCAGCGGACCGCTGGTGATGGTTTCGCGCAGGCCCTTCTCGACCGCCGGGATGAATTCCTTCGGAATCACGCCGCCGGTGATGTCGTTGACGAACAGGAAATCGTTCTCGACATCCTTGTGGGCGCGATCGGCTTCGTCCATCGGCGACAGCTCGATCACGACGTGGCCGTACTGACCCTTACCACCCGACTGCTTGGCGTGCTTGTAGTCCGACTTGACGTCCGACTTGCGGATCGTTTCGCGGTAGGCCACCTGCGGCTTGCCGACGTTGGCTTCCACGTTGAACTCGCGACGCATGCGGTCGACGATGATGTCCAGGTGCAGCTCGCCCATGCCGGCGATGATGGTCTGGCCCGACTCCTCGTCCGTACGAACGCGGAACGAGGGATCTTCCGCCGCGAGGCGCGACAGGGCCATGCCCATCTTTTCCTGGTCCGACTTGGTCTTCGGCTCGACCGCCATCGAGATGACGGGCTCCGGGAAGGTCATGCGCTCAAGGGTGATGATGTGATCCTGCGAGCACAGCGTGTCGCCGGTGGTCACGTCCTTCAGGCCCACGGCCGCGGCGATGTCGCCGGCGCGGACCTCCTTGATTTCAGCGCGCTCGTTGGCGTGCATCTGCAGGATGCGGCCGATGCGTTCCTTCTTCGACTTGACCGGGTTGTAGACCTGGTCGCCCGAGTTCAGCACGCCCGAGTAGACGCGGAAGAACGTCAGGGCGCCGACGAACGGGTCGGTCATGATCTTGAACGCGAGCGCGGAGAACGGCTCGGAATCCGACGCCTTGCGGCTGTCTTCCTTCTCGTCTTCGTTGATGCCCTGCACCGGCGGACGGTCGGACGGCGACGGCAGCAGGTTGATCACGCCGTCGAGCATGGCCTGCACGCCCTTGTTCTTGAACGCCGAACCACAGAACACCGGCACGATCTCGACCTTCAGCGTGCGCGTGCGCAGGCCGGCGACGATTTCCGCCTCGCTGAGCTCGCCTTCGTTGAGGTACTTGTCCATCAGCTCTTCGGACGCTTCGGCAGCGGCCTCGACCATGAACGCGCGCGCTTCCTCGGCCTTGCTCTGCAGCTCGGCCGGGATGTCGCCGTATTCGAACTTGGTGCCCTGCGAGGCGACATCCCAATGGATGGCCTTCATCTTGAGCAGGTCGACCACGCCCTCGAAACCATCTTCGGCGCCGATCGGCACCTGCATCGGCACGGCGTACGCGCCCAGGCGCGACTTCAGCTGCTCGACGACCTTGTCGAAGTTGGCACCGGTGCGGTCCATCTTGTTGACGAACGCCATGCGCGGCACCGAGTAACGGTTGGCCTGGCGCCACACGGTCTCGGACTGCGGCTGCACGCCACCGACGGCGCACAGTACGAACACCGCGCCGTCGAGCACGCGCAGCGAACGCTCGACTTCGATGGTGAAGTCGACGTGGCCGGGGGTGTCGATGATGTTGAGGCGGTGCTCGGGCAGGGACTTGTCCATGCCCTTCCAGAACGCCGTGGTCGCGGCGGACGTGATGGTGATGCCGCGCTCCTGCTCCTGCTCCATCCAGTCCATCGTCGCGGCACCTTCGTGCACTTCGCCGATCTTGTGGCTGACGCCGGTGTAGAACAGGATGCGTTCAGACGTGGTGGTCTTGCCGGCATCGATGTGGGCCATGATGCCGAAGTTGCGGTAACGCTCGAGGGGAGTGGTGCGAGCCACGGGACACTCTCTTTGTTTGCGATCTGGTTGCTGAGATTCACCGGCCGAAGCCGACGATCTGCAGATGGCCGGACGCCGCCTCGCGGCGGCCCCCGATTTGCCGGGCGACGATCACGTCGCCACGGCTTACTACTGGTTCCGGACGGCCGCTACCGGCGCCGTCGACGGGATTACCAGCGGTAGTGGGCGAACGCCTTGTTCGCTTCCGCCATGCGGTGGGTTTCTTCGCGCTTCTTGATCGCGCCACCACGGTTTTCGGAAGCATCCAGGAGTTCAGCAGCCAGCTTGCGCGGCATGCTGTTTTCGCCACGCTTGCGGGCCGAATCGATCAGCCAGCGCATCGCCAGGGCGAGGCGGCGGGAAGCGCGCACTTCGACCGGCACCTGGTAGGTCGCGCCACCGACGCGGCGGGACTTGACCTCGACCGCCGGGGACACGTTGCCCAGCGCCTTCTCGATCAGCTCGACGGCGTTGGCGTTCTTTTCGCTGATCACGTCCATGGCGCCATAGACGATCTTTTCAGCGATCGACTTCTTGCCGCTCTGCATGACCATGTTGATGAAGCGCGCGATCGTCTCGCTGCCGTGCTTGGGATCGGGCAGAACCGAACGCTGCGGGGTGGAACCTTTACGCGACATGGTGCGTACCTTTTGCTAAATCTTTTGACGAAGCCGCTACGGATGCAGCGGCGCGAAATCTGTTGGGCCCTGGATCAGGACTTCGGGCGCTTGGCGCCGTACTTCGAACGGCTCTGGCGACGCTTGGTCACGCCAGCGGCGTCGAGCGAACCGCGCACGGTGTGGTAACGCACACCCGGGAGGTCCTTGACGCGGCCGCCGCGGATCAGCACCACGCTGTGCTCCTGCAGGTTGTGGCCTTCGCCGCCGATGTACGAAATGACTTCGTAACCGTTGGTCAGGCGCACCTTGGCCACCTTGCGCAGAGCCGAGTTCGGCTTCTTCGGGGTGGTGGTGTAGACGCGGGTGCAAACGCCACGACGCTGCGGGCAGTTCGCCAGCGCCGGCGAGGCGCTCTTGTAGGTTTCAGGGCTGCGCGGCTTGCGCACCAGCTGATTGATCGTCGCCATCTGTGACTCTTTGATTGAAGGCCGGAGCCTGGGGTGAAACTTCTGGAAAAACGATTCGGCAGCCCGGAATGCTCCGGACCGCCGAGACGAAAGCACATAGCCCGCGCCTGGCGTTTCATCGCCAGCGCGGACTATCCGCCCGAACGCGCATGCGCGCCCGGGAAACTCAGCGATCCCGCCCTACCCTGGGCCCAACACGAGGCGCTCCGTGCGCCTCTTTTGGTGATCTGGACGGCACCAGCCCGGAGGGCTGCCCGTCGGAAAGCGCGGAAGTATAACGCGCTTTTTTGCCGTTTTGTAGCCGGGGCGCCCTGCGGCGCCTTCGGCCTCCCTTCCACAGCCCGGCGGGGCCGGGTGGCGGTCGGAGCACCCCCGCCGGATGGCGGGGGCGCCGTGCTGCTTACTCTTCGGTCGAAGCCTCGGCTTCCGCACCCTCGGCCGCGACCGGAGCCTCGACCGTGCCGCCGGCCAGCGTCTCCAGTTCGGACTCGGTCAGGCCGGAGGCCGAACGGCGGCGCTGGGTGTGGTACGCCAGGCCGGTACCGGCCGGGATCAGGCGACCGACGATCACGTTCTCCTTCAGGCCGCGCAGGCCGTCGCGGGTGCCGCGGACCGCCGCCTCGGTGAGGACGCGGGTGGTTTCCTGGAACGACGCCGCCGAGATGAACGACTCGGTCGCCAGCGAGGCCTTGGTGATGCCCAGCAGGACCGGATCGGCCTTGGACAGGATCTCGCCCTTCGACTGCAGGCGGGCATTTTCCTCGACGAAGCGCTGGCGCTCGACCTGCTCGCCATTGAGGAACTTGCTGTCGCCGGCGTCGGTGATCTCGACCTTGCGCAGCATCTGGCGAACGATCACCTCGATGTGCTTGTCGTTGATCTTCACGCCCTGCAGGCGGTAGACGTCCTGGATTTCCTTGGTCAGGTACACGGCCAGCGGCTCGACGCCGAGCAGGCGCAGGATGTCCTGCGGGCTCGGTTCGCCGTCCACCACGGTTTCGCCCTTCTCCACGTGTTCGCCTTCGAACACGATGATCTGGCGGTACTTCGGGATCAGCTCTTCGTGCTCGTCACCGTCGACCGGCTTGATGATCAGGCGCTGCTTGCCCTTGGTGTCCTTGCCGAACGAAACCACGCCCGAGATTTCGGCGAGGATCGCCGGGTCCTTCGGCTTGCGCGCTTCGAACAGGTCGGCCACGCGCGGCAGACCACCGGTGATGTCGCGGGTCTTCGACGCTTCCTGCGGGATCTTCGCGACCACGTCGCCGACGCCGACCGGCGCACCGTCCTGCAGGTTCACGATCGAGCGCGGCGGCAGCATGTACTGCGCCGGCAGGTCGGTACCAGGGATGGACAGGTCCTTGCCGTTCTTGTCGACGATGCGCACGATCGGGCGCAGGTCCTTGCCCTGCGAACCGCGACGCTTCGGATCGGTGATTTCGCGCGAAGCCAGGCCGGTCAGTTCGTCGGTCTTCTCGATGACGGTGACGCCGTCGATGAAGTCGATGAAGCGGATGAAGCCGGCCACTTCCGACACGATCGGGTGGTTATGCGGATCCCAGTTGGCGACCTGCTGGCCGGCCTTGATTTCCGCGCCGTCCTTGACCGCGATGGTCGCACCGTACGGCAGCTTGTAGCGCTCGCGCTCGCGGCCGTGGTTGTCGAGGACCGACAGTTCGCCCGAACGCGACACGGCCACGCGGTGACCCTGGCTGTGCTCGACGAACTTGAGGTTGTTGTACTTGATCGAACCGGTGGTCTTGACCGTCACGTTGTCGATGGCGGCCGCACGCGACGCCGCACCACCGATGTGGAACGTACGCATGGTCAGCTGGGTACCCGGCTCACCGATCGACTGCGCGGCGACGACGCCGACCGCTTCGCCGTGGTTGACCAGGTGGCCGCGGCCGAGGTCGCGACCGTAGCAGTGCGAGCACACGCCGAACGAGCTCTGGCAGGTGATCGTCGAACGCACCTTGATCGACTGCACGCCGGCGTCTTCAAGATTCGCGACCCAGGCTTCGTCGAGCAGCGTGTTGCGGGTGACGATCGGATCCTCGTCGTTGCCCGGCAGGAACACGTCCTCGGCCACGACGCGACCCAGCACGCGGTCGCGCAGCGGCTCGACCACGTCGCCGCCTTCCACGATCGGGGTCATGGTCAGGCCGTCGAGCGTGCCGCAATCGGTTTCGGTGATGACCACGTCCTGCGCCACGTCGACGAGGCGACGGGTCAGGTAACCGGAGTTCGCGGTCTTCAGCGCGGTATCCGCGAGGCCCTTACGGGCACCGTGGGTCGAGATGAAGTACTGCAGGACGTTCAGGCCTTCGCGGAAGTTCGCGGTGATCGGCGTCTCGATGATCGAGCCGTCCGGCTTGGCCATCAGGCCGCGCATACCGGCGAGCTGGCGGATCTGCGCCTGCGAACCACGCGCGCCGGAGTCGGCCATGATGTAGATCGAGTTCATCGACTTCTGCGGGACCATTTCGCCCTTGGCGTTGGCCACCGAGTCGGTACCGATCGTGTCCATCATCGCCTTGGCGACGCGCTCATTGGTACGCGACCAGATGTCGACGACCTTGTTGTAGCGCTCGCCGGCGGTGACCAGGCCCGACTGGTACTGCTGCTGGATGTCGAGCACTTCCTGCTCGGCTTCGTCCAGGATGCCCTTCTTCTCGGCCGGGATCTTCATGTCGTCGATGCCGATCGACACGCCCGCGCGGGTCGCGTAGCTGAAGCCCGTGTACATCAGCTGGTCGGCGAACACCACGGTGTCCTTCAGGCCGAGCATGCGGTAGCACGAGTTGATCAGGCGCGAGATGTTCTTCTTGGTCAGCTCGACGTTGGCCAGCGCGAACGGCAGGCCTTCCGGCAGGATCTCGCGCAGCAGCGCCCGGCCGACGGTGGTGTCGACGATCGAGGTCTTCTTGGTACGCGAACCGTCCTCGCCCACCACCGTTTCGGTGATGCGCACCTTGCACTTGGCGTGCAGCTGCACGGCGCGGTTGTCGTAGGCGCGCTTGACTTCGGCCACGTTGGCGAACGCCATGCCCTCGCCCGCCTTGTTCTCCAGGGCGCGGGTCATGTAGTACAGGCCGAGCACGACGTCCTGCGACGGCACGATGATCGGCTCGCCGTTCGCGGGCGACAAGATGTTGTTCGACGCCATCATCAGCGCGCGCGCTTCCAGCTGGGCTTCCAGCGAGAGCGGCACGTGCACGGCCATCTGGTCACCGTCGAAGTCGGCGTTGAATGCCGTACACACGAGCGGATGCAGCTGGATCGCCTTGCCTTCGATCAGCACCGGCTCGAACGCCTGGATGCCGAGGCGGTGCAGGGTCGGGGCGCGGTTCAGCAGCACCGGATGCTCGCGGATCACCTCTTCGAGGATGTCCCACACCATCGGCTCTTCGCGCTCGACCAGCTTCTTGGCGGCCTTGATCGTGGTGGCGAGACCACGGCGCTGCAGCTTGGCGAAGATGAAGGGCTTGAACAGCTCGAGCGCCATCTTCTTCGGCAGGCCGCACTGGTGCAGCTTCAGGTACGGACCGACCACGATGACCGAACGGCCCGAGTAGTCGACGCGCTTGCCGAGCAGGTTCTGGCGGAAGCGGCCCTGCTTGCCCTTGATCATGTCGGCGAGCGACTTGAGCGGGCGCTTGTTGGTGCCGGTGATGGCGCGGCCGCGACGGCCGTTGTCCATCAGCGCGTCGACCGATTCCTGCAGCATGCGCTTCTCGTTGCGCACGATGATGTCGGGCGCGTTGAGTTCGAGCAGGCGACGCAGGCGGTTGTTGCGGTTGATGACACGGCGGTATAGGTCGTTCAGGTCCGACGTCGCGAAGCGGCCGCCGTCCAGCGGCACCAGCGGGCGCAGGTCCGGCGGCAGCACCGGCAGCACGGTCATGACCATCCACTCCGGACGGTTGCCGGATTCGAGGAAGGCTTCGACCAGCTTGATGCGCTTGGTGAGGCGCTTGAGCTTGGTTTCCGAACCGGTGGAGGCGATGTCCTCCTTCAGCTGGATCATTTCCGACTGCAGGTCGATCGTGCGCAGCAGGTCATAGACCGCTTCCGCGCCCATCGCCGCCTCGAAGTCGTCGCCGTGTTCCTGGCGCGCCTGCATGTACTGCTCTTCGTTGAGCAGCATGCCGCGTTCCATCGGGGTCAGGCCCGGCTCCGTCACCACGTAGGCTTCGAAGTACAGGATGCGCTCGATGTCGCGCAGGGTCATGTCGAGCATCAAGCCGATGCGCGACGGCAGCGACTTCAGGAACCAGATGTGCGCGACCGGCGAAGCCAGGTCGATGTGGCCCATGCGCTCGCGGCGCACCTTGGCCAGCGTCACTTCGGTGCCGCACTTCTCGCAGACCACGCCGCGGTGCTTCATGCGCTTGTACTTGCCGCACAGGCACTCGTAGTCCTTGATCGGGCCGAAGATCGCGGCGCAGAACAGGCCGTCGCGTTCAGGCTTGAAGGTACGGTAGTTGATGGTTTCCGGCTTCTTCACTTCGCCGTACGACCACGAACGGATCAGGTCCGGCGAAGCCAGCGCAATCTTGATCGCATCGAAGTCGATCGCGGGGCGCTGCTGGTTGAAGAGATTGAGCAGGTCTTTCATTTGTTTTCTCCGGAAGGAGGAATTCGTCGAGGGCTGTGGATCGCTGAATCAGTGGAGCGGGAAGCGCGCGTTCCGCTGCGCTTCCCGTCCGTGGCTCAGTTCTCTTCCAGCTCCATGTTGATCGCGAGCGAGCGGATTTCCTTCACCAGCACGTTGAAGGACTCCGGCATGCCGGCCACCATCTCGTACTCGCCGTCGACGATGTTCTTGTACATCTGGTTGCGGCCCTGCACGTCGTCGGACTTCACCGTCAGCATTTCCTGCAGGGTGTAGGCCGCGCCGTAGGCTTCCAGCGCCCAGACTTCCATTTCGCCGAAACGCTGGCCGCCGAACTGCGCCTTGCCGCCCAGCGGCTGCTGGGTGACGAGCGAGTACGGACCGGTCGAACGCGCGTGCATCTTGTCGTCGACCAGGTGGTTCAGCTTCAGCATGTGCATGTAGCCGACCGTGACCTCACGCTCGAAGGCTTCGCCAGTGCGGCCGTCGAACAGCGTGGTCTGGCCGCTGAGCGGCAGCTCGGCGAGCTCGAGCATCTTCTTGATCTCGGTCTCGGCCGCGCCGTCGAACACCGGGGTCGCCATCGGCACGCCGTCGGTGAGGTTCTTCGCCAGCGTCAGCAGCTCCTCATCGGAGAACTGCTTGAGGTCGACGCGTTCCTCGTGCGTGGTGCGGTCGTGGTTGTAGATCTCGTCCAGGAACTTGCGCAGTTCGGCAACCTTCTGCTGCGACTCGAGCATGCGCTGGATCTTCTTGCCCAGGCCCTTCGCAGCCCAGCCAAGGTGCACTTCCAGCACCTGGCCGATGTTCATACGCGACGGCACGCCCAGCGGGTTCAGCACGATGTCGACGGTGCTGCCATCGGCCATGTACGGCATGTCCTCGACCGGCACGATCGTCGACACGACGCCCTTGTTGCCGTGGCGGCCGGCCATCTTGTCGCCCGGCTGGATGCGGCGCTTCACGGCCAGGAACACCTTGACCATCTTCAGCACGCCCGGTGCGAGGTCGTCGCCCTGGGTGATCTTGCCGCGCTTGTCCTGGAAACGCTTCTCGAATTCCTTCTCGTGGGCTTCGATCTGCTTCTGCGCGCGCTCGATCGCTTCGACGGCGTCGTCGTCCTTCATGCGCAGGGTGAACCAGTCCTTGCGGGACAGGCTGTCGAGCACCAGCGAGGTGACCGTGTCGCCCTTCTTCAGGCCGGCACCGCCGTTGGCGGTCTTGCCGATCAGCTGGCCACGCAGGCGGTCGAAGATCGCGGCTTCAAGGATGCGGAACTGGTCGTCGAAGTCCTTCTTGACGCGCTTGATTTCCGACTCTTCGATCTGGCGCGCACGCTTGTCCTTCTCGATGCCGTCGCGGGTGAAGACCTGGACGTCGATGACGACGCCGTCCATGCCCGGCGGCACGCGCAGCGAGCTGTCCTTAACGTCGGAGGCCTTCTCGCCGAAGATCGCGCGCAGCAGCTTCTCTTCCGGGGTCAGCTGGCTTTCGCCCTTCGGCGTGACCTTGCCGACCAGGATGTCGCCGGCGCGCACTTCCGCACCGATGTAGACCACGCCCGACTCGTCGAGGCGGTTCAGCGCCTGCTCGGAGACGTTCGGGATGTCGGCGGAGATTTCTTCCGGCCCCAGCTTGGTGTCGCGCGCCTGGACGGTGAGTTCTTCGATGTGGATCGTGGTGTAGCGATCCTCCTCGACCACGCGCTCGGAGAGCAGGATCGAGTCTTCGAAGTTGTAGCCGTTCCACGGCATGAACGCGATCAGCATGTTCTGGCCGAGCGCGAGCTCGCCGATGTCGGTCGAAGGACCGTCGGCCAGCACGTCGCCGCGCGCAACCACGTTACCCACCTTCACCAGCGGCGACTGGTTGATGCAGGTGTTCTGGTTGGAACGCGTGTACTTGATCAGGTTGTAGATATCGACGCCGGCGTCGTGCTCGTCCTTGATCTCGCTCTCGTTGACCTTGACCACGATGCGGGCCGCGTCGATCTGTTCGATCACGCCACCACGCAGGGCGTTCACGGTCACGCCCGAGTCGCGCGCCACGGCGCGCTCGATGCCGGTACCGACCAGCGGCTTCTGCGCCTTCAGCGTCGGCACGGCCTGGCGCTGCATGTTCGCGCCCATCAGTGCGCGGTTCGCGTCGTCGTGCTCGAGGAACGGCACGAGCGCGGCAGCGACCGACACGGTCTGCATCGGCGAGACGTCCATGAAGTGGATCTCGCTCGGCGGCTTCAGCAGCGACTCGCCCGCGAAACGGCAGTCGACGAACTGGGCGGTGATGTTGCCCTTCTCGTCGCGCGGCGCGTTGGCCTGGGCGATGACGTACTCGTTCTCTTCGATCGCCGACAGGTACTCGATGTCGTCGGTGACGCGGCCGTCCACGACCTTGCGGTACGGCGTCTCGAGGAAGCCGTAGCGGTTGGTGCGGGCGAACACGGCCAGCGAGTTGATCAGGCCGATGTTCGGGCCTTCCGGCGTCTCGATGGTGCAGACGCGGCCGTAATGGGTCGGGTGCACGTCGCGCACTTCGAAGCCGGCGCGCTCGCGGGTCAGGCCGCCCGGACCCAGCGCGGAGACGCGACGCTTGTGCGTCACTTCCGACAGCGGGTTGTTCTGGTCCATGAACTGCGACAGCTGCGAGGAACCGAAGAACTCCTTGATCGCAGCGGCCACCGGCTTGGCGTTGATCAGCTCCTGCGGGGTCAGGCCTTCGGACTCGGCCATCGACAGGCGTTCCTTGACCGCGCGCTCGACGCGGACCAGACCCACGCGGAACACGTTCTCGGCCATTTCACCGACCGAACGCACGCGACGGTTGCCCAGGTGGTCGATGTCGTCGACCACGCCGCGACCGTTGCGGATCTCGGTGAGCACGCGGATCGCGTCGAGGATGTCGGACATGCCGCCGCACTGCTCGCGCAGGCGCACGGATTCCTCGTCCTTGCGCTCGGCGAAGTACTTGGCGTCGTACAGCACCGGCGCGCCGGTGACTTCCTTGCGGCCGAGGCGACGGTTGAACTTCATCCGGCCCACGCCCGACAGGTCGTAGCGCTCGAAGGTGAAGAACAGGTTGTGGAACAGGTTCTGCGCGGCGTCCTTGGTCGGCGGTTCGCCCGGACGCATCATGCGGTAGATCTCGACCAGCGCTTCGAGCTGGGTCTTGCTGCCGTCGATGCGCAGGGTGTTCGAGAGGTACGCGCCACGGTCGAGGTCATTGACCCACAGCGTGCCCACGGCGGCAACGCCGGCCTTGCGGAACTTGGCCAGGTGGTCGTCGTTGATCTCGTCGTTGGCCAGGGCCAGCAGCTCGCCGGTGTTCGGGTCGACGACGTCGTGCGAGAGGATGCGACCGACCAGGTAGCTGTCCGGCACCGACAGTGCGGCGATGCCCGAGGCTTCGAGCTGCTTGACGTGGCGCGCGGTGATGCGGCGGCCGGCTTCGACGATGACCTTGTCGCCATCGGCGAGGTCGAAGTCGAGGGTTTCGCCGCGCAGGCGTTCCGGCACGAGCTCGAGCTGGACGCCTTCCTTCGGGTCGATGTGGAAGGTGTTGATCTCGAAGAACTGCGCGAGCATTTCCTCGTTGTTGTAGCCGAGCGCGCGCAGCAGCACGGTCACCGGCAGCTTGCGGCGACGGTCGATACGGGTGAACAGCGCGTCCTTCGGATCGAATTCGAAGTCCAGCCAGGAGCCGCGGTAAGGAATGATGCGGGCGCTGTACAGCAGCTTGCCCGACGAATGCGTCTTGCCGCGGTCGTGGTCGAAGAACACGCCCGGCGAACGGTGCAGCTGCGAGACGATGACGCGCTCGGTGCCGTTGACGATGAAGGTGCCGTTGTCGGTCATGAGCGGGATTTCGCCCATGTAGACCTCCTGCTCCTTCACGTACTTGATGGCCTTGGTCGACGACTCGCGGTCGTAGATCACCAGGCGCACGGTCACGCGCAGCGGGGCGCCGTAGGACAGGCCGCGGTTACGGCACTCGCGCTCGTCGAACGGCGGCTCGCCGAGCTTGTAGCCGACGTATTCCAGCGCGGCGTTGCCGCTGTAGCTGACGATCGGGAACACCGACTTCAGCGCCGCATGCAGGCCCTTGTCGTCGCGCTTGGCGGGGTCCTTGTTTTCCTGCAGGAACTCGCGGTACGAGTCGACCTGGATCGCGAGCAGGAAGGGAACTTCGAGAATCGACCGGCGCTTGCCGAAGTTCTTGCGGATGCGCTTCTTTTCGGTGAACGAATAGTTCGTTTTGGAAGCTGTCGTCATGGGGAGCTGCCGCCTCTGTTTTTGGAGCCGGGAGTTGGGATCGGAAATCAGGAATCGTTTTTTGCCGTCCCGATCACAGCGAGGAATCTGCTGTTCTGGGACAACAACCAAAGCAAGCCCGGGTGACGCTCGGGATGACGGCTTTGGCTACGACGAATCGCTGGTCTCGAATCACAAATCCCTAGGGAGAGATTTGAACTGTCAGTTGGAAGCCGCGGGTATTGCCGGCACCCGCACGCCCTCTACAGCTGCTTCCAACTACCAACTCAGGTTGGATTTCCTGCTTCGCTGTACCGCCTTGGCCCGGATGAAACGAAGCGGATCCGGGTCGCGTGGATCTACGACTCCCGGGTTACGGCGCGATGCGCCTCCATCCGGGTCACAACTTGCAGCACTTCAACAACGGCCAAAGGCCGGGACCTTGCGGTCCCAGCCCTCAGTGGTCGCCGATGGAATCCGGCGACACGGATACTGCTTACTTGACCTCGACGGTCGCGCCAGCAGCTTCCAGTTCCTTCTTGAACTTGGCAGCGTCGTCCTTCGACACGGCTTCCTTCAGGACGCCACCGGCCTCGGTGAGGTCCTTGGCTTCCTTCAGGCCCAGGCCGGTGATGGCGCGGACGGCCTTGATCACGTCGACCTTCTTCTCGCCGGCGCTCTTCAGCACGACGGTGAATTCGGTCTGCTCTTCGACCGGAGCGGCGGCGGCGGCCGGGCCGGCCATCATGACCGGAGCAGCGGCGGTGACGCCGAACTTCTCTTCGATGGCCTTGACCAGGTCCATCACTTCCATCAGCGACTTGGCGGCGATGGCGTCGACGATCTGTTCGTTGGAAAGGGACATTTTGATTACCTCTGGAAAATTTGTGGTCTTGCGATTCGGTTAGTAAGTCGCGTCAGCGAACTCAGGCTTCGGCAGCAGCTTCCGCCGGTGCGGCTTCGCCACCACCCTGCTTGTCCGCCACGGCCTTGACGGCGCGGGCAAACATGCTTGCGGGTTCGGCGAGGACGCGGGCCAGCATGGACAGGGCCTGTTCGCGGGTCGGCAGCGAGGCCAGGACTTCGACGTGCGCGGCGGGCAGCAGCTTGCCTTCCACCGAGACGACCTTGGCCTTGAGCTTGTCGTTGCCCTTGGACGCTTCCTTGATCAGACGACCGGCAGCGCCGGGTTCTTCCAGCGAGAACGCGTACAGCAGCGGACCGGTCAGGACGTCCTTGACGACCTCGAACTCGGTGCCGGCGACGGCGCGCGCGGCCAGCGTGTTCTTGACAACCTTCAAGAAAACACCGGTTTCGCGGGCCTGCTTGCGCATCGCGGTCATCTGACTGACCGTGGTGCCTGCGTACTCGGCTGCGACCAAGGAGTGCGCCTTGGCGGCAACTTCAGCCACCTCTGCGACTACATCTTGCTTCTGAGACAGATTGAGAGCCATTGCACTCCTCCAATTGAACTCCGCTCACGGCTCCTGCCGCTTGCGGTCCTGGGCGGCGCCGTCCCTGACGCCGGGGATGCTCGCGCATCCCGGTGGTGGCCCTTCCGGAATTTCCAGAGGGGGCTGCACCATCTACGCAGGCCTGCTTCTTACGAAGGCTGATTAAGCGATCCCGCTAGTGGCGACGGCGATTCCCTGCCAGTACGAGCCTCCGTGCCCGTCGTCGTCACGCGCTGACCGCGCCTGCGGTCTTTGACGGCTCGCTTCGGACCAGAGTCTTCGGCGGCGCCCTCAAAAACGTCCGCGGGCGGCGGCTACGCCGCCCGCGCTTGAACATGTTGCTTTGAAGCTGAATTACTTCAGTGCCAGCGAGGCCTGGTCCACGGTCACGCCGGGGCCCATGGTCGAGCTGATCGAGATCTTCTGCAGGTACTGGCCCTTCGAGGTCGCCGGCTTGGCCTTGATCAGGTCATGCAGCAGCGCTTCGAGGTTGCCCTTCAGGTCGGCGTCCTGGAAGGACGACTTGCCGATGGTGCAGTGGATGATGCCGGCCTTGTCGGTGCGGTAACGGACCTGGCCGCCCTTGGCATTCTTCACGGCTTCGGCCGCGTTCGGCGAAACGGTGCCGACCTTCGGGTTCGGCATCAGGCCGCGCGGGCCCAGGACCTGGCCCAGCTTACCGACGACGCGCATGGCGTCCGGGGTAGCAATGACCACGTCGTAGTTCAGGTCGCCGGCCATCATCTTCTCGGCCAGGTCGTCCATGCCGACGATGTCGGCGCCAGCGGCCAAGGCTTCGTCGGCCTTGGCACCGGCCGGGGCGAACACGGCCACGCGCACGGTCTTGCCGGTGCCGGCGGGCAGCACGGTCGAGCCGCGGACCTGCTGGTCGGACTTCTTCGCGTCCACGCCCAGGCGCACGGCGACGTCGACGGACTCGACGAACTTGGCCTTGGTGGCGTTCTTGATGATCTTGACGGCTTCGTCAAAGCCGTAGGCCTTGCCCGGAACCACGGCGGCCAGGATGGCCTTCTGTCGCTTGTTCATTGCCATGACTTAGCCCTCCACCACCAGACCCATGGAACGGGCCGAGCCCGCAATCGTCTTCACCGCCGCCTCGAGGTCGGCCGCCGTCAGGTCGGCTTCCTTCGCCTTGGCGATGTCCTCGAGCTGCTTGCGGGTGACCTTGCCGACCTTCTCGGTGTTCGGGCGCTTGGAGCCGGACTGGATGCCAGCGGCCTTCTTCAGCAGCACCGAAGCCGGGGTCGACTTGGTGACGAAGGTGAACGTACGGTCGGAGTACGCGGTGATGATGACCGGGGTCGGCAGACCCGGCTCGAGCTTGGAGGTCGCTGCGTTGAACGCCTTGCAGAACTCCATGATGTTCAGGCCGCGCTGACCGAGGGCGGGACCCACCGGCGGCGACGGGTTGGCCTGGCCGGCCTTGACCTGAAGCTTGATGTAGCCAACTACTTTCTTAGCCATTTTCTTCTCTCCGGGTGCTAGCGCCTGGTTCTCAGGCTCCCCATCGGACCGGGAAAATCGCGTGTCCCGGCTTCACGTTTTGCATTCTTTCCAGACGCCGACAGCCGCCTTGCGGGGCGGCTGGGGGTCCGGGTGGCTCGCGCCTTGGGCAGCGAGCCGGCGAGTATAGCAGGGGCCGGCGGCGGACTCAAAGCGCCGGCCCCGCTTGGGCCGCGCCCGCGACGGAGACCGGCAGCCGCCCTGGACAGGGCGCACGCCTACGGCCTCACTTGGCCTTTTCGACCTGACCGAACTCCAGCTCGACCGGGGTCGAGCGGCCGAAAATGAGCACCGCGACGCGCAGGCGGCTCTTTTCGTAGTTGATTTCCTCGACCACGCCGTTGAAGTCGACGAACGGGCCATCGGTAACGCGGACCATCTCGCCCGGTTCGAACAGGACCTTCGGCTTGGGCTTCTCGACGCCTTCCTGAACGCGCTGCAGGATCTGGTCGGCTTCGGAATCCTTGATCGGCAACGGACGGTCGGCGGTGCCGCCGATGAAGCCCATGACCTTCGGGGTTTCCTTGATCAGGTGCCAGCTTTCGTTGTCGATGCGCGGAATGCCGGCTTCGTCATGCGTCGCGATCTGGACGAGGACATAGCCCGGGAAGAACTTGCGCTCGGAACGGCGCTTCTGGCCGGAGCGCATTTCCACGACTTCTTCGGTCGGAACCAGGACGTCGCCGAAGCGATCCTGCATCTCGGCGCGCACGATGCGGTCACGCAGCGCCTGCGCCACCGACTTCTCGAAGCCGGAATAGGCGTGGACGACATACCAGCGCTTGTTGTTGCCTTCGGACACCGACTTCTCTCCTTAGCGCTCGAGCAGGAACTTGACCGCCGACTGGATCACGACGTCGAAGCCGGCCAGGATCAGGCTGAGGATGACCACGGCAATCATCACGACCCAGGTCGTGCGCAGGGCTTCCTGGCGGGTCGGCCAGACCACCTTGCGCAGCTCGAAGCGGGATTCCGAGAGGAATTCGCGCGTCTGCGCGCCCTTGCGGGTGGTCAGGAACACGACAGCGCCGGCAACCAGGCCACCGCAGACGACCAGCGCACGCAGCACCGTCGCCCAGTCGCTGAACCAGTAGAACGCGAATACGCCGGCAGCGACCAGGGCCACCGCCAGCACGTACTTCACGATGTCGCCGCCGGAGGCCGACGAGCCGGGTTGTTCGACCTTGCTGTTCATTCGGTCCATTGCGCGACCGGGGCCGCGTCACCTGATGGGAAGCCCGGCACCAGGCCGGTTGCGGAAGCGATCCGCGGTGAAACATGGCACGCCAGGAGGGACTCGAACCCCCAACCTGCGGTTTTGGAGACCGCTGCTCTGCCAATTGAGCTACTGGCGTGTGGCTTGAAACATTGTCTTTGGGCTAGGCCCGAAAAAGCAATGGCGGCTCGCGCCGCCAGGGCTTTTTCCCAACTTCCGGCGCCGGGCGGCCTTGCGGCCACCTCCACGCCGGGAGCTGCTTACTTCAGGATCTTCGAGACCACGCCGGCGCCGACGGTACGGCCGCCTTCGCGGATTGCGAAACGCAGGCCTTCGTCCATCGCCACCGGGTTGATCAGGGTGACCACCATCTTAATGTTGTCGCCCGGCATGACCATCTCGACGCCTTCCGGCAGCTGCACCGCACCGGTGATGTCGGTCGTGCGGAAGTAGAACTGCGGACGGTAACCCTTGAAGAACGGGGTGTGGCGGCCGCCTTCGTCCTTCGACAGCACGTAGACCTCGCCTTCGAAGTCGGTGTGCGGGGTGATCGAACCCGGCTTGGCCAGCACCTGGCCGCGCTCCACGTCGTCACGCTTGGTGCCGCGCAGCAGCAGGCCGGCGTTGTCGCCCGCCTGGCCCTGGTCCAGCAGCTTGCGGAACATTTCCACGCCCGTGACCGTGCTCTTCTGGGTCGGACGGATACCGACGATTTCGATTTCGTCGCCCACCTTGATCACGCCGCGCTCGATACGGCCGGTCACCACGGTGCCGCGGCCCGAGATCGAGAACACGTCTTCCACCGGCATCAGGAACGGCTTGTCGATCGCGCGCTCCGGTTCCGGGATCCAGGTGTCCAGCGCCTCGACCAGCTTGATGATCGACGGCACGCCGATTTCCGACTGGTCGCCTTCCAGCGCCATGCGGGCCGAGCCGTGGATGATCGGGGTGTCGTCGCCCGGGAACTCGTACTTCGACAGAAGTTCACGCACTTCCATCTCGACCAGTTCCAGCAGCTCGGCGTCGTCCACCATGTCGGCCTTGTTCAGGTACACGACGATGTACGGCACGCCCACCTGGCGCGACAGCAGGATGTGCTCGCGCGTCTGCGGCATCGGGCCGTCAGCGGCCGAGCACACCAGGATCGCGCCGTCCATCTGGGCGGCACCGGTGATCATGTTCTTCACGTAGTCGGCGTGGCCCGGGCAGTCCACGTGCGCGTAGTGACGGTTCGGGCTTTCGTACTCGACGTGCGCCGTCGAGATCGTGATGCCGCGCGCCTTCTCTTCCGGCGCCGCGTCGATCGCGTCGTAGGCCTTGAATTCGCCACCGAAACGTTCCGCGCCCACCTTGGTCAGCGCTGCCGTCAGCGTGGTCTTGCCGTGGTCCACGTGGCCGATCGTGCCGACGTTTACGTGGGGCTTGGTGCGCTCGAACTTACCCTTTGCCATGGCTGTCGCTTCTCGTTGTGCTGCTTGGATGGGGACGTGACAAAACCCCGCAGGGGCGGGGTTTCTGGCTTGAACCCCGCCGGAGCGGGACTCGAAAGATGGTGCTCACGAATGGAATCGAACCATCGACCTCCTCCTTACCAAGGAGGTGCTCTACCGACTGAGCTACGTGAGCAGGTTGTGCGGGCGATACGTACCGAGCTGCTTCAATGGAGCGGGAGACGGGAATCGAACCCGCGCTAGTAGCTTGGAAGGCTACAGTTCTACCATTGAACTACTCCCGCGCCGGAGCGAGCCAAGTTGCAGCAAGCCGGTTTGGAACGTACTGCCTTTGAAGCGCCGGCCGCTGGTAAGGCAACCGGGTGTAGCAATTCTACTTCACCCTTCCGATGGACTGGAGTGGTGGAGGGAGGTGGATTCGAACCACCGAAGGCGTAAGCCAGCAGATTTACAGTCTGCCCCCGTTGGCCGCTTGGGTATCCCTCCGAAGAGCCCGCTATTTTGGTGTCGGGTTCTGCGGAAGTCAACGCATTCCGGCGAACTTTTTTTGCCGCCCGAACCACGCCAACGGCCGCCTGACGATCGACCAGGGAGCACGCCGCAGCGCGCCCTTGCCTGGTCAATGCCGTCGCGGCGCGGTCAGACGTTGAAGCGGAAATGCAGCACGTCGCCTTCCTGCACTCGGTACTCCTTGCCTTCCAGACGCAGGCGTCCGGCGTCGCGGGCACCAGCTTCGCCCTTGTACTTGATGAAGTCGTCGTAGCCGATGGTCTCGGCGCGGATGAAGCCCTTCTCGAAATCGGTGTGGATCACCGCGGCCGCCTGCGGCGCGGTCGATCCGGCCTTCACGGTCCAGGCGCGGACCTCCTTCACGCCGGCAGTGAAGTAGGTCTGCAGGCCCAGCAGCTTGTAGGCCGCGCGGATCACGCGATTGAGGCCGGGCTCGTCCAGGCCCAGGTCGTGCAGGAAGGCGTCGCGGTCGGCGTCGTCGAGCTGGCTCAGCTCTTCTTCGATCGCGGCCGACACCGGCACGACCTCGGCGCCCTCGCCGACGGCGCGTGCGCGCACCGCGTCCAGGTGCGGGTTGTTCTCGAAGCCGTCTTCCAGCACGTTCGCGACGTACATCACCGGCTTGAGCGTGAGCAGGAACAGGTCGCGCACGGTCGCCTTGTCGTCGTCGGACAAACCCAGCGCGCGCGCCGGCTTGCCGGTATCGAGGGCGGCGCGGATGCGCGACAGCACTTCGACACGCACCTTCGCGTCCTTGTCGCCGGTCTTGGCCGAGCGCTCGGCGCGCTGCAGGGCCTTGTCCACCGACTCCAGGTCGGCGAGCGCGAGCTCGGTATCGATCGTTTCGATGTCCGCGATCGGGTCGACCTTGTTGTTGACGTGGATGACGTCGGAATGCTCGAAGCAGCGCACCACGTGCGTGATCGCATCGACTTCGCGGATGTGCGCGAGGAACTTGTTGCCCAGGCCTTCACCGCTCGCCGCACCGGCCACGAGGCCGGCGATGTCGACGAACTCCACCGCGGTCGGAATGCACTTCTGCGGCTTGACGATCTCGCTCAGCGCATTGAGGCGCGGATCCGGCACCGGTACGACGCCGACGTTCGGCTCGATCGTGCAGAACGGGAAATTGGCCGCGGCGATGCCCGCCTTGGTCAGCGCGTTGAACAGGGTCGACTTGCCGACGTTGGGCAGGCCGACGATGCCGCATTTGATGCCCATTTTGAATTCCGGGATTCGTGATTCGGGATTCGGGATTCGCAGAAGGCAAGGCGCCTTTGTGAATCCCGAATCCCCAATCGCCAATCACGGCTTGGCGGTATTGAGCCGTTTCATCGCCTCGTTGAAATCGCCGGACACCGCCAACGGCAGCACGTCGATGGCGTCGTCGATGGCGCGCAGGATCGCCGCTTCGTCATCGCGCCCCGGCTTGCCCAGCACCCACGGCGTAACGCGGTCCTTGTGGCCGGGATGGCCGATGCCGATGCGCAGGCGCGCGAACTTGCCGTGGCCGAGCAGGCGCATGATGTCGCGGATACCGTTCTGGCCACCGGCGCCGCCATCGAACTTCAGGCGCGGCGTACCCGCCGCCAGGTCCAGCTCGTCGTGCGCGACCAGCGCTTCTTCCGGCTCGATCTTCCAGTAACGCAACGCGGCGGTGACCGACTTGCCGGAAAGGTTCATGAAGGTGGCCGGCTTGAGCAGCCACACGTTCTGGCCGGCGATCTCGATCTTGGCGGTTTCGCCGAACAGCTTCGACTCCAGGCCGAAACGCCCGCCGAACTTCTCTGCGAGGGCGTCAACAAACCAGAACCCGGCGTTGTGCCGGGTCCGGGTGTGTTCGGGGCCGGGATTGCCCAGCCCGACGATGAGGCGCAAGCCTGCCATCGATGAAGCGAGTAATTCGCACCGCTCCGGCGCGCTTTGGTGCGCGCCGGGCAGCGAGGATTACTTCTCTTCCTTCTTCGCGACCTTGGCGGCCGGCACTTCGGCGGCTTCCGGAGCAGCGGCATCGACCGCTTCTTCCTTGCCGTGCTTGGCGATCACGACGGCGACGTCGTGTTCCTTGCCCAGCTTGAGTTCCGGCAGTTCCACGCCCTTCGGCAGCTTGAGCTCCGACAGGTGCACGATGCCGCCCACGGCGAGCGCGCCGAGGTCGATTTCGATGAACTCCGGCAGGTCCTTCGGCAGGCAGCTGACTTCGACTTCGTTGAGCTCGTGGGTGATCACGACGCCCGCGGTCTTGCCGGCCGGCGACTTTTCCTGGTTGAGGAAGTGCAGCGGCACCTTGGCGCGCAGCGCCTGGTTCTCGTCAACGCGCTGGAAGTCCAGGTGCATGATGATCTGCTTGTACGGATGGCGCTGGATGTCGCGCAGCAGAACCTTCTGCACCTTGCCGTCGAGGTCGAGGTCGAGGATCGACGAGTAGAACCACTCGTTCTGGCTGGCCAGCCAGGTCTTCTCGTGCTCGAGCTGGATGCTCTGGGGGGCGGCGTTGCCGCCGTACAGGACGGCCGGGATGCTGGCGGCGCGACGCAGGCGGCGGCTCGCACCCTTCCCTGCGGCTTCGCGGCCAGTGGCCGAGATCTTGTGTTCAGACATTGTCGTTACTCACTTTGCTTGCAATGAAACCGCCTCGCGGCGGCGATGCCACTCACCCGCGACCAGGTGAGCGGTTTGGGCCGAAGCCCGTACCAGTCGCTGTCGTCAATCGACGTACAGCGAGCTGACGGATTCACCGAAGGCGATGCGGCGGATCGTCTCCGCGAGCAGCTCGGCGACGCTGAGCTGGCGGATGCGGCCGCAGGCCTTCGCCGCAGCGCTGAGCGGGATGGTGTCGGTCACCACCAGCTCGTCGAGCTGCGACTTCGTGATGTTGTCGATCGCCGCGCCCGACAGCACCGGATGGGTGCAGTAGGCGGCGACCTTGAGCGCGCCACGCGCCTTGAGCGCACCGGCGGCGGCGCAGAGGGTGCCGGCGGTGTCGACGATGTCGTCGACCAGCACGCAGGTCTTGCCTTCGACGTCGCCGATGATGTTCATCACCGTGGCGACGTTGGCGCGCGGGCGGCGCTTGTCGATGATCGCCAGGTCCGCGTCATCCAGGCGCTTGGCGATGGCGCGTGCGCGCACCACGCCGCCGACGTCCGGCGAGACCACGATCAGGTTGTCGGTGCCGTGCGCGCGCCAGATGTCGGCGAGCAGCAGCGGCGAGGCGTACACGTTGTCGACCGGGATGTCGAAGAAGCCCTGGATCTGGTCGGCGTGCAGGTCGACCGTGAGCACGCGATCGGCGCCGACCGACGAGAACATCTTCGCCACCACCTTCGCGGTGATCGGCACGCGGGCCGAACGCGGGCGGCGATCCTGGCGCGCATAGCCGAAGTACGGCACCACCGCGGTGACGCTGGACACCGATGCGCGCTTGAGCGCGTCGATCAGGACCAGCAGCTCCACCAGGTTCTCGGCGCTGGGCGCGTTGGTGGGCTGGATGACGAAGACTTCCTGCCGGCGCACGTTCTCTTCGATCTCGACCTGGACCTCGCCGTCCGAGAAACGGCTGACCAGCGCCTTGCCCATGCGGATGCCCAGCTCCTTGCACACGGCATCGGCGAGCGGGCGGTTGGCGTTGCCGCTGAATACCAGCAGGTTGCGATCGTTCTGCACGTGGGTCTCTCCGCTTCGCTCTGACCGTGGCGGTGGTGGGATGGTTACAACGGGTGAACGGGGCAACAGCAGGATTGGCAGGGGCGGAAGGATTCGAACCTACGAATGCCGGGATCAAAACCCGGTGCCTTAACCACTTGGCGACGCCCCTGCGCGGAAACCTTTCGGCTACGGTCGGCGTGAACCGGCAGCCATCGCGTCGAGTGCATCCAGCAGCGGCGACCTTGCCGCTCCCGCCGCCACCCAGGCCCTGAGGTCCGGCGGCAAAACTGCCAGCGCCGCTTCGGCGGATTCGCGGGTAGCGAATTCGACGAAACAACCGCTGCCCGACCCGGTCAATCGCGGCGTGCCGACCTGCGCCAGCACTGCGAACACCGCCTCGACGGCCGGTTCGCGCGCGCGCAGGACCGGCTCGAATGCGTTACCGAGCCCAGTTCCCGAAACGAAGTCCGATATTCTCGCGGGCGCAGCATTCCGCGTCAAATCAGGGGCTTGGAAAAGTGCCGCGGTCGGCGCGTGGACCCCTGGGTCGGCCAGCAGGTACCAGGCCGGCGGCAACCCGATCGGCTCCAGTCGCTCGCCCACGCCTTCGGCCCAGGCGTTGTGCCCGCGCACGAAGACCGGCACGTCCGCCCCGAGCTCCAATCCCAGCGCAGCCAGCCGGTCCACGCCCAGGTGCAGGCCCCACAGCGCATCCAGGGCCACCAGCACGGTCGCCGCATCGGAGGAGCCGCCACCGAAGCCGCCACCGGCGGGAATGCGCTTTTCGATGACGATGTCAACACCTTCACTGCAATTGGCAGCCAACTTCAGCAACTTGGCCGCGCGCACGGTGAGGTCGTCGTCTTCGGCCACCCCCGCCACCGATTGCCCGTGGCGAAGCACCTGACCGTCGTTGCGCACCCGTAGGCGCAGGGTGTCGCCCCAGTCGAGCAGGCGGAACACGGTCTGCAGCTCGTGGTAGCCGTCGGCGCGGCGGCCGGTGATCCGCAGGAACAGGTTGAGCTTGGCCGGCGCCGGCCAGGCGCTCCAGCCGGGGCTGGCATCGGGTGCGGTCATGCCGGATCGGGAGGCGGAAGGGGCGCCAAGGGTAAGCCACGGGCCTTGTGCCCCGGAACCATGCCCGGAGCCGGGCCTCAGTGCGCGCCCACGTCCCAGTCGTCGACCACGAGGCGGACGCTGGCCGTGCCCTTGCGCGCGACGATCCGCCGGGGCAGCTGCGGCGCACCGGCCTCGGCCGGGTACCACTCCTGGTATTCGATCGCCCAGCCGGCCTGCTCCAGCTTCAGCGGCAGCCCGCCGTTGCCGTAGACCTGCCTGGCCGGGCCGAATTCGTTGTCGGCGGCGCCGGTGCCGCGCACCCAGTCCTGCAGGGCGCGGACGGGGATGGTCCAGCCGGTGGCGGACAAGAGCAGCGCTTCGACGTCGGCGTCTTCGCGCGGGCCACCGGCGATGCCGTCCAGGCGCGCGCCCTGGTCGTTGCCGCGCAGCTGCCAGCTCTGCCGGGTGACCGGCGCACTCAGCGCGATCGTGTAATCGGCGGCGCGTTGCTGCCAGTCGATGCGGCCGCTGCCGCCGCGGCTGCCGTTGGAGACGGCGATGCGCCCGGACAGGTCCCAGTCGCGCAGGGCACTGCGGCGCTGGTCGTTCGCCTGCGCCTGCGCCGCATCGACCGGCGCGGTGGCGCGCGGCGCCGGCTGGGTCACGCAGGCGGTCAGTGCCAGCGCCGCCAATCCACAGGCAAGGAACGAACGCAGGACTTTCATTCGCCGATCTTCTCCAGCGCGCGCTTCAACGCGCGATTCTCGGGATCGAGCTTGCGCGCTTCATCGAAGTAACGCCGCGCTTCGTCCTTGCGTCCCAGGGCCCACAGCACTTCGCCGATGTGCGAGGCGATTTCCGGATCCTTCTGCTGGGTGAAGGCGCGGCGCAGTTCGGTCAGCGCGTCCTCCTTGCGACCGAGGCGATACAGCACCCAGCCATAGCTGTCGATGATCGCGGCGTTGTCGGGCTCCGCCGTGCGGGCGCGGTCGATCAGCTCCAGCGCCTCGCGATAGCGCGTGGTGCGGTCGGCCAGCGTGTAGCCGAGCGCGTTCAGTGCGGCCGTGCTGTCCGGATCGGCGACCAGGATCTTGCGGAAGTCGGCTTCGGCGCGCGCGATGTCGTCGCGTCGTTCCCAGCCGAGCGCACGTGCGTAGAGCAGGTCCGGATCGTCCGGGAACGCGGCCAGGCCGCGCGCGAACGCGTCGAGTTCGCCGTCGCCGTTCTTGTCCCGGCTGCGCAGGTCGGCTTCCAGGATGTACGCGTCGCGCCGCGCGTCTTCCGGCGCGGCCGCATCCGCCTGCAGGTCGCGCAGGGCCTGGTAGGCCTCGGGGCCACGCTTGAGTTCGTGCAGCACGTTGGCCGCGCGCAGCTTCGCCGGCCAACGCTGCTCGCCGCCGGGCACGCCGCGGTACCAGTCCAGTGCTTCCTGGTGGCGTTCGAGGAACTCGGCAATCCGCCCCAGCAGCAGGCGCCGCGCCGGGTCCGGCTTGGCGGCGTCGTGACTCAGCTCCTGGTACAGCGCGGTCAAAGCGGTCTTGTCCTCGACGCGCGCCAGCAACGAGGCCCGCAGCGCGTAGGTCTGGTCGTCCTGCGGGCCGCGTGCGAGCGTGGTCGAGGCGGCCTGGAAGTCGCCCAGTTCGTCGTATTCGGCCGCCACCGCCATGCGCAGCTCGGGCACCAGCAGCAGGGAGGAATCCAGCGCACCCAGCACCTTGCGCGCCTCGTCCTGCTTGCCCGCCTGGCGCAGCTGGCTGGCGCGCAGCAGCGCCACGCGCGGCTCGCCGGGGAAGCGGCGCACGACTTCGTTGACGACGCGCTCGGCCAGGGCGTCCTGGTCCAGGCGCTGCGCCAGGCCACCGAACGCGAGCCAGGCCTGCAGCTTGTCCGGCACGTTGCCGTCATCGAGCAGGCGACCGAGCAGGCGCGCGGCCTGCTCCGGGTCGCGCGCACCCACGCCGAGCACGCCGACCACCTGCTGCCAGCTGCCCTCCTGTCCCGACGCCAGCAAGGCGTTCAGCTGCCGGCGCGCGGCGCGTTCGTCGCCGCGACGCAGCGCGAGCGTGGCCTCGGCGGCGCTCTGCGCCTGCGTGTCGCCGCCGAGCTTGCGCCACAGCGCGAGCGCCTCGGCGGCACGGCGGTTGTCCTTCGCCAGCAGGGCGATGCGGGTGGCGCGCTCGGCCAGGGTGGCGTCGTTGCCGGCCCGTGCGGCGTCGAGGTAGGCCTTGGCCGCCTCGTCGAGCTTGCCGGCCTGCAGGGCGAACTCGCCGGCCAGGGTCGGCTCCAGCGCCCGCACCGTGTCGTCGACGGGCGGCCCGGAGCGCGCGCCCCAGGCGGGCGACAAACCCAGGCCCACCAGCAGGAGGGCACCGACAAGCACATGTGCGGAACGCGTTGGATTCGCCAAGGGAAAACCCGCGGAAGCTGCGACCGGTAGAATGACGGCCTTCTCGAGCCAGCTTAGCGCAAGCCCCTGAACGGCCACGTGCCGCCGCAGCTCACATGAGCATCCTCGTACTCGGCATCAACCACCAGACCGCGCCGGTCAGCCTGCGCGAACGGGTGGCCTTCTCCGGCGACGCGATTCCCGCGGCGCTCGATGCCCTGCGCGGACTGCCGGCGGTGCGCGAAGTCGCGCTGCTGTCGACCTGCAACCGTACCGAGCTGTACGCGGTCGCCGACGACAACGGCGACACCCTCGCCGACTGGCTGGCCACGCATCCCGACGATGCCGGCGACCTGCACGCCTACCTGTACCGGCATTCGGAAGCCGACGCGGTGCGCCACCTGTTCCGGGTGGCGACGGGACTGGATTCGCTGGTGCTGGGCGAACCGCAGATCCTCGGCCAGGTGAAGGATGCCTGGGCGACGGCGCGCAGCTCGGGCAGCCTCGGCAGCCAGCTCGATCGCCTGTTCCAGCACGCCTTCGCCACCGCCAAGCGCGCGCGCACCGACACCCGCATCGGCGCGAACCCGGTGTCGGTCGCCTCCACCGCGGTGCGGCTGGCACAGGAATCCTTCGCCCGGCCGGAAGATTCCACCGTGCTGCTGATCGGCGCCGGCGAAACCATCGAGCTCGCCGCGCGCCACCTGGTGCAGGCGAAGACCAAGCGGCTGCTGGTCGCCAACCGCACCCTCGCCCACGCGCAGGACCTGGCCACGCGCCACGGCGGCTACGCGCTGGCGCTGACCGAACTCGACCGCCATCTTGCCGAAGCCGACGTGGTGATCTCCGCCACCGCGGCGCGCGATCCGATCCTGCACAAGCTGCAGATCGCCACCGCCCTCGCCTCGCGCCGGCATCGGCCGATGCTGCTGCTCGACCTCGCCGTGCCGCGCGACATCGCGCCCGACGTGGTCGAGCTGAAGGACGTCTTCCTCTACACCGTCGACGACCTGGAACGCGCGATCGAAGACAACCGCCGCAGCCGTCGCGAAGCCGCGAACGAAGCCGAAGCGATCGTCGAGCTGCAGGTGTCGCGCTACATCGAAACGCTCGGCGCAAGCACGCGCACCGAACCGCTCAAGCGCCTGCGCGCGCACGGCGAGGCGGCCAAGACCGACGCGCTGGCCAAGGCGAAGCAGCAACTCGCCACGGGCGAATCGCCGGAAGCGGTGCTCGACTTCCTCGCCCACACGCTGACCAACAAGCTCCTGCACGCGCCCACGATCGCCCTGCGCGAAGCCGCCCTGAGCGGCAATGCGGAGCTGGCGCGCGCGGCCGACAAGCTGTTTCCCGCGCTGCCGGATGCCACGCGCGCCGGCAACGACGACGAGCGTTAGCTACCGTCACTACGAACGCAGTGCCATCCCGCGTGCAGCGGGGCGGCGTGCTGCCGATAGCGTGACCCCTCGCTTCGCCGTCCCCGACTCCCGATTCCCGATCCCATGACCCCTACCCTGCGCCGCAAACTCGAAGCCCTGGCCGAACGCCGCGAGGAACTCGAGCGCCTGCTCGCCGACCCGGGCGTGATCGGCGACGCCAGCCAGTTCCGCAAGCTCTCGCGCGAGTTCGCGCAGCTCGAGCCGGTGGTGAACGCGCTGGCGGCGGAAACGCAGGCCAAGCAGGACCTCGCCGCCGCCGAGGCGATGCGCAACGATGCGGAATTGCGCGAACTGGCCGACGAGGAAATCGCCGCCGCGAACGCACGGCTGGAGCAACTCGATGCCGAACTGCTCGCGCACCTGATCCCCAAGGACGCCCGCGACGACGGCGACATCTACCTGGAAGTGCGCGCCGGCGCCGGCGGCGACGAGGCCGCGATCTTCGCCGGCGACCTGTTCCGCATGTATTCGCGCTATGCCGAGCGGCAGGGCTGGAAAGTGGAAGTCGAATCGGCCAGTCCGGGCGAACACGGTGGCTTCAAGGAAGTCATCTCCCGGGTCGAAGGCCGCGGCGCCTACTCGCGGCTGAAGTTCGAATCCGGCACGCATCGCGTGCAGCGCGTACCGGCCACCGAATCGCAGGGCCGCATCCACACTTCCGCCGCGACCGTGGCGATCATCCCGGTCGAGAGCGAAGGCGAACCGGTCGAGATCAATCCCGCCGACCTCAAGGTCGACACCTTCCGTTCCAGCGGCGCCGGCGGTCAGCACGTCAACAAGACCGAATCGGCGATCCGCATCACCCACGTGCCGACCGGGATAGTCGTCGAGAGCCAGACCGAGCGCAGCCAGCACGCCAACCGCGACAAGGCGATGAAGCGCCTGGCCGCGATCATCGCCGAGGCGCAGGCCGCCAAGGCCGCGGCCGCGCAGGCCGAGACGCGCAAGCTGCAGGTCGGCAGCGGCGACCGCAGCCAGCGCATCCGCACCTACAACTTCCCGCAGGGCCGCATCACCGACCACCGCGTGGAAGGCCTCACCCTGTACGACCTGCCCAACGTCATCGAAGGCGGCCTCGACGCGCTGGTCGATCGCCTGCAGCAGGAGAACCAGGCCGACGAACTGGCGCGACTGACGCAGGGCAGCTGATCGCAATCCGGGTGTCATCCCGAGCGAGCGAGGGACCTGCTTTTCCGCTTGAAGCCACGGCAGGTCCCTCGCTACGCTCGGGATGACGGCAATGGCACGCACGGCAATCGCAACGATCCGATCGGTCCGCACCCGTCGCCCAGCAGCGAGGAATCATGGACACCACCATCCGTCGCGCCACGCCCGACGATCTTGACGCGGCCGCAGCGCTGTTCGACGCCTACCGCCGCTTCTACGCGCAGGAAGGCGACCTGCAGCGCGCACGCGACTTCCTGCAGGAGCGGATGCAACGCGGCGAATCGGTGCTGCTGCTCGCCGAACGCGACGGTCGCCTCGCCGGCTTCACCCAGCTCTACCCGATGTTCTCCTCGGTGCGCACCGCGCGCACGTGGATCCTCAACGACCTGTATGTCGACGCCTCCGCGCGTCGCAGCGGCGTCGCCCGCGCCCTGCTCGACGCGGCCGCGCAGTTCGCGCGCGCGCAGGGCGCCGTCGGGATCTCGCTGGAAACCACGCGCGACAACGCACCGGCCCGCGCGCTGTATCGCGCCGCCGGCTGGAACGAGGACGAAACGCAGTGGTACAGCCTGGCGTTTACCCCGGGCACGGCGACTCCGTGAGCGAACGCGAGCGCCTGCGCGCGCTGGTCCAGCGCGAACCCGGCAACGCGATGGCGTGGATCATGCTCGGCGAGGCCGAACTCGACGCCGGCGATGCCCGCGCGGGCGAAGCCGCGGCGCGCCGCGCATTGGCATTGCAACCCGGCCATCCCGAAGCGCTGGCACGCCTGGGCCGTGCGCAGTGGATGCAGCAGCAGCGCCGCGAGGCCGCCGACAGCCTGCGCGCGGCCGCTGCGAATGCGCCGCACCATCCCGGCATCGCGGTGTGGCTGGGCCACGTTCTGGAAGACATCGGCGCAGCGGAAGAGGCGGCCGATGCGTACGCGCGGGCGCATGCGCTCGCCCCCGACGAACCGCAGATCGCCGCTTACCTGCTCGCGTGGCGCCGCAAGCTGTGCGACTGGCGCGACCTCGATGCACTCGCGCGGCAGGTGCGCGACGCGGTGGCGCAGGGTCGCGCGATGGTCGAGCCGTTCGCCTTCCTCAGCGAAGACTCGAGCGCCGCCGAACAGCTGCGATGCGCCCGCCTGCGCGCGACGGCGCTGGCGCGCGCGGTGCGGCCGCTACCGCCTGCACCCACGCGCGGCGATACCGGCGCCGTGGGTGTCGGCTTCCTCTCCAACGGCTTCGGCGCGCACCCGACCGGGCTGCTCACCGTCGCCCTGTTCGAGGCGCTGCACGCCGAAACCACGCGCACGCCACACGCGCTCGAAACGCACCTGTTCGCCCTCAACCGCGACGACGGCAGCCTGGTGCGCCAGCGCCTGCAGGCGGCGACGCGGCTGCACGACGTCGCCGGCCTGCCGCACGCGCAGGTGGCGCAACGCATCCGCGCCGCCGGCATCGACGTGCTGTTCGACCTGCGCGGTTGGGGCGGCGGCGGCGCGCCGGAAGTGCTGGCGATGCGCCCGGCACCGGTGCAGGTGAACTGGCTCGCGTACCCGGGCACCTCGGGCGCGCCCTGGATCGACCATGTGCTCGCCGATGCGTTCGTGCTGCCCGACGTGCTGGCGGCCGGCTTCAGCGAGCGCGTGCTGCGGCTGCCGCGCTGCTTCCAGCCGACCGACACCGCGCGCGCGATCCCGCCACCGCCATCGCGCGCCGCGTGCGGCCTGCCCGACACCGGCGTGGTGTTCTGCTGCTTCAACAACAGCTACAAGCTCAACCCGCACAGCATGGCGCGCGCACTGGCGGTGCTGCGCGCGGTGCCGGGCAGCGTGCTGTGGCTGCTGTCGGGGCCCGGTCGCGCCGATGCACGGTTGCAGGCCTTCGCGCAGGCGCAGGGCGTGGCGCCGGAGCGACTGGTGTTCATGGCCAAGCAGCCGCACGCCGAATACCTCGCGCGCCTGCAGCACGCGGACCTGTTCCTCGACACCGAACCCTACAACGCGCACACCACCGCCTCGGATGCGCTGTGGGCCGGCTGCCCGGTGCTGACGCGACCGGGCGAGACCTTCGCCGCGCGCGTGGCCGGCAGCCTCAACCACCACCTGGGCATGCCGTCGATGAATGTCGACAGCGATGCGGCCTTCGTCGCCCGCGCGGTCGAACTCGGCCGCGATCCGCAGGCCTTGGCCGCCCTGCGCGCGGAACTGGCGCAATGCCGGCGCGACAGCGGGCTGTTCGACATGGGCGGGTTCGCGCGCGATTTCGCTGCGGCGATCCGGACCATGCTGGCGTAGGGCGGGCCCTGGCCCGCACCTCGATCTTCGCTGCTAACCTCGTCCGACCCAACCCTCGCGGCGGGCTTGAGCCCGCCCTACACTCCCGGCATGACCGCCGAACGCGACTTCCTCCCGCTCCGCCTGTGCGTGCTGACCGTGTCGGACACGCGCACCTCGGCCGAAGACACCTCGGGCGATTACCTCGTCGCCGCGCTGACCGACGCCGGGCATGCGCTCGCCGACCGCGCCCTGCTCCGCGACGACCGCTACCAGCTGCGCGCCCGCGTCTCGCAGTGGATCGCCGACGCCAGCATCGACGGCATCCTCGTCACCGGCGGCACCGGCTTCACCGGCCGCGACTCCACGCCCGAAGCGCTGCTGCCGCTGCTGGACAAGGAGATGCCGGGCTTCGGCGAACTGTTCCGCGCGCTGAGCTTCGCCGAGATCGGCACCAGCACGCTGCAGTCGCGCGCCTTCGCCGGCCTAGCCAACGGTACCTTCCTGTTCGCGCTGCCGGGTTCGACCTCGGCCTGCCGCACCGCTTGGGAAAAGATCATCCACGCGCAGCTCGACGCGCGCACCCGCCCGTGCAACCTCGCGACGCTGAAGCCGCGCCTCAAGGAGTAAGGAGTGCTGGACATGCCCCTAGCCACCACGCTGCGCCTGCTCGCCAAGGCGCGCGGTCTCAGTCCCGCCGACATCGCCACCGCCATTCCGCGCGCCGGCGTCGCCACCGTGAGCGCCTGGCTGCAGGGCGACAAGCTGCCCGGCAAGGAACAACTCGACGCGCTCGCCCGTACCTTCGGCGTGCCGGCCGGTGCGCTGCTGGGCGAACTGGCCAGCACGCTGGACCCTTCGCGTACCAAGGGCGAGCACGACCTGCTCGCCGCCTACCGCGCGCTCAACACCAAGCAGCAGGGCGCGCTGCTGGAAGTCGCGCGCAGCATGCAGCCGGCAGTGGCGAAGCCGGCCCGACGCAGGGGCCGCTGATGGGCGGGCTCAAGCGCAAGGACTACGAAGCGCGGCTCGAACCCCTCCAGCTCGAACTCGTGGCGATGGCGCGCTGGCTGCAGGCGACCGGCCAACGCGCGGTGGTGCTGTTCGAAGGCCGCGACACCGCCGGCAAGGGCGGCGTGATCAACGCCATCGCCGACCACATGAACCCGCGCCAGTGTCGCGTGGTCGCCCTGCCCAAACCGACCGAACGCGAAAGTTCGCAGTGGTACTTCCAGCGTTACGTCGCGCACCTGCCCGCGGCCGGCGAAATCGTGCTGTTCGACCGCAGCTGGTACAACCGCGCCGGCGTCGAGAAGGTGATGGGTTTCGCCAGCGAGGCGCAGGTGAAGGCGTTCCTGAAGCAGACGCCGGCGTTCGAGAAGCTGCTGGTCGACGACGGCATCCTGCTGTTCAAGTACTGGCTGTGCTGCGACCAGGCCGAACAGGAAGCGCGCTTCGCCGATCGCCTGAAGGACCCGCTCAAGCGCTGGAAGCTGTCGCCGATCGACGTCGAGGCGCGCAAGCATTACGACGACTACACCCGCGCGCGCGAAGCCATGCTCAAGGCGACGCACACGCCGCAGGCGCCGTGGACGCTGGTGGATTTCAACGACCAGAAGCGCGGCCGCCTGGCGCTGATCAGGGACCTGCTGCAGCGCCTGCCCGACACCAACGTGCCACCGGCGAAGCTGGCGTTCGGACCGTTGCCGGGGAAGCCGAAGAAGGAACGGTTCGGAGTGTTGAAGCCGATCAAGGATTGAGTCGATCGCGTCGTCCCGGTAGCGAACAGCCAGCTTTTCGCCACTATCGGCCGCAGGCGCGGCACGGCCACGACAGTCGCTTCACTGCATCGCGGGCCGGTCCCCCGCTACGCTCGGGAAGACGCAGGATGCGGAACCGCGGGAAGGTCGTTCTCCCACGCACTTCACCCACCGAATTCCCCACCCTGCGCACAATCGCCCCATGCCCGCGTTCAACGTCCTGACCCTGAACGCCCACATGGGCTTCAACCCGTTCCGCCGCCGCTTCGTGCTGCCGGAACTGCGCGAGGCGATCCGCTCGGTGTCGGCCGACATCGTGTTCCTGCAGGAGGTGCTGGGCGAACACGCGCATTACGCGCGCAAGCACGTCAACTGGCCGGACGGACCGCAGTACGAATTCCTCGCCGACACGCTGTGGCCGCAGTTCGCCTACGGCCGCAACGCCGTGTATCCGCACGGCCACCACGGCAACGCGCTGCTGTCGAAGCTGCCGATCGTGCAGCACGCGAACCGCGACATCTCCATCCACGGCAGCGAGGGACGCGGCCTGCTGCACTGCGTGCTGGCGATGCCGGGCACCGGCATGGAGGTGCATGCGATCTGCGTGCACCTGGGCCTGCGCGAATCGCACCGCCAGCGGCAGCTCGAATTGCTGTGCGGAATCATCAAACGCGAAGTGCCGGCGGATGCGCCACTGGTCGTCGCCGGCGACTTCAACGACTGGCGCGGGAAGGGGCACGGTGTGCTCGAACGCTGCGGGCTGCAGGAAGTTTTCCTGCAGCAGCACGGCGCGCTGGCACGGACCTTTCCCGCACGCTGGCCGTTGCTGCCGGTGGACCGGATCTACGTGCGCGGCGCGCGCGGGGTCGCGCCGCAGGTGCTGTCGGCGCGGCCGTGGTCGCACCTGTCCGACCATGCCCCGCTGCTGGCGCGGATCGAGTGGTGAAGCCGCGCCATCCCCTGCTGCATCGCCTCCGGCGCATCGCCTGGTGGCTGGTGCCGGTCGCGGTGCTGGCGCTGGTCGCCCGCGCCGCGCGTGCGATCGACTGGCGCGGCGTAGGCGAGGCCATGGCCGGCTTCGACCCCGGCACGCTGCTCGTCGCAGCGCTGCTGAGCGCCACCAGTTACCTGGTCTACTGCGGCTACGAACTGGCGGCGCGGCACTACGCGCACCACGCGCTGTCGCCGCGGCGGACCGCGCTGATCGGCGGCATCGCCTACGCGTTGGGGCTCAACATCGGCGCACTGTTCGGCGCCACCGGCGCGCGCCTGCGCCTGTACACGCGCGCCGGACTCGGCATCGCCGCGGTCACCCGCATCGTCGCGTTCGCGACGAGCACCAACTGGCTGGGCTACCTGCTGCTGGCGGGTGCGCTCTTCGCCAGCGGCGCCGTGCAGGCGCCGTCGCGGTTCGCGGCGCTGGCGGGCGCGCTGCCGTGGCTCGGCGCGGCGATGCTGGCCGCGGCCGCGCTGTACCTGCTGGCCTGCTGGCGCCTGCACGGGCGCATGTTCCATGTGCGCGGCCACCACTTCCGCCTGCCGTCGGTGCCGCTGGCGCTGCTGCAGTTCGCGCTGGCCGCGCTGAACTGGGCGCTGATGGCGGCGATCCTGTACGTGCTGCTGCCGGCAGCCGCCGACTATCCGACCGTGCTGGGCGCACTGCTGCTCGCGGCGGTGGCCACCGCGCTGGTGCACGTGCCCGGCGGCGTCGGGGTGCTCGAAGCGGTGTTCGTCGCGGCGCTGGCGCCGCGCATTCCCGTCGCCGCCGTCCTCGCCGCCCTGTTCGCCTATCGCACGCTGTACTACCTGTTGCCGCTGGCGGCGGCGCTGCCGGCATACCTGTTGCTGGAGTTGCGCGGCCACACGCCCGCGACCGCGACCGGGGAGAACGGCTAGACGATCCTCGCCCCCTGCGCGGCGAGCAGTTCGCGCAGGATCGAACGGTGGCAGTGCGATTCGTCCTCGCAATAGCAGCCGACCGAGAAATCGCTGTGCTGCGACAGCGCCGCGAGCAGGGCGATGGCGTGGGCGTGTTCCGGCGCTGCCATCTCGGCGCGGTAATTGCGCACGAAGGCGTTCCACTGCGCCGGCGTCTCCGCCGCCTGCGCCTGCTTCATCGTTTCCAGGCTCGGCGCGAGGTTCGGGAACCACACGTCGTACCAGTTCTGCGTGGCGAACGCCGCCTTCGGCACGCCGCGCGGCGGTCGCCGCACGGTGCCGATGCGCAACCCTTCGCCCTTCGCGCGCGGCGTACCCAAACGAACGATGCGGATGGCCATGGCGCTGCTCCCTGCTTCTGCAGCTATCGAATCAGCGGATCTCGAAACCGGCGAGGCCGGGCTCGTCGTGCGCATCGACGCGCTCGAGTTCATCGACTTGCGCCTGCGGCGGGCCGTAGTGCAACCACTGCCCCAGCTCTTCGACGGCGTCGTCGTCGCCGATCGCCAACACTTCCACGCGCCCGTCGGACAGGTTGCGCGCGTAGCCGCGCAGCTGCAGCGCCACGGCGCGGTCGCGCGCGCTGGCGCGGAACCACACGCCCTGCACCTTGCCACCGACCAGGAACCGTACCGATTTCATCGCAACCTCCTCAGCCCGCGGGCTTGGGTCCTCCGGCGGCCATGATCGCGCCTTCGATGTCGGCGGCGGTGATCGGGCCCATGAACTTCTTCGCCACGCGACCGTCGGGTGCGATCAGGTACGTGGTCGGCAGGCCGCGTGGCGTGGCGAACGACTTGGGTGGATCGAAGGTATCGACGATCGCGATGGGATAGACGACCGGATGGGTCTGCAGGAACGCCTGGATGTCCTTGGGTTCGGAGTCGTCGTAGGCCAGGCCGAGCACTTCGATGTGCTCGCGCATGGCATCCAGCGCGGACAGGTCGGGCATTTCCTTGACGCAGGGCTTGCACCAGGTCGCCCAGAAATTCACCACCACCCACTTGCCGCGATGCGCGGCCAGGTCGTAGGCCTTGCCGTCGATGGTGGCGAGCTGCAGGGTCGGGTATTCGGCATCCGCGGGCGCGGCGGCGGCGGCAGTGTCCGGCGCGGTCGCGGCCGGCGGCGACGCGGGTTGCGGCGCACGTGCTTCGGTCCGCGGCGCCTCCGCTCCGGGCTTGCAGGCGGCCAGCAGCACGGCGGCCGTCAGCAGGGCGGGCAGGTATGGACGCATCGGATCAATCCTCGTGGTCGGCATGGATGGTGGAAACGCGGCGCTTGAGCAGGTCGCGCAACGGCAGGCGCAACTCGTCGATCGCCGCCACCGCGGCGTGGCCGAGCGAATCCTCGCGGCACGGCAGGTGCGCCTCGGCGATGGGGATGCGCAGCTGGCAGGCTTCGTACAGTTCGCTCATCGGCAGCTCGTCGAGGTCGCGGGCGAGCAGCCATTCGCCGTCCTCGGCGCGGCGCACGACGTTGATCTCGCACAGCTGCGCGAGCATCTGCTGCACCAGCGAATCGGTGAGCATCGGCTCGATGCGCTGGATCTGGTCGCTGTGCAGGCCGCGGCCCTGCTTGCGCGCCTCGTTGAAACGGGCGAGCAGGCGGATCAGGCCGTACATCTCGTAACCCAGCGGCAGCCGCATCGCCGCCGGTTGGTAGCGGAACGCGGAAATCGACGAGGCCAGCGAGGCGCCGAGCAGCACCGACACCCAGCTCAGGTAGATCCACAGCAGGAAGATCGGCACCGCCGCGAGCGTGCCGTAGATCTTCGAGTAGGAACTGAAGCTGGCCAGGTACAGCCCCAGTCCCCACTTCACCAGCTCGAAGGCAATGGTGGCGAGCAACGCGCCGGCGATGGCGTGGCGCCACTGGATCGTGCGGTGTGGCACCACCTTGTAGATCGCGGCGATCGCGAAGAACTCGATGGCCATCGGCGCCAGCCGCAACAGCAGCGACTGCAGCGCGCTGCCCGCCTGGGTCTGGAACACCGACATGGCGAAGAACTTGGCCGAGATGGCCAGGCTCGCCGCCGCCATCAGCGCGCCGAGGGTGAACACGGTCCAGTACACGAGGAAGCGCCCGACCTTGGGTCGTGGCGCCTTCACCCGCCAGATGCGGTTGAACGCGGTCTCGATGCCGTTGAGGGTGATCAGCAGCGACACCACCAGCGCGATCACGCCCGCGGCGGTGAGCTGCCCGGCGTTGTTGCGGAACTGCCGCAGGTAGGTCTCCACCGAGCGCGCCGCCGAGGGCACGAAGTTGGCGAAGATGTAATCGCTGAGCTGGTCGCTCCAGTGGCCGAAGACCGGGAACGCCGAGAGCACGCCGAACACCACCAGCGACAGCGGCACCAGCGCGAACACCGTGGTGTACGACAGCGCGCCGGCGGCCTGGAACAGGCGGTCGTCGAGGAAGCGCTTGGCGAGGAAGCGGAAGAAGGTCTTGGCACGCGCGCGGTCGCGCATGCGGTCCATCCAGCGATTGAGGGAATCGAGCGGCTCCATCCGCGGCAGGGTAACCGATGCGATGGCGAAGCCGCATGAGCCGCCACGGGCCGGAACCGCCGCTATCGGCAATAGGCGAAGCGCACCGCGAGCGCGTACCCTTCTGCGCAGTTTCGCCATGGACACCGCAATGCCCGAGATCCTGGTCCTCTACTACAGCCGCGGCGGTTCGGTCGCGCGACTCGCGCGCCTGGTCGCCCGCGGCATCGAGGAAGTCGATAGCATGCGCGCGCGCCTGCGCTGCGTGCCACCGGTCGCGGCGGTGACGCAGCAGGCCGCGCCGCCGGTGCCGGAGGACGGCGCGCCCTACGTCGAGAAGCAGGACCTGGTCGAATGCGTGGGCCTCGCCCTGGGCAGCCCGACCCGTTTCGGCAACATGGCCGCGCCGTTGAAGCACTTCATCGACGGCCTCGGCAGCGAATGGGCCAGCGGCACCCTGGTGGGCAAGCCCGCGGCGGTGTTCACCTCGACCTCGACCATGCACGGCGGCAACGAGACCACGCTGTTGACCATGCAGGTGCCACTGCTGCACCACGGCTGCGTGCTGGTCGGCATTCCCTACACCGAGCCGGCGCTCAACACGACGCGCACCGGCGGTACGCCCTACGGCGCCAGCCACGTCGCCGGCCTGCAGGACGACCCGCAACCGAGCGACGAGGAAGCCACGCTGGCGCGGGCGCTCGGGCGCCGGCTCGCCACCATCGCGGGGAAACTGGCATGAGCGTCTTCACCGGTCCGTTGTCTCGGCGCGTGCTGATCACCGCGCTGATCGCCCTCACCGGGCTCTACCTGCTGTGGTTCGGCGCCCTGCCCACGCCGTGGGCGGCGTTGCTGGTGTTCGCGTTGCCGCCGGCGGCGCTGGCCATGGCCGCGCTGCGCGGCTGGCGCCAGGCCGGCTTCTGGGCGGGCGTGCTGGCGCTGGGCTGGTTCAGCCATGGCGTCATGGCGGCGTGGACACGCGCGCCGGAGCGGTTGTTCGCCTGCACGGAGATCCTGCTGGCGCTGGTGGTGATCTTCGCCGCGAGCATTCCGGGGATGAAGGCGCGGTTTGCGAAGCCGAAGGCGTAGCCCTCGATACCGGCACGGCGGAGGCTCCGCTGTTCCCCGCCATCAGCCGCCCGCGCGGCTTATGCGATACCGGCGCTTAGGGTTCACCGCGGGCGGCCCTACAATGACGGCCCCGCACTCGCCACCAGCACCACCATGGACCAGCTCTGCGTCGTCACCACCGGCGGCACGATCGACAAGATCTACTTCGACGACAAGTCCGACTACCAGATCGGCGAGCCGCAGATCGGCAGCATCCTGCGCGAGCTGGGCGTGGCGTTCCAGTTCAGCGTGATCCCGATCATCCGCAAGGACTCGCTGCACATCACCGCCGAGGATCGCGAGCTGATCCGCGCCGCGATCGCCGCGCAGCCGGCGAAGCACGTGCTGGTCACCCACGGCACCGACACCATGGTGGAAACCGCCAAGGTGCTGGCCTCGCTCACCGACAAGACCATCGTGCTGACCGGCGCGCTGAGTCCGGCGCGCTTCCGTGGCTCGGACGCGGAGTTCAACGTCGGTTGCGCCGTGGGCGCGGTGCAGTCGTTGCCACCGGGCGTGTACATCGCCATGAACGGCCGGGTGTGGGATCCGCGCAAGGTGCGCAAGAACGTGGCGGCCAACCGCTTCGAGGCGATCGAGCCGGAGTAAGCAGGTCACGCGTCGGCAGAAGCCACGCCTGGATTCCCGCGACGGAGACAAAAAAAGACCCCGGCCATTGGCCGGGGTCTTTGCATTGCACGTCACTCGTTACCGATCGCGCGCGGCGATCAGAACGTGACGCTCCAGCTGTTGATGTAACCGGTGTCGCCGGCGGCGTTGTCGTTCACGCGCAGCTTCCACGTGCCGTTCAGCGCCTCGGTGGACAGGTTCAGCGTCACCGTCTTGTTGATGTTGTCGGTGCTGCTGCCGGTGCGGTTGTGGATGTTGTAGAGCGAGCCATCCGGCGCAACCAGGTCCACCTTCAGGTCGCCCTGGTAGGTGTGGACGATGGCGACCGTCACCGACGCGTTGCTCGGGGCGTTGCCGCTGCGGCCGGAGACCGTGATCGGCGAATCCACCGTGGCGTTGTCGGCGATGGTGTAGTCGGTGGTGTTGCTGTAGGTCTGCGCGCCGCCGCCACCGCCGGTGGTGTAGTCGCCGAGCAGGCTCACGCCCGAGAACGTCGAGTAGGCCTTCAGGTTGATGTAGTACGTGCCGGCCGACGGCGCCGCGAAGGTGCAGCTCTCGGCATTGCCGGACTTGTACGGACGGCAGTCGTACACGGTGTCGGTCGGCTCGCTGCCGAACTTCACGTACATGTCGGCGTCGCCGGTGCCGCCCGAGGTGGTGAAGGTCAGGTTGGTCGCGCCGGCCGGCACCACCATCGTGTACTTCACGTAGCCACCGGTCGCGGCGCCCAGGCCGGTCGCGGCCACGCCCTTGGTCAGCGTGCCGCCGGTCGGCGGCGGGGTGGTGCCGTTGGTGGCGTCGACGACGGCCTTGGCGTTGAGGATGCCGGGGCCGATCGGCTGCGACGGGGTCGACGGGAACGCGGTGACGTTGCCCTTGATCAGCGCTTCGACTTCCGCCGGGGTCTTCGGCGTGGTGGCGACGGCCTGGATCAGGGCGACGACGCCGGCGACGTGCGGGGTCGCCATCGAGGTGCCGTTGTACGAGGCGTAGGTCTCGGCGCCCGGCGTGGTGGTGCCGGCGTTGAGCGTGGACAGGATGTTCGAACCCGGCGCGGCGATGTCGATCAGCGAACCGTAGTTCGAGAACGACGAACGCGCGCCGGTGCTGGTGATCGAGGCGACGGCGATGATGTTGGCGCAGTTCGCCGGCGAGGCGTTCGACACGTTAGTGTTGTCGTTGCCGGCGGCGATCACCAGGGTGGTGCCGCGGCTGACCGCGCTGTTGATCGCGTTCTGCGTGGTGGTGCTGCAGGCGCCGGAGCCGCCGAGGCTGAGGTTGATCACTTCGGCCGGGTTGGCGTTGGCGGGCACGCCGCTGACGGTGCCGCCCGAAGCCCAGATCATCGCGTCGGCGATGTCGGAGTCGTAACCGCCGCAGGTGCCGAGCACGCGCGCCGGGACGATCTTGGCGCCGTAGGCGACACCGGCCACGCCACTGGCGTTGTTGGTCACGGCCGCGATCGTGCCGGCGACGTGGGTGCCGTGCCAGCTCGAGTTCTGCGCGGCATGGGTGCCGCCGCACTGGTTGGCGGTGACCCAGTCGCCCGGATCGCTCGGATCGCTGTCGCGGCCGTTGCCGTCGTTCGACACGGTGGTGTCGACGATGAAGTCGTAGCCGGGAAGGATGTTGGCGTTGAGGTCGCTGTGGTTGGTGATGCCGGTGTCGAGCACGGCGACGACCGCGCCGCTGCCGTTGGTCACGTCCCACGCCTGGTTGGCCTTGATGCCGTAGGTGCCCGAATAGCCCCACTGCTCGCTGTAGCGGGTGTCGTTCGGGGTCAGGTAGGGCTTGTTGAGCTTGTCGAGTTCGACATATTCGACGGCCGGGTCGGCGGCGATCTCGCGCATCAGGCTCTCGGCCTCGGCGCGGTCCAGCTTGCGGTCGGCCTTGACCACGTCGGCACCCAGCGCCATGCGGCGCAGGTGGCCGAGGGCCAGAGCCTTGCCGCCGGCGCCGGCGTGGGCGGCGCGCACGAGCGCGGCCTTGGCCTTGCCGGTGTCGGCGCCCTCGGCGGTGCCGGCGCGGTACTTCACGATGAAGCGGTCGTACTGGGCGCCGGATTCGAGGCCGGACAGGTTCAGGCGCTCGGCGGCGAAAGCCGGAGCGGCCATGGCGGACATACCGGAAACGACGACTGCCGTGGCGGCAGCCAGCGCATGCAGGCGCATGCGGCGGTGGGATACGGACATCAGGTAATTCCCTCTCTGATTTATGGATACCCGGCGTCCGGATTGGCGGAGCGCGGCGGGCGGCTTGACGGGCATTGAGATCGACCTGTGATGCGCAATCGACACGACCATCGCTTCCTGCCTGGCCGCCTGCTGCCGAAAGCTCACCCCACCGTCCTTGGTGGGACCAGCCACTACTGCACTTGCCACCGCCGCTGCTTCCGCTTCGATTGCCGCAGGCCGCGATCCCCATCGCGGCTTGCACCCGCTTCCACTGCAACGGTCCACAGCCCGGAGGCCGCGCAAGCGCGGCGCTCCGCCCCCTAGGAAAAGCCCCGGCTTGCGCCGGGGCGGTGCCTCGTCCTGAGGCGCGCATCCTTGCCGGACCCTCCGGGTCCTCCCTCCGCCATGCGGATTCCTGAATCGATTTCTTGCGCCGGTCGCCGACGCGCCCGGAACGGGCGCTCTGCGGATGCCATCGGGCGAGCGGGCGGAGCTTTCTGGGTGGCGCTGACTACCTCATCTGGTCCGGAGTTGGGCCACGACGGCCCCTGATCCGTCCGCTGGTCGGTGTCGCGTTGCGCCTGGGGCGCGCGGAGGCGGGAAGTGCCCCCTGCCCCCGGACTTGCATCTGGGGGCAGGGGTGCCGATCGGTGGGCCTCCGCTCGACAGGTCGATAAGAGGTCCCCGGCCCCCTTTGAGACCTTGTAGTGGCGCTCAAAAAAATCTCAAATCGCCCCGGAAAGGCGAATTGAAGCGGCTTTTTAACGGGTTCGTAACAAAAATCGGCTTGAACGCGGTTCCGCGCGGGGACCGGCCATCCCTCGCCGAAGGTCTATTTGCCGTTCTTGGCGGCAACCGTGCTGCGACGCAGCAAACGACGGCGCGCGCCAACGGTAGGATTCGCCCTCCGGCGGGTTCGAGAATCGACGTCTTGACTGATCCCACACAGCACCCCTGGCCCGCTGGAACGCGGCGCCTGCAGGTGCACGACGTCCAGATCGACCTGCGTTACCGCCGGGTGATCCGCCCCGACCAGGAAGCCGAACTGCCGCAGCGCATGTTCGACCTCCTGCTCGTCTTCCTGGCCGAACCGCAGGTGCTGCACACCCGCGCCGAGCTGTTCGCGCGCGTGTGGCCGGGCGTCATCGTCGAGGATGCGAACCTCTCCCAGAGCGTATGGATGTTGCGCAAGGCGCTGGGTGAAGCGCGCAAGCACTGGATCCGCACGGTCGCCAAGAGCGGCTACGTGTTCGAACCGCCGGCACCGGTGCAGGCCGTGGTCGAGGGCCCTGCGGCCGACGTCACTAATAAGGAATCGCCGCAGACGGGAACGACGCCCGCCGGGACGGCACCGGCTGAAGTCGCACCCACCGAATCGACGCAAAGCGAGCCCGCACACCCCGAAACAGCGCGCGCCGGACCCGCGGCGCCCTCCCAGCAGGTCCCGCCCACCCCGCCGCGCCGCCGCTGGCGCGTGGCTGCCGCCGCTGCCGTGGTCGTCGTGCTCGCGCTGGGCGCGACCGCCTGGTGGCTGCGCACGCGCGACCAGGCCGCCGAGGCGGCGCACGCGGAGGCGCTCGCCATCGCCCTGATCGACGTCGAGGACCAGGCCGCGCCGGAAGACGCGCGCTGGCCGGTGACGCTGCTGCATGCCTGGCTGGGCTGGAAGCTGGACAACCTGCCGGAAGTGACCCTGCTCACCGAGGCGCACCTCGCCGCCGAGTCGGAAGGCCGCTCGCCGCGCATCGTGTTCCTCAGCTCCGGCATCGACCCGGCCGATCCCAACCAGGTGTTCCTGCGCGCGCGCTACGACGCCGCCGGCCGCGAACAACGCCTGGAGAAGAAGGGGCCGCGCGCGCAGTTGCCGGCGATGGCCGACCAGCTGTCGCGCGAACTGCTGGCCCGGCTGGTGCCGGCACGCGCGGACGAACGCTGGCCGGCGCTGGCGATCGACACCGCCACCGCCAAGCGCTACGCCGAGGGCGTGGACGCGCTGGAACGCCGCGACTGGGTCGCCAGCTCGCGCATCTTCCAGGACGTCACCACGCGCGCCCCCGGCTTCGGCCTGGCGCATTTCCAATACGGCTACGTGCTGATGCGGCTCTCGCACGCGGCGCCGTCGGTGACGGAAACCAGGACCGCCATCGGCCTGCTCAAGCCCATCCCCGCCGACGTCGGCGCGGTGTTGCAGGCCGAGCTGCTGTCGCGCGATCCGCAGCAGGCCGCGGAGGCCGCCAAGGCCTACGGCGCACTCGCCGCGCGCCATCCCGAGAAGAGCGTGTTCGCGCTCGATCAGGCCAACATGCTGCTCAACGCGGCCAAGCCGGAGGAAGCGATTCCGCTGCTAAACCAGCCGCACTGGAGCCGCAAATCGGTCGGCACCCAGTTGCGCCAGCGCCTGAACCTGTCCTCGGCCTACCTGGCCCTGGGCGACGCGGTGCAGGCGCGCAAGCACGCGCTCGCCGCCGAACAGATCGCGCGCCAGGCCGGCGCGGGCTGGGAACAGGAAAGCGGCGAGGCGCTGCTGCTGGTCGCGCACGCCGACAACTACCAGTACGAGGAGAAGTCCGACCCGGCGCGCTACCTGCAGGCGGCCAAGCAGTTCGAGATCGCCGGCGACGACATGGCCGCGCTGTACGCGCGCTTCCTCGCCGAAAGCAACCAGCCGGCGCACGCCAGCGAAGCCGACCTGGACACCCTGCTCCTGCAGGCGCGCGAACGCGGCTACCGCCGGCTGGAAATCGACATGCTGCGGCTGGACGCGTTCCGCCACTACAGCCTCGGCGAACTCACCACCTACCGCGCACGCCTGGAGCAGGCGCTGGCCATCGCGCTGGCGACCGGCGACACCTTCGAGCAGCACGTGCTCGAGCTGTACCTGTTGAACGAGGACTTCATGCGCGGCCACTACGAAGACGCCGAACGCCGCCTGGCCAGCCTGCGCAAGGCCGGCCTGCAGGGCGACGGCGCGATCGTGGTGGCGCAATTCGACGCGATCCTCACCGCCAACCGCGGCGACTTCCAGGGCGCCGAAGCGGTGCTGCTCGCCGCCGAAGCGCGCGACCGCAAGGTCAACCCGGCCAAGGAGCAGTCGACCGCCTCGTCGCGCATCGCCTGCATGCGCGCCGACCTCAGCCTCGCCGGCGGCAACATCGACAACGCGCGCGCACTGTGGAAGGCCTGCGACCTGCTGCAGCAGCCGTCGACGCGGCTGCAGGCGCAGATCGGCAACGCCAGTGTCGACGTGCTCGCCGGCGACCGCAGCAGCGGCCTCAAGAGCCTGCGCGACGCGCTGACCCAGGTCGAAAAACAGGAAGACGGCCCGGACCGCTGGTTGAACGAACTGTGGCTCGCCACGCAGCTGACCCGCGCCGGCGACGCCGCCACCGCCGAACGCCTGAACCAGCGCGTGTTGCCGATGGCGGTGCGCACCGGCTACGAATGGATCCGCGCCATGGCCGAAACCGGCCTCGCCGAAAACGCCGCGATCCGCGGCGACTGGCAGGACGTCGAGCAGCGCCTGCGCATCGCCCGGCAACTGCGCGGCGCCAGCCTGTGGACGGTGCGCTACCGCCTCGCCGTCGTCAGCGCGGTCGCGGCGATGCAGCGCGGCGACGGCAAGGGCGCGCTGGACCTGATCACCACCACCTATGCCGAAGCGCAACGCCACGGCGACGTCGTGGCGCAGATGGAACTGCAGAGTCTGGTGCCCGCGGGCATGACCGTCGGCGAATGCAACGAGCGTTGCCGCACCGGCACGGTCGCGCGCACCGGTTTGCGCGGGGCGACGCTGGACTGGCTGGTGGTGCCGGCGAAGGTGGACCGGCAGGTGCTCGCGCGCAACGGCGTGCGCTGAGCCCGGTTGCGCTGGGCCGGCGCGCGGAGCCGGACAGGCGCGTGCGCATGGGGCGCACGCGGTGCGGTCACAGCATGCCGGTTTCCAGGCGCGCCACTTCCGACATCATGTCGCGGCTCCACGGCGGATCGAACACCAGTTCGACGTCGGCCTCGGCCACGGTCGGGATCATCTCGAGCTTGTCGCGCACGTCGGCGACCAGGATGTCGCCCATGCCGCACGCCGGCGCGGTCAGGGTCATCTCGATCTCGACGCGACGCTGTCCGGGTTGCTCCGGATGCGGCTTGACCGTGGCCGAGTAGACCAGGCCGAGGTCGACCACGTTGATCGGGATCTCCGGGTCGAAGCAGGTGCGCAGCTGCCGCCACACCATCTGCTCCACCGCGTCGTCGTCGGCATCGGCGGGCAACTCGAGCGGTTCGGGCGGCTCCTTGCCGATCGCATCGGCGTCGATGCCGGCGATGCGGAACAGGTTGCCTTCGACGAACACGGTCCAGCTGCCGCCCAGCGCCTGGGTGATGTAGCCGACGCTGCCGGCGGGCAACGAGACTTTCTCGCCCTGCGGGACGAGGACGGCGGCGCAATCGCGCTCGAAACGGACGGGTTCGCTGCTGCGGGAATACATGTTCAGGAGATCGGGGCGCGGCCGCGAAGGTACAAGGCAGGCAATTTTACGGCTTGTCGCGCCCGCCTGCCCCGGAACCGGCCAACGCCGGGCGCGACGCTTCGTTCCGCGACGCGCGTCCACGCCGCGCCAACCATTGGCCCACGCACGGCGGCGGAGGCAACGGCTATCCTTGCGCCCTTCATGTCCGTCCCTGCCCCCAAGCCCTCCCCCTCCTCGTCCGCGCGCTGGCTGACGTGGCCGTTCCGGCTGCTGATGCTGCTGGCGGCGTGCGCCGGTTTCGCCGCGATCTGGGTCGTGGTGGCCTGGTCGACCGGCAAGCAGTGCGGCTGGATGGTCCTGGTCGGCGCCCTCGACGTTGCCTGGATCCTGCGCCTGTCGGGCTGGCCGCGCGGTGGGCAACGGGCGCTGGTGGCCGCGCTGGCGACCGCGGCGATCGCGGTGCTCGCCAACTGGTGGATCATCGCGGTGCACCTGGGCGAGATGCTGGGGTTCGACCCGCTCGACTCGGCACTGCGCTTGGGAATGCAGCACGCCTGGCTGCTGGCGCAGCTGGCCAACAGCGCGTTCGACCTGGCGATGATCGCCGTCGCCATGGTGCTGGCGGCGCTGCTGTCGCGCTGAACCGCCCGCGGGTCGTCCGCGCGGGATTGGTCCGCTCGCACACGCATGAATTGGCACTGCCACGGATCCGGGCGGCGTGCAGGATTGAAGCGGGCATCCGGACGCCGGCCGGACAAGGAGATCCCATGCACGCGAGCGCATCGTTTTCCACGCCTTCCCCACTGCGCCACGCAGGCGCCGTGGCCTGGCCGATGATCCTGTGCGGCGGCCTCGCCATCGCCGCGACGGATCTCATCTATTGCCTGCTGTACTGGTCGCCACAGGGCGTGGCGCCGGCCCGACTCCTGCAGGGCATCGCGGCGGGCGCGTTGGGCGCGGCCGCCTTCGCCGGCGGCGCGGCGACCGCCGTGCTCGGTGCGGGCCTGCAGTGGCTGATCGGTAGCTGCTTCGTGCTCGCCTACGCCCTGGTCGCGACCCGCGTGGCGCTGCTGCGCGCGCATCCGCACCGCTACGGCATCGCCTACGGCCTGCTGTTGTACCTGCTCATGAACGGCGTGGTGCTGCCGCTCTCCGCCGCCCCTGCGCCGAAGCATCCACAGCTGGCGTGGATGCTGCTGAACATCCCGATGTTCGCGCTGTTCGGCACGATCGCCGCGCGCTTCGCGGTCGGTGCGCTCGGTCGCCGCGTTCGCGGATGAACGATCGACGCCGCACGCGACCCTCGACATCACGACCCTCGACGCCACCGATCGGAAGCGACGCATGAGCATCGCCGCTACTGCAACGCGCACGCCACGTGGGTGGCCCATCCTTGCCGGCGGCCTGGTCCTGGGCACGGCGGACCTCGTGTTCGCCTGCGGCTTCTGGGCGCTGGCGCGCGATGTACCGGCGCTGCGGATCCTGCAATCCATCGCCGCCGGCATCCAGGGCCCGGCGGCGTTCGCAGGCGGCGCCGCCAGCGCGCTGCTGGGATTGGCCTGCCACTACTTCATCGCGACCGCGATGGTGTTCGCCTACGCGCTGGTCGCCCGGCGCATGCCGGTGCTGGTGCAACGGCCGCTCGCGTACGGGCTGCCGTACGGATTGCTGCTGTACGTGCTGATGAGCCAGGTCGTGGTGCCGCTGTCCAATGCGCCGCAGCCAACAAAGGTCTATCTGCCGTGGGTGCTGGCCAGCATCATCGTGCACGCCCTGCTGGGCGTGGTCTGTGCGTGCTCCGCCCGCCGGGCGCTGCACGGTCGCTGACGCGCCACGGGGCCTGCCTCGCCACACGGAACGGCCCATGTCCACGTCATATCCCACGCATCACCGCGCCGCGACCCAGGTGTTGGCCGGCGGACTCGTCCTCGGCAGCCTCGACCTGGTCTACGCCTGTTCGTTCTGGGCCTGGCTGCGGCACGTACCACCGCAGCGCCTGCTGCAGTTCATCGCCTCCGGCGCGCTCGGCGACGCCGCGTTCCAGGGCGGCACCGCGACCGCGCTGGCGGGCACCGCATTCCACTACCTGATCGCCACGACCATGGTGCTGGCGTACTACCTCATCAGTGGCCGCCATCGCTGGCTGCTGCAGCATCCCGTGCGCTACGGACTGCCGTACGGGTTGCTGCTGTGGGCGGTGATGACCCACGTGGTGGTGCCGCTGTCGCTGGCGGAGCCGTCGACGAAACCGGTGATGCTCGCGGTGGTGACCAACTTCCTCATGCACCTGCTGTTCGGCGTGATCTGCGCCTGGTTCGCCCGCCGCGCGCACGGACTGGCGCGCTGAACGCGCAATTGGCTCCATCGAATCGGCCTGCAACTGGAACGGTTGCGCGCCGCGCGCGGGATTAGCCTGAACCTGTCGCGCGGCCGCGCATGTCCGGGACCAGGCTGTGATTGCGGAATTCCATCGCTTGCAGGCAGCGCAGCTGCTCGACCTGGCGCGCGCGGAGGCCACCACGGCGAACCCGTCGAACCTGCATCTGATCCATGCCGGCCCGACCGGTTCGCAACTGCGCCTGCCCGCCGGCTGGCTGTCGGTGTGGAGCGCGTGGCGCGGCCGCGTGGCGCTGCAGTCGCCGCGGGGTCGCTGGTCGCTGCGCGGCGGCGAACTGCTGCTGGCGGACGAAGGGCCGCTCGACGCCTGCAGCGATGCGCCGTCCGCGTACCTCGTGCTCGCCGCACCGAACCGGGCCTGGCGCAACCTGCTGGAATCCATCGCGCTTGAACCCGCGGCGGAAACCGGCGAACTGCTGGTCGGGCAAGGCGCCTGTCCACGCAACGTGCAGCGTGGGCTGGTGCACATGGCCCGCGGGCTCGGCCGTGGCGCCGCGGAAACATCGCTGGCGCCGCTGCTGCGCGCCTTGCTGGACGAACAACGCGAACTGCGCGCGCTCGCCGCGCGCTGCAACGGCCGCACCGCGCGCCGGCGCCTGGCAACGCTGCAGCGGCTGCAACGCGTGCGCCAGCTGATCGAACGCAGCGAGGATCCGCTCGACCTGGCCGCGCTGGCGCGCAACGCCAGCTATTCGCCGTGGCACCTGATGCGCATGTACCGCGAGGTTTTCGGCGAAACACCCAGCGGGCACCAGGCCCGCCTGCGCCTTGCCCGGGCCTGGGCGCTCGTGCGCGACAGCCGCCTGACCGTGTGCGAGATCACCGAACGGCTCGGCTTCGAGAGCCAGAGCGCGTTCTGCCGCGCCTTCAAGAGCGCCTACGGATTGACCACGACGCAGGTGCGGCACCTGCCCACGACGGCCGCGCATGCACGCCCGTCACGCGCACGCCTGCACAGGCGATGGAGCCAGACCGCGTAGGTTGGGTTGGTGAGCCAACCCAGCCTAGGGCTACCGCTTGCCGGGGTCAGTGGCCGCCGTCCAGCGCCTTCAGCTCGCTCACCAGCGCGGCGACCATGCCGGCGCCGTCGCCGAACAGCATGCGGGTGTTGTCGGCGTAGAACAGCGCATTCTCGATGCCGGCGAAACCGGTGCCCTTGCCGCGCTTGATCACGATGGTGTTCTTCGAATTCACCACGTCGAGGATCGGCATGCCATAGATCGGCGAAGCCGGATCGGTCTTCGCCACCGGGTTGACCACGTCGTTCGCGCCGATCACCAGCGACACGTCGGTATTGGCGAACTCGGGGTTGATGTCGTCCATGTCGGCGATCAGGTCGTAGGGCACGCCGGCTTCGGCCAGCAGCACGTTCATGTGCCCGGGCATGCGGCCGGCGACCGGATGGATGGCGAACTTCACCTTGACCCCGCGTTCGATCAGCTTCTGCGTGAGCTCCCACACCTTGTGCTGCGCCTGCGCCACGGCCAGGCCGTAGCCGGGCACGATCACCACGCGTTCGGCGTAGGCCATCATCGCGGCGACGTCGCCGGCCTCGATCGGCTTCTGCGCGCCGCCGATTTCCTGCATCGCCCCGCTGCTGCCGCCGAAGTTGGAGAACAGCACGTTCTTGATGCTGCGGTTCATCGCCTTGGCCATCAGCCGCGTCAGCAGCATGCCCGCCGCGCCGACCATCGTGCCGGCGATGATCAGCGCCTCGTTGCCCAGCACGTAGCCTTCGAACGCGACCGCCAGGCCGGTGAAGGCGTTGTACAGCGAGATCACCACCGGCATGTCGGCGCCGCCGATCGGCAGCGTCATCAGCACCCCCAGCGCCAGCGCCAGCACGAAGAACGCGACGATCCACGGCATCGCCAGCGTGGTCAGCGCCATCACGCCTGTGGCGATCGCGGCCAGCGCGACCAGCGCGTTGAACCACTGCTGGCCCGGGAAGGTGTAACGCTTGTCCATGCGCCCGTCGAGCTTGGCCCAGGCGATCACCGAACCGGTCAGCGAGACCGCGCCGATCAGCGCGCCGATGACGGCGAGCGCCAAGGTGAACGTCGACGGCAGCGCCTCGCCGGGCGCGGCTTCGCCCATCGACAGCCGTACCAGTTCCACCGCACCGATCGCCGCGGCCGAACCGCCGCCCATGCCGTTGAACAACGCGACCATCTGCGGCATGTCGGTGATCGCCACCTTCTTGCCCCAGACCCAGTTCAGTCCCACGCCGATCACGATCGCCGCGATCATCAACCCGATGTTGTGCAGGCCCGGCAGGAAGAAAGTCGCCACCGTGGCGATCAGCATGCCCACGCCCGCCCACTGGATGCCGCTGCGCGCGGTCTTCGGGCTGGCCATGCGTTGCAGGCCGAGCAGGAACAGCGTCGCGGCGACGAAATAACTCAGCTTCACCAGCGTCAATGCGCTCATGCGTGGCTCCCTTCCGGCGACGACGCGGGTTGCTTGTCCAGTCGATGGTGTTCACGCATCTCGATGGCGGTCTTGAGCACCCCCACCATGCCCAGGCCGAAGGCGACCAGGCCCAGGGAGAGCTGGTTCACCACGGTGCTGGCGGCCATGTAGGCGCCCACCAGGCCGACCAGCATCGCGCCCAGCGCATAGATGCCGAGCAGCACCAGCATCCAGCGGCCCTTGCGCGGGTCCCGCCACACCCGGCGCGACATCTCGTTCTGGGTCCTGGTCGGGTCCTGCAACGAAGACAGGCCGATGCCGATGCCCGCGTACAGCAGCAGATAGTTCCAGTCGTCGTAGACCGGCGACCAGCCGGTGGCCTTGACCGCAGCCACCGACCAGCCCGACCTGGCGGCATACCCGAGCGCCACCAGCAGCGCCGGGTACTGCAGGTAACTCAATCCCTGGAAGGCATCGCGGACCGAAAGGCGCGAAAGCGCCGGCACGGCAAGCGCGCCGCTCACTTGTCACCTGCCGGCGGCTTGCTGCTCTTGAACATCTCCAGCATGCGTTCGGTGACGACGTAGCCGCCGGCCGCGTTGCCGGCGCCGAGCAGCACCGCGACGAAGCCGATCAGCTTCTCCAGCGTGGTGTCGGCGTGGCCGAGCACGACCATCGCGCCGATCAGCACGATGCCGTGGATGAAGTTGGAACCCGACATCAGCGGCGTGTGCAGGATCACCGGCACCCGCGAGATGATCACGTGGCCGGCGATCGCCGCCAGCATGAAGATGTACAGCGCTGTCAGCCCTTCGGTCATGCGGTGTGCCCCCAGGTCGCGTTCGTCCCCATCATAACGATCCCTGAATGCAACGGCTGCCGTGTCAACCGGCGACCGGGTCACGCGTTTTCCCTCGTGCAGGCCGACACAACCCCGGCGCATCCCGCGCCCTGCCGGCCCGAGGACATCCACATGAAGGCATTGCTGGGCATGACGTTGGGTCTGGGGCTGTGGGCCGCGAGCGCTGCAGCCGCAGCGGGCGACTTCGGTGATCGCGTCGACCACCGCATGGATCGCAGGGGCGAGCACATCGAACACCGCCTGGACCGCAAGGGCGACCGCATCGACCATCGCCTCGATCATCGCGCCGCGCACGCCGCCGCCCATGGTCATTACCAGAAGTCATACCGGCTCGACCGCAAGGGCGACCGCATCGACCACCGCCTGGATCGCCGTGGCGAACTCGCCGAGGCGCGCTGGGACCGGCGCGGCGACCGCTTCGACCGGCGCTGGGACCGGCATTCCGGCCGCCATCACTGAGACCGGTGCATGCTGGAGCGCATGACCTCCGCCGCGGACAGCCCGGCCGCCGCCCCGCCCGCCTTCACCGCCGAGGCGGCGACGCTGGAGCAGTTCCTCGCCGGCATCGCCACGCGCGCGCTGCGCTTCGCCGAGGGCGGCCTGCGCCACCGCGAGGACGCGCGCGATGCGGTGCAGGACGCGATGACACGGATGCTCGGCTACCGCGACCGTCCCGCTGCGGAATGGACGCCGCTGTTCTGGAGCGTGCTGCGCAGCCGCATCGTCGATGCGCAGCGACGCGGCCTGCTGCGCCTGCGCTGGCTGTCGCCGCCGACGGATGCGGAGGAAACGGTCGACTGGGCCGACCCCGGCGGCGATCCGTCGCAGCGGCAGGAGGACCGGCAGGCCTGGGCCCGCATCGTCGATGCCCTGCGCCGCCTGCCGCAACGCCAGCGCGAGGCCTTCACCCTGCGCATCTTCGAAGACCTCGACGTCGCCACCACCGCCCGCGTCATGGGCTGCAGCGAAGGCGCGGTCAAGACCCACCTCTCCCGCGCACGGGATGCATTGCAGCGTTACCTGGAGGACTTCCGATGACTACCGGCCACGACCACGCCGGCCACGAGCATGCCGGCCACGAGCACGACCGCTTCGACGCGCGCCTGCGCCATGCGCATGCGCAGGCCGTCGACAGCGTGTCCGCGCGCACGCTATTGCAACTGCGGCCGCAGCGCCCGGCGCCGCGCGCACTGCACTCGCGCCTGCACGCATGGCCACTGGCGGCGACCTGCGCCGTCGCGCTCATCGCCGGCGGAGTGTTCCTGCGCCATCCGGGCTCCGGCACGCCGCCGACGCAGGCCACCGCACCGGTCGCCGTGGAGTCCGCCGCCAGCGACGGCGACACCGGCGACGTCTACGCCACGCTCGACGAATCGCCCGACCTGTACCTCTGGCTCGCCTCGAACGACACCGACAACCTTGTTACGGAGTAATCCGATGAAACCGCTTCGCCACGTCTTCGTCCTGTCCCTGCTGCTGTGCGCATCCGCCTTCGCCCAGGGCGCGCCGGACAGCAGGCCCGCCCCCGCGGCACGCGCCTACCCCGCCTGGGAACAGCTCAGCGTGGCCGAGCGCGAGATGCTGCTCGCGCCGGTGCGCGAACGCTGGAACAGCAACCCGGAACAGCGCGCGCGGATGATGGAGCACGCGCAGCGCTGGCAGACCATGAGCCCGGAGCAGCGCAAGCGCATGCACCGCGGCATGAAGCGCTGGGGCCACATGTCGCCCGAACAGCGCGACCACGCGCGTGCCCTGTTCGGCGAGATGCGCAACATGACCCCGGAGCAACGCCAGGACCTACGCGCGAAGTGGAAGGCGATGACGCCGGCGGAGCGCGATGCATGGATCAAGGCGCATCCGGCGCCGCCGCGCTGAGCGTTGTCGCCATGTGCAGAAGCAGAAGGGCGGGGATTTCCCGCCCTTCGCGTTTGTAGAACGGCCTTACCGGCTATTGATAGCCGCGCGTTGGTAACCGCGCACGCTGCGACGCGTTACGCGGCGACGCCGGAAGAATCCGGCGGGCGCGGCCACACCGTCTTCGCCAGCAGTTCGTCGTTCCAGTCGAAGGCGAGCGCGCCGTCCTTCACGAACAGGCTGGCGAAGTTCAACAGGTTGCGGGCGTACATCTCGCTCGCGTGCACCGCGCCCATGCTCGCCAGGTCGAGCGGCCCGGCGACCACGACCCCGTTGTCGCTGCCGATGGTTTCGCCGGGGCGGGTCAGTTCGCAGTTGCCGCCGGTTTCCGCGGCCAGGTCGACGATCACGCTGCCCGGCTTCATGCCCGCGACCATCGCCGCGGTGACGATCTTCGGCGCGGGCCGACCGGGCACCGCCGCGGTGCAGACGATCACGTCGACGGTCTTGAGGTGCTCGGCCAGGCGCTGCTGCTGCAGCGCGCGCTCCTCGTCGGTGAGCTGGCGCGCGTAGCCGCCTTCGCCCGCGGCGCTGACGCCGAGGTCGAGGAACTTGCCGCCGAGCGATTCGATCTGTTCGCGCGTTTCCGGGCGCACGTCGAAGCCTTCGACCTGCGCGCCCAGGCGCTTGGCGGTGGCGATCGCCTGCAGGCCGGCGACGCCGGCACCGACGATCAGCACCTTCGATGGGCGGATCGTGCCCGCCGCCGTGGTCAGCATCGGGAAGAAGCGCGGCGCAAGCTGGGCGGCGATCAGCGTCGCCTTGTAGCCGGCCATGCCCGCCTGCGAGCTGAGGATGTCCATCGCCTGCGCGCGCGTGGTGCGCGGCAGGCGTTCGAGCGGGAACGCGAGCACGCCGCGCGATTCGATCGCCGCGGCGCGCGCGGCATCGGCCTGCGGCGCGAGCATGCCGACCAGGGCGGCGCCCGGCTTCAGCTGCGCCAGCACCGACGCCGCCGGCGGCTGCACGCACAGCACCACGTCGGCGTTGTCCAATGCCGCGGTCGCGTCATCGACGAGCTGCGCGCCGGCACCGGCATAGGCCTCGTCGGTGAAGCCGGCGGTGAAGCCGGCGCCACGCTGCACGCGCACCTGCGCGCCCAGCGCCGCGAGCTTCTTGCAGGTCTCCGGCGTGGCGGCGACGCGGCGCTCGCCCGGCGCGGTCTCGCGAGCCACTGCAATGGTGATCCCCTGCCCCGCTCCTGCCGTCATGCCGCGCTCCGCATCGGATATCCACGGCATCCTAACCAAAAGGCGGCGACGCGTGCGATCGATGCCGGCCGTGATGACGACTGCGCATGAGCGTCGCCATCGGCCGCAAAAACGAAACGGAGCGGCAAGCCGCTCCGTCCGTGGGTACTACTTCTGTCGCCGTGCTCAGGCGGCCGCGCGCGTGAGCCGGTCGCGCAGGTGGCGGATGGCTTCGTCGGTCGGCGCGCGCTCGGCACCGACCTGCAGGCGTCCGGCCTGCGCCAGCGCGGCCAGTTCCGTTGCCGAAGCAACCAGCACGCGCAGGCCGCGGCGGTTGACCAGCAGGAAGCGCCCGGTCATCGGGCTGATCCAGGCGACCTTGACCGCAACCGCCTGTCCCGCCGGATCCAGCAGGCGCAGCCATTCGCCCGGCAGCAGGCGGCGCATGCGCGCGGCCACTTCCGGATCGTGCGCCACCGTCGCGGTGCCGCCGGCCAGCCACAGCGATGCGTCTTCGGTCGCGGCTTCCTCGTCGATGACGGCGGCGGGCGCGGCCGGCACGTCGCGCGGGGCGTCCGGCAGCGCGAGCGCGCGGACCAGTTCGCTCAGGCGCTGCATCGCCGCTTCCTCGTCCAGGCCGGAACTGGCCAGGCAGTGGGTGAGCGCGTCCTGCAGCGACAGCAGGCGATCGGCCAGGCGGCGGCCCTCGGCGCCGGTACGGGCGAGGCGATCGGCATCGAGCAGCGCGTCGCCCAGGGCCAGGGTTTCGCTGTGGCGGGTGGAACCGGCGCCGTCGCGCAACAGGGTCTGCACCAGGTGATGGCGCCACGGCTGCGCGAGGAACTCGCCCACCGGGCCGGTCATCGGCTCGGCGAACAGGTGATGCAGCACCTGGTCGGCCTGCGTGCGTGCCTCGCCGAGGCGCTCGCGACCGAAGGTGGCCTTGGCGGCGCGCGCTTCCTGCAGCTCGACGCGGCGGCGGTGCTGCTCGAGCAGCGCTTCCAGCTCCGCGTGCGCCAGCCCGAACACCGCGAGGTCTTCGTTGTAGTCGGCGACGATGCGCTGCGAGATCGCCGCGCAGCGTTCGATCAGTTCGCGATCCTGCGGCGTCGCCGCGGCGTTGCCTTCGCAGGCCTCGGTGATGGCATCGAGCAGCTTGCGCGCCGGATGCTCGCGCTGCACGAACAGGGCGTTGTCGTTGAGCGCGACCTTCACGTACGGCATCACCAGGCGGCCGTAGAGGCGGCGCGCGTGGTCGAGCAGGGCGTAGCTCTGGAACAGCGATTCGAACAGCATGCCGACCAGGTCGATGGCGTCGTCCTGGTCCGCGCTCATGCGGGTGTGGTCGGGGTTGTGGCCGAGGCGACGCGCGCCGTCGACCAGGTGCTCGCGGATGGCGTAAGCGACCTGCCCCGGCTGCCCGCCGAGCGCGCGCACGAACACATCCGGCGATTCCGGCTGCAGCAGCGCGACCACGCTGGTGAGTTCCTCGCCGCGCAGCTCGCGCCGCGGCAAGGCGTTGAGCGCCTCGGCGTGGGCGTGGCCGGGCAACTGCTGGCGCCACGCGTGCAGTTCCGTGCGCAGCTGCGCGAACTGCTCGGCGATGCGCGGATCGACCGCGCGCGGGCGGCGGATCTCCTGCACCAGGTCGTGTTCCTGGTCGCGGCGCGCGACCTGCACGTCGCGCGGCGGCAACGGCCGCGGGCCCTGCACCGGCGTACCGAAACCGGCGCTGGCCAGCAACTGGTTCACGCGCGTGTACAGGTCGCCCAGCACGCGGGCGAGTTCCTGTTCGTAGGCGCGGAACATCAGCGGCTGCAGCTCGTTCGGCATCTGCGCGTCGCGGAAGGTCTCGATGAAGGCGCCGGCGAGGCGGCCCGCGCCGATCGGGTTCGCGCCCGGCTGCATCTGCAGGGCTTCGGCGAGCTTGTCCAGGCGGGCGTTCATGGTTTCCAGCGCCGGGGCGAAGCGGGTTTCGATCGCGTCGGCCAGCTGCTGGCCGGCGAGGTGGAAGGCGAGCTGGTTTTCCGCGACCAGCGACAACGGCAGGTCGCCGCGGTTGCGGATGCGCAGCGAACGGAAGTCGTCGAAGCCCTGCGCGACCTGCTGGCGGTAGCGCATCACCAGTGCCGCCGACTGCTGGCGTAGCTTCAGCAGCGCCTGCAGTTCCACCGGGCGCGACAGGCCGCGCTGCGAGGAGTCGTGCAGGGTGAACTCGACCGGCGCGAACAGGCCACTGGGCACCGCGCCCAGCAACTCGACCGAGATGCGCTTGACCTCTTCGAGGACGCGCAAGGGGTCGCTGCGCCCGGAAGCGCCCTGTGCGGCCATGCCAGGAGGATAATCAGACGACACGTTCCACCTTCCCCTAAGTACCGTCGTCGCCGGGCGACTCACCGAGCGACACTTTGCGACGTTTTCAGCAGCATAGTGTCGGAATTTGTCAGCTTGCGACCCTAATTTTGGAAGTGTGATCAATGTCCCAAAACCTCCTGGACGACCGGCTCGCCGACCTCGACCGGCGGCGCTCGGTGCCGTCCAAGCAATTGGCCGAGCCGGGCCCCGACCCGACCACCCTGCTGCGGCTGCTGCAATCGGCGGTGCGCGTGCCCGACCACGGCAAGCGCGTGCCGTGGCGCTTCCTGTCGATCCAGGGCGAGGCGCGCCACGTCCTCGGTGAACGCCTGGCCGCGCGTGGCCGCGAACGCGACCCGGAAGCCGGCGAAGCCGCGATCGAGAAGGACCGCCTGCGCTTCTCGCACGCGCCGCTGGTGATCGCGGTCATTGCGCAGCTCGGGCCGGACGAGAAGATTCCCGAACAGGAACGCCTGCTCAGCGCCGGCTGCGTCTGCTTCGCCCTGCTGCAGGCCGCGCAGGCCGCCGGCTTCGGCGCGCAATGGCTGACCGGCTGGCCGGCCTACGACGGCGAAGTCACGCGCTGGCTCGGCCTGGCCGCGCACGAGCACATCGCCGGCTTCATCCACATCGGCACGCCGAAGCTCGACGCGCCCGAGCGCGAGCGACCGGATCCGCACGCATTGCTGGAAGAATGGACGCCATGACCACGGTCGATGCCGCACCGCGCCCGCTCTACCTCGTCGACGCCAGCATGTACGTGTTCCGTGCGTGGCATTCGATGCCCAACGAATTCACCGACGCCGACGGCTGGCCGACCAACGCCGTGCACGGTTTCGCGCGCTTCCTGCTTGAACTGCTCGACCGCACGCGTCCGCAGCACATCGCGATCGCCTTCGACGAAGCGCTGGATTCGTGCTTCCGCAACACGCTCTACCCCGCCTACAAGGCCAACCGCGACGCGGCGCCGGACGAACTCAAGCGCCAGTTCGCGCATTGCAAGGCGCTGTGCATCGCCCTGGGATTCGCGGTGCTCGCGCACAACGACTACGAGGCCGACGACCTGATCGGCTCGGCGCTGGTGCGGCAGCGCGCGCACGGCTACCGCGGCGTGATCGTCTCGGCGGACAAGGACCTCTCGCAGCTGCTGGCCGAACACGACGAACAATGGGACTACGCCCGCGACCAGCGCTGGGGCGCGGACGGGGTGAAAGCTCGTCAGGGCGTGCACGCGCACCAGGTGGCGGACTACCTCGCGCTGACCGGCGACGCCGTCGACAACATCCCCGGCGTGCCCGGCGTCGGCGCGAAGACCGCGGCGGTGCTGCTCGCCCACTTCGGCTCGCTCGACGCCCTGCTCGCACGCATCGACGAGGTGCCGTTCCTGCGCCTGCGCGGCGCCGCGGGCGTGGCCGTGAAGCTGCGCGAGCACCGCGAGCAGGCACTGCTGTGGCGCCGGCTGACCACGATCGCGCTGGATGCGCCGCTCGATGCCGGCCACTTCGAGCGCGGCAACGCCGATGCGCAGATGCTGGGCATGCTGTGCGAAGCCCTGCGCTTCGGCCCGATGACGCGCCGCCGCCTGCACGCCGCGGCCGGAGTGGAGTACGCGGCTGCGTGAAGCCACCGCGTCGTCGCAGCATCGACATCCGGGCGCGGTAGCATCGGGGCATGAGCCAGCTCCTGCACGAAACCCGCGACCACCCGACCGAAACCCTCTACGACGGCCAATGGCTGCGGCTGAAACGCCGCGGCCACTGGGAATACGCCGAGCGCAGCCACGGCAACGGCATGGCGGTGATCATCATCGCCGCCACCCCTGACGACCACGTGCTGTTCGTCGAGCAGTTCCGCGTGCCGCTGGGCAAGCGCACGATCGAGATGCCGGCCGGCCTGGTCGGCGACGACCACGCGCACGACACACTCGAATCCGCCGCGCGGCGCGAACTGATCGAGGAAACCGGCTGGGACCCAGCCAAGGTCGAAGTGCTGCTGGTCGGCCCGACTTCGGCCGGCATGAGCAACGAACGCATCGCCTTCGTCCGCGCCAGCGGACTCACCCGAGTGGGGGATGGCGGCGGCGTCGATGGCGAGGGCATCACCGTGCATGCCGTGCCGCGCACGCAGGCGCCCGCGTGGTTGATGCAGAAACAGCGCGAGGGCTTTGAGCTCGACCTCAAGCTATGGGCCGGGCTGTGGATGCTGGAACGCGATCCCGACGGCAGCGCGCGCGTTTTGTAGGCGTATGCTCGCCTCCGACCGTCGCATCGGAGGGGCCATGGACAAGACCGCACTGCGCAACGCGCTGCTCGCATTGGAACGGCATGAACTGCAGGCGGCGCGCGAGGCGTACGCCGACTACCTGGCCGGGTCGAAACCGGACCGCGCCGACACCGAGGACGACCAGGACCACTCGCTTGCCGTCGAGGACGCGGAACTGGCGCAGGGCCTGGAAGGTCCGCTGCAGGCGGCGCAGGACGCGATGGCGCGGCTGCAGGCGATCGACTTCGCCCCGCGCACCACGGTGGCGCCGGGCGCGGTGCTCGAACTGGGCGGGCAGCGCTTCGTCGTCGCGGTCGCGACCCAGCAATTCAAGGTCGGCGCGCAGACCTACATGGGCATCTCCACCGAATCGCCGCTGTACCGCGCCGCCTATGGCAAGGCCGCGGGCGACACGGTGGAGTTCGCGGGCCGGCCGCACCGGATCGACCGGATCGACTGACCGCGGCGCGACCGCTACGCGAAGCGTTCGGTCGCCGCCACCAGCGCGTCGATGTTCTCCAGCTCGAACGCGGAATGCCCCGACGCCGGAGTGATGACCAGCTCGCCCTTCGGCCAGGCCTTGTGCAGGTCCCACGCGTTCTGCACCGGGCAGACCACGTCGTAGCGGCCGTGCACGATCACGCCCGGGATGTCCTTGATCCTGTGCGCATCGCGCAGCAGCTGGTCCTCGACTTCGAAGAAACCGCCGTTGACGAAGTAGTGGTTCTCGATCCGCGCGAACGCCAGCGCGAACGCCGCGTCCTCGTGGCCGGCGACGAAATCCTGATCGACGTGCAGGAAGCTGGTCGCGCCTTCCCACACGCTCCACGCGCGCGCGGCGGCCAGGCGCGTGGCTTCGTCGCTGGAGGTGAGGCGGCGGCCGAAGGCGGAGATCAGGTCGTGGCGCTCCACCGGCGGGATCGCGGCGATGTAGTGCTCCCACGCATCCGGGAACAGCCGCGACGCGCCCTCCTGGTAGAACCACTCCAGCTCCCAGCGGCGCAGCATGAAGATGCCGCGCAGTACCAGCTCGGTGACGCGCTGCGGATGGGTTTCGGCGTAGGCCAGCGCCAGCGTGGAGCCCCACGAGCCGCCGAACACCTGCCAGCGCTCGATGCCGAGCTTCGCGCGCAGCTTTTCGATGTCGGCGACCAGGTCCCAGGTGGTGTTGTCGACAAGGTCGGCGTGCGGCTTGGAGCGGCCGCTGCCGCGCTGGTCGAACAGCACGATCCGGTACTTCGCCGGGTCGTGGAAGCGGCGCATCTTATCGCTGCAACCGGCACCCGGGCCGCCGTGCAGCATCACCACCGGCTTGCCGTTCGGGTTGCCGCACTGCTCGAAGTAGAGCTCATGGCGGCCGTCGACCTGGAGCAGGCCGGTCTCGTACGGCTGGATCTCGGGAAAGAGCGTGCGCATTGCGACGGTTCCGTCTTCGCGGGAGGGAAAGGAAAATTCTAGCGTGTGGCTCCCGACGCGTTCGCGCCGGGACAACGGTTCGGTGCCGACGATTCGTCGTCCCTCTGCAGGATTGACGGCAAATGGCGGCTAGACCGGCTTGCGTCCCAGCGTGACCCGGTCGCGGCCTTCCAGGTCGCGCTCGGTCGCCACCTCGACGAAGCCGGCCGCCAGCAGCAGGCCGCGCACGGCAGCGCCCTGGTCCCAGCCGTGCTCCAGCAGCAGCCAGCCACCGGCTTGCAGGTACGCAGGCGCTTCGGCGGCAATGCGGCGGATCGCATCGAGGCCGTCGGCGCCCGAACCGAGCGCCGCCGCCGGTTCGAAACGCAGGTCGCCCTCGCCCAGGTGCGGATCGTCCAGCGCGATGTAGGGCGGGTTGCTGGCGATGAGGTCGAAGCATTCGCCGGCCAGCGGCGCGAACCAGTCGCCTTCGCGGAAGCCGACGTTCGCCAGCCCCAGCGCCTGCGCGTTCGTGCGGGCGACCGCCAGCGCCTGCGCGCTCGCATCGCTGGCCAGCACCTGCGCGCGCGGACGCTCGTGCGCCAGCGCCAGCGCGATCGCGCCGCTGCCGGTGCCGAGGTCGGCGACGCGCAGCGCGCGCTCGATCGGCAGGCGTTCGAGCGCCAGCTCGACCAGCAACTCGGTCTCCGGGCGCGGGATCAGCGTTGCCGGCGTCACTGCCAAATCGAAGCGCCAGAAACCGCGGCGCCCGGTGAGGTAAGCCACCGGCTCGCCCTGCGCGCGGCGTGCGACCAGCGCCGCGAAGGCCGCGGCGACGCCGTCGGGCACTGGATCGTCGCGGTGCGCGAACAGCCAGCTGCGCGGCCGGTCCAGCACGTGCACCAGCAGGAATTCGGCATCGACGGCATCGATCCGCGCGCGCGCCTCCTGCAGCAGGGCATCGAGACGGCGGGCAACGGGCACGGGGGCATTCATCCGCGCATGGTAGCGAGCCGCCGCTGGCGGCCGGCGCCGGGCGCCCCGGGGCGCCATGTGCACGGGCGGTCCATCCCCTGGGCTTCGATAGGCAACGACTATTGCATCAATCGCATCAATCGAATTGCTCAATTCGATTGCCAAACCTAGGATGGCCACTCCTTTCCCACCCACCCCTCAATCAGGACGAAACCACGCATGTCGTTGATCAACACCCAGGTCCAGCCGTTCAAGGCCACCGCCTTCCAGAGCGGCGAGTTCATCCAGGTCTCCGAAGCCAGCCTCAAGGGCAAGTGGTCGGTCGTGATCTTCATGCCGGCCGCCTTCACCTTCAATTGCCCGACCGAAGTGGAAGACGCCGCCAACCACTACGCCGAATTCCAGAAGCTCGGCGCCGAGGTCTACATCGTCACCACCGACACGCACTTCTCGCACAAGGTGTGGCACGAGACCTCGCCGGCCGTGGGCAAGGCGCAGTTCCCGCTGGTCGGCGACCCGACCCACCAGCTGACCCGCGCGTTCGACGTGCACATCGATGAAGAAGGCCTGGCCCTGCGCGGCACCTTCATCATCAACCCGGAAGGCGTGATCAAGACCCTGGAAATCCACGACAACGCCATCGCCCGCGACGTCTCCGAGACGCTGCGCAAGCTGAAGGCCGCCCAGTTCGTCGCCAGCCACCCGGGTGAGGTCTGCCCGGCCAAGTGGAACGAAGGCGCCAAGACGATCAAGCCGTCGCTCGACCTGGTCGGCAAGATCTGATCGTTCCGACTGTTCCCACTCACGCTTGCGGCGCCCGTCGGGTGCCGTGACGCGAGTGGGCCGGAGCGGGGGCGTTCGCGCCCCCGCGCACCGGATGCTTGCACCAGCGGCTGCGCCGCGAATCAGCAGGCGTGCGAGGCGTCAAACGCGCCGCACGCGCTCGGGAAGTGAGCTCCCTCCCCCGCTCTTCTTCCCTCTGCGACGCAGCCGCTCCTGCAAGCACCTGGCTGCATGCGCCGTCGCCTTGCGCGACGTCCCGCCATCCGCTTCGCCCTCCCCCTCTTTCTGCCCCTCGTGGAGTTGCCATGCTCGACGCCGACCTGAAGACCCAACTGCAGGCCTACCTGACGCGACTGCAGCAGCCGATCGAACTCGTCGCCTCGCTCGACGACAGCGAAACCGCGCGCGAACTCGAAGCCCTGCTGCAGGACATCGCCTCGATGTCCGACAAGATCGGCTACCGCCGCAGCGACGACGACGCGCGCAAGCCGTCGTTCGCGATCGTCCGCGTCGGCACCGACATCGACGTCCGTTTCGCCGGCGTGCCGCTCGGCCATGAATTCACCTCGCTGGTGCTGGCCCTGCTGCAGGTCGGCGGCCACCCGCCGAAGATCGAGGCGGCGCTCGCCGAACAGGTGCGCGGGCTCGAAGGCAAGTTCCAGTTCGAAACCTACATGTCGCTGCACTGCCAGAGCTGCCCGGAAACGGTGCAGGCGCTCAACCTGATGAGCGTGCTGAATCCGAACATCACCCACGTCGCCATCGACGGCGCGCTGTTCCAGGACGAGGTGCAGGCGCGCGAGATCATGTCGGTGCCGACGATCTTCCTCAACGGCGAACTGTTCGACGCCGGCCGCATGTCGGTGGAGCAGGTCGTGGCCAAGCTCGACACCGGCGCCGCGGCGCGCGCGACCGAGCAGATCGCCAACAAGGACGCCTTCGACGTGCTCGTCGTCGGCGGCGGCCCCGCCGGCGCCGCCGCGGCGATCTATGCCGCGCGCAAGGGCATCCGCACCGGTGTCGCCGCCGAGCGTTTCGGCGGCCAGGTGCTGGACACGATGGCGATCGAGAACTTCGTGTCGATGTCCTACACCGAAGGCCCGAAGCTGGCGGTGGCGCTGGAGCAGCACGTGCGCGACTACGAGGTCGACGTGATGAACCTGCAGCGCGCGGCCAAGCTGGTGCCGGCGCAGACGCCGGGCGGTCTGGTCGAAGTGCAGCTGGAAAGCGGCGCCTCGCTCAAGGCGCGCTCGGTGATCGTGTCGACCGGCGCGCGCTGGCGGCAGATGAACGTGCCCGGCGAAGACCAGTACCGCAACAAGGGCGTGGCCTACTGCCCGCATTGCGACGGCCCGCTGTTCAAGGGCAAGCGCGTGGCGGTGGTCGGCGGCGGCAACTCCGGCGTGGAAGCGGCGATCGACCTGGCCGGCATCGTCGCCCACGTCACCCTGATCGAGTTCGACGGCAAGCTGCGCGCGGACGAGGTCCTGCAGCGCAAGCTGCGCAGCCTGCCCAACGTCGACGTCGTCGTCAGCGGACAGACCACGCAAGTGCTGGGCGACGGCAGCAAGGTCACCGGCCTGCGCTACACCGACCGCAACAGCGGCCAGTCGCATGCGATCGAGCTCGACGGCATCTTCGTGCAGATCGGCCTGCTGCCGAACACCGAATGGCTGAAGGGCGCGGTAGAGCTGTCGCCGCGCGGCGAGATCGTGATCGACGACCGCGGCGCCACCTCGGTACCGGGCGTGTTCGCCGCGGGCGATGCCACCACCGTGCCGTACAAGCAGATCGTGATCGCGGTGGGCGCGGGTTCGACGGCGGCGCTGAGCGCGTTCGACCACCTGATCCGCACGTCGGTGCCCACGGAAGAGCTCGCCGAAGAAGCGGCCTGATCGCCGTGTCTTCCTCTTCTCCCCGCTGGGCGGGGAGAAGATGCCCGCAGGGCAGACGCCCCGAAGGAAGCACCCTTGGGGTGTGAGGGGCGGCGAGCGCAGCGAGTTGTTTGTGCTCTTGTGGCAACAGCAACAGCCGCTCGCTGCGCTCGCTTCCCCTCACCCGCCCTGCGGGCACCCTCCCCCCGTCGCAAGCGACGGGGGGAGGGACGTCCAGAACTGACCGGCTGAAGCCGCTACCATCGGCCCATGAACCTGCGCGACCTCAAGTACCTCGTCGCCCTCGCCGACCACAAGCACTTCGGCCGCGCGGCCGCGGCCAGCTTCGTCAGCCAGCCGACGCTGTCCACGCAGATCCGCAAGCTCGAGGACGAGCTCGGCGTCGCCCTGGTCGAGCGCGCGCCGCGCAAGGTGATGCTGACGCCGGTCGGCCGCGAGATCGCCGAACGCGCGCGCAAGGTGATCGCCGACGTCGAGCAGATGACGCAGATCGCGCGGCGCAGCCAGGACCCGGAAGCCGGCACGGTGCGGCTGGGCCTGTTCCCCACGCTCGGCCCCTATCTGTTGCCGCACGTGGTGCCGAACCTGCGCAAGCGCTTCCCGCGCCTGGAGCTGCTGCTGGTCGAGGAGAAGACCGACCAGATCCTCGCGCGCCTGCGCGACGGCCGCCTCGACGCCGGCCTGCTCGCATTGCCGATCCACGACGACCAGCTGCACGTCGAACCGCTGTTCGACGAACCCTTCCTGCTCGCGGTGCCGCAGCAGCACGCGTTCGCCAAACACGGGGCGTTGGATGTCGAGGACCTCGACGACCAGCACCTGCTGCTGCTGGAAGAAGGCCATTGCCTGCGCGACCAGGCGCTCGACGTGTGCCGCCTGGCCGGCGCCGACGAACGCGACGGCTTCCGCGCCACCTCGCTGGAAACGCTGCGGCAGATGGTCGCCGCGGGCGTGGGCATGACCCTGCTGCCGGTGCTGGCGGTGCAGCCGCCGGTGCCGGCCTCGCCCGACATCCGCCTGCTGCCGTTCCGCGGCGAGGCGCCGCACCGCGAGATCGCGATGGTGTGGCGGCGCAGTTCGGCGATGGGCGATTTCCTCAAGCAGCTGGCTGCGGAACTGCGCGCCCTGCCCAAGGCGCTGCTGAAGCCGCCGGCGCCGCCGAGCACGCGCGGCAAGCGGAGCACGGCCAAGCCGTGAGCAGCCGCGGCTGGCTGGCGCTGTTGCTGCTGGTCGCCGTCGCCGGCTGGTGGTTCTCACCGCTGTCGCCGCGCACGCCGCGTGGTTACGAACGCATCGAAGCGGCACCGGTTGCCATCACAACCGCCACGCCTGCCACGACCATGACCGCGACCGGCTGCCCGTTGCCGCCGCGCGTCGCCGCCTTCGAGGCACCGTTGCAGACCGATCCACCCGCATCCCTGCCGCCGTTCCGCCTGCGCGCGGCGACGCTGACACCGCTGGCCGGCTTCAGCATCGATGCGCGGGTGCTGTCGCGGCGCGAGTACCGCTCCGACCGCGAAGCGGCGCTGGCCCCGGTCGACCTCGCGCTCGGCTGGGGCCGCATGCGCGACGATGCGGTACTGCAACGCCTGACCATCACCCAGTCCGCGCGCTGGTACCACTACCGCTACGGCGGCGAGCCGCCGATCCCGCAACGCGAGATCGAGCGTTCGGCCGCGAACATGCACCTGATCCCCGGCAGCGCCGCGATCGCGTCCGCCTTGCGCGACGTGGACGCCGGCTCGCGCGTGCGCATCGACGGCTGGCTGGTGGAAGCGCGCGCGGCCGACGGCTGGCGTTGGCGCAGCTCGACCACGCGCGAGGACGCCGGCGCCGGCGCCTGCGAACTGATCTACGTCTGCGCGATCACCCGGCTGTAGCGTGGGCCCAGGCCCGCCTCCGGAACATCGATTGCGAATGCAGCGCCCATCGCATGACCGCATGGGATCCGCGATGGCGGAGATCCAGGTCGAAACGGCGGGCCGGGGCCCGCCCTACGCCGCAGCTTCGACGGGCGCCTGCTTCGCCTGCCCGCGCACCAGGCCGAGGAAGATGCCCGCCAGCGACAAGGCCAGACCCAGCATCCCCACCGCCCCCAGCCGCGTGCCGAACAGCAGCGCATCCCACACGTACGACAGCAGCGGCTGCAGCAGCAGGCACAGGCCGAGCACGCCGGCCGGCAGCTTCGGCATCACCCGCCCGATCACCAGCCAGCCGAACACCTGCGCGATCAGCGCGTAGGCGAACAGCGCGCTCCAGTCGCCGACACCACGCGGCTGCAACGCTTCGCCGCCGAGCAGGCTCATCGGCAACAGCAGCAGCGCGGTCAGCACGCACAGCCACCACAGCATCGCCTCGTTGGCCACGTGCGCGCGCTGCGCCTGCGCGGCGCGGAAGGCGATGAGGAAACCGCCGTACGCCACCGCGGTGCCCAAACCGAAGGCGATGCCGACGCGGAAGCGCGCGTCGAAACTTTCCCAGCCCGGCGCCAGCAGCAGCGCGAGCCCCGCCAGCGCCATCAGCAGGCCGGCCCACAGGCGCCAGCCGCCGCGTTCGCCCAGCACGAAGCTGCCGTACGCGGCGAGCGCGAACACCTGGAAGTTGCCCAGCAGCGTCGCCAGCCCGACCCCGACGTAGAGGATGCTCCGGTGCCACATCCACAGGTCGGCGGCGAAGAACACCGCCGCCAGCACCAGCAGGCCGAACACGCGCGCATCCGGTTTCCACGCGCGGCGTGCATCGGGCCGCGCCAGCCACGCCAGCAGCAACACTGCGGCCAGGCCCATGCGCCAGAACGCCGACGCCGTCGGCCCGATCCCGACCCATTTCACGAACACCGCGGACGTGCTGATCAGCACCGCCCCCAGCGCCATCGCCGCGAGCGCACTGCGCGGGTAGGCGTGGCTCATGCCTGCGCCAGCCGGTCAGTGGCTTCGATGCGCTCGGGCTCGGCGTCGGCCGCGGCGCGCCATTCGCGCAACGCGGGCAGTGCGGCGAGCGCGTCGACGTAACGCCGCGCGTTGTCGTCCATGGCCACGCCGTAGCCGAGGAAACGCATCGCCACCGGCGCGAACATCGCATCGACGATGCCGAAACCGCCGCACAGGAAATCCCCTTCCGCCGCGAATTCATCGCGCAGTTCGCGCCACAGTTGCTGGACGCGATCGATGTCGGCCTGCGCGGCGGCGTCCCAACGGTATCCGTCGGGGCGGCGGCGGCAGTTCATCGGCAGCTGCGTACGCAGCGCGATGAAGCCCGAATGCATTTCCGCCGCGGCTGCACGCGCCTTCGCCCGCACGCGCAGGTCGGCGGGCCAGCCGCGGCCGTCGAGCCAGCGCTCGTTGGCGTACTCGCAGATCGCCAGCGAATCGGCGACCACCAGGCCGTCGTCGTGCAGCACCGGCACGGTGCGCGTGGGCGACCAGCGGCCGATCGCCTCATGGAACTCCGGCGTGTCCAGGGCCAGCCGCAGTTCGTCGAAGGCGACGCCGAAATGCCGCAGCAGCAACCACGGGCGCAGCGACCACGACGAGTAGTTCTTGTTGCCGATCACGAGCAGGGGCATGGCGGGGTCCTTGGGCCAATAGGGCTTCATTGTGGCGCCTGCGCATCCGCGTAGGAGGCGGGAAATGGAACGAAGCGGCGCCGTGCATCGAAGCGTGGCGTCAGAGCAAAGGCAAAAGCGCCCCTCATCCGCCCTGCGGGCACCTTCTCCCCGCGATGCGGGGAGAAGGGAGAGCATCACATTCCCTCGCCCCGCTTGCGGGGCGAAGGCGGGCGCTTGTGCGCCATGGCGCACGCCCGACTGAACGCCCTTGCGCCATGCGCAAGGGCCGGGGGCGCAGCGAGGGACAGCGTCGCGCAGCGACGCAGGGTGAGGGGCCGTCGCGGCGGCAGTTAGAAATAGAAGCGCCCCTCATCTGCCCTGCGGGCATCTTCTCCCCGCAAGCGGGGAGAAGAAAAAATTCGGCGGGCACGCCGGAGCTATGCCGGCAACCACCCCAGGTCATCATCGGCGGCGTCATCCACCGCGGCCGCCCCTTCCCCCAGCGGCAGCGCCTCGACGATCGCGCGCGCCTGCGGCCACACCACGTCCGGCACGCACACCGCGATCACGCCGAACAGCGGCAGCTCGCCCATGCCGCCCAGCAACTGCTCGCCGCGCAGGAACACCGGGATCTCCGCGGCTTCCAGCGCATGCCGGACCAGGTGGGCGTCGATCAGGTTGGCGGCTTCGTAGACGACTTTCATCGCGGGCTCCGGCGCACGGGGCGCGAGGCCAGCATACGCCTCAGCAATGCAGCAGCGCGCGCAGCGGAATGGCCTCGGGCCAGCGCTTGCGCCCCGCCAACGCGTCGATCTCGATCACCACGCCGGCACCGATCACGCGGGCGCCGGCCTGCTCCAGCAGGCGCCGTCCGGCATCGAGCGTCCCGCCCGTGGCCAGCACGTCATCGATGAGCAGCACGCGGGCACCGGCCGGCAGGCCCTGCGCACCGATCTCCAGGCGCGCGCTGCCGTACTCGAGGTCGTAATCCACGCCGATGGTCGGCGGCGGCAGCTTGCCGACCTTGCGCAGCGGCACGAAGCCGGTCTGCATCGCCAGCGCCATGGCCGAGCCGAAGATGAAACCGCGCGACTCGATGCCGCAGACCGCGTCCACCGGCACGTCGCGCCAGGGCGCGACCAGGGCGGTGATGCAGCTGGCGAAGCCGATCGGGTCCGCCAGCAGCGGGCCGATGTCCTTGAAGACGACGCCGGGCTTGGGGAAGTCGGGGACGTCGCGGATCAGCTGGTCGAAGGCAGGCATGGGCGCAACCGCGGAACAGGGAGGCCGATGGTATCGGGGGATGCCGCACGTCGGGGCCACGGCAGGTCCACGCGAGCGTTTTTCGCCCGCGGCCGGGCATGGCGATGGCCGCGTGCGGGCCATCCGCGACCCCGCGCGAGCGCACCGGCGTCCGCGCGCGAGCCGCACGCGCCTGCCGCCGGGCATCACCCTGCTCGCGGGCGAGCCTGCCTCGCCCGCGCGCGAAGCTCCCGGTGCCCGCACGCGGGCACCGCCTTGCCCGCGTGCGGGCCCGCCGCGCCCGTGCGCGAGCGTTTTCCGCCCGTTCGCGGGCCTGCGGATGCTCGGCCGAGGGCGAAAAACGCTCGCGTGAGGGCACTGGAACCCGTGCCACGGGCCACGGACACGCTGGGGCCGCCTTTCGCGGGCCGCGGGCGCGGCAGCAGCTATGCAGTAACTCACTGCCGTCGCGGGCCGGTCGCTGGCGCGGCATCCGCCATCCGGCGATCCAATGCCGTCGTGGGCCGGCATCGGGTCACCCGCTGACTCGGTGACGACGCCAGCCAGCTAAACTTCGCGTTCTCCCTCGCCGCCGCCGTCCTGAATGTCCGCCACGCCGAACACTGCCGCCCCGTCCCCCGCTCCGGAGAAGAACGACTTCATCCGGCAGATCGTTCGCGAGGACCTCGCCAGCGGCAAGCACGCGGCGATCAAGACCCGCTTCCCGCCCGAGCCCAACGGCTACCTGCACATCGGCCACGCCAAGGCGATCTGCCTGGACTTCGGCGTCGCCCGCGAGTTCGGCGGCGAGTGCAACCTGCGCCTGGACGACACCAACCCGGCCAAGGAAGACCCCGAGTACGTCCGCGCCATCCAGGACGACGTGCATTGGCTCGGCTTCGAGTGGCACGACCTGCGCCACGCCTCCGACTACTTCGACGTGCTGTACCTGGCCGGCGAGAAGCTGATCCGCCAGGGCGACGCCTTCGTCTGCGATCTCACCCCGGAACAGATCCGCGAGTACCGCGGTACCCTGACCGAGCCCGGCCGCAACTCGCCGTACCGCGACCGCAGCGTCGAGGAAAACCTCGACCTGTTCCGGCGCATGCGTGCGGGCGAATTCCCCGATGCCTCGCGCACGCTGCGCGCGAAGATCGACATGGCCAGCGGCAACATGAACCTGCGCGACCCGGCGCTGTACCGGATCAAGCACGTCGAGCACCAGAACACCGGCAACGCCTGGCCGATCTACCCGATGTACGACTTCGCCCATTCGCTCAGCGATGCGGTCGAAGGCATCACCCATTCGCTGTGCACGCTGGAGTTCGAGGACCACCGCCCGCTGTACGACTGGTGCGTGGACAAGGTCGACCTCGCGCATTCGCCGGAGCTGGTCGCGCCGCTGACCACCAAGGGCCTGCCGTTCGAGGCGAGCAAGCCGCGTCAGATCGAGTTCTCGCGCCTGAACTTCAACTTCCTGGTGATGAGCAAGCGCAAGCTGCTCGCCATGGTCACCGAAGGCTTGGTCGACGGCTGGAACGACCCGCGCATGCCGACCCTGCAGGGCATCCGCCGCCGCGGCTACACGCCGTCGGCGCTGCGCCTGATGGTCGACCGCGTCGGCATCAGCAAGCAGAACTCGCTGCTCGACATCTCGATCCTCGAAGGTGCGCTGCGCGACGACCTCGATGCGCACGCGCCGCGGCGCATGGCGGTGATCGATCCGCTCAAGCTGGTGCTGAGCAACCTGCCGGAGTCGCACGAGGAGTCGCTGACCTTCTCGAATCATCCCAAGGACGCTGCGCAGGGCGAGCGCCAGGTGCCGTTCGCGCGCGAGCTGTGGATCGAGCGCGAGGACTTCGAGGAAGTGCCGCCGCCGGGCTTCAAGCGCCTGACCGTCGGCGGCGACGTGCGCCTGCGCGGCGCCGGCATCATCCGCTGCGACGAGGTGGTGAAGGACGCCGACGGCAAGGTGATCGAACTGCGCTGCACGCTCGATCCCGAATCGCGTCCGGGCATGGAAGGCGCCAACCGCAAGGTCAAGGGCACCATCCACTGGGTCAGCGCCAGGCACGGCGTGGAAGCCGAAGTGCGTTTGTACGACCGCCTGTTCGTGGTCGCCGATCCGGACAGCGAGGAGGGCGGCAAGACCTACAAGGACTACATGAATCCGGATTCGCGCCGCGTCGTCACCGGTTACGTCGAACCGGCGGCCGCGCAGGCGGCGCCGGAGCAGTCGTTCCAGTTCGAGCGCATCGGCTATTTCGTCGCCGACCGCTACGACCACGCGCCCGCCAAGCCGGTGTTCAACCGCAGCGTCACCCTGCGCGACACCTGGTCGGGCAAGGCCTGATAAGCGTTCACTGACTTTGCTGCGTACTCGCAGCGCAGCGCTTTTCTCCTCCCCTTTGCGCGCAGCGCAAGGGGGAGGCCGGGAGGGGGTCGCTTCTGCTCTGTTGTTTTTCAAGCAGTGGCAAAAGCCCAAAGCCCCCTCCCCAACCCTCCCCTTCGCCTATGGCGAAAGGAGGGAGTGAAATGCACGCGCCAGTGGCGCGTACTCGCCCTTCCTCGCTGCCTGCGGCGAAAGGGAGGGAGCAGAAGCACCGCAGTCCGGCGCACGACATGCTCCGCATCGCGCCATTCAACACCGGAGGGAAGCCCATGCGTCTGGCATTCGCACTGATCGTCGCCCTGCTGCTCTCGCTGACCGCGTGTGCGGCGCCGGCCACCAACGGCGGCGCGCAAGCGCAAGCCGACGCGGCGCAAACCGCGCCGACGGCCAGCGCGCCCGACGCCGCCGCGCCCGTTGCACAGACACCGCAAGCCAGGCCCGACAAGCCGATGCGCACCGGCGGCCCATTGCCGGCCGATCCGGTCGAGCCGGCGACGCCCAGAAGCGACAGGAGTGTCGAAGTCGACTTCAGCTGCAAGCGCGACGCCGACTGCGCGGTGAAGAACGTCGGCAACTGCTGCGGCTACTACCCCGCTTGCGTCAACCGCGACAGCCCGACCGATCCGCAGGGCGTGCAGGCGCAGTGCGCGAAGAAAGGCATGATGTCGGTGTGCGGCTTCCAGGAAATCTCGTCCTGCAGCTGCCAGGCAGGCCGCTGCGAAGGCCACTCCGCCAACCTCAACCCGATGGTGCAGTGATGCTGTACGCGCAGGTCCACCTAACCCTGCCCGCCTGGGTCCACGACGGCGTCGACACGGCGCGCGCCTATGCGAGCGACGACGACAAGGTCGCGCTGGCGATCGATCTGTCGCGCATCAACGTCGAGGAGAAAAGCGGCGGTCCGTTCGGCGCCGTGGTGTTCGGCCCCGACGATCGCGTGATCGCCGTGGGCGTCAACCGCGTGGTGCCGCATACGTGTTCGGTCGCGCACGCGGAGATGATGGCGTACATGCTCGCGCAACAGCGCACCCAACGGGTGCGCCTGAACCGCGACGACGCCGACCAGCCGCTCGGCCCGATCACCCTGGCCACCTCGTCGCAACCGTGCTGCCAGTGCTACGGCGCGACGGTGTGGGCCGGCATCGACCGCCTGCTGATCGGCGCACGCAGCGAGGATGTCGAAGCACTCACCGAGTTCGACGAAGGCCCGCTGCCCGCGGACTGGATCGGCGAACTCGAACGCCGCGGCATCGCGGTGACGCGCGACGTGCAGCGCGAGGCCGCGTGCGCGGTGCTGCGCGCCTATGGCGAAGCCGGCGGCGACCGCTATTGATCACAAGACTCCACTGTCGTTCCGGGCGCGGCGAGGAACCTGCTGCCCTGGCCATTCGCCGGGGATGCAGATCCCTCGCTGCGCTCGCGATGACATCTTCTGGTATCAAACATGAGTGACGCCCTGTTCTGCTGGTGCCGCGCCGGCTTCGAGCCCGAGCTTGCGGCGGAACTGTCCGAGCGCGCGGCCTACGCGAACGTGCCCGGCTACGCCCGCACCCAGCGCAACAGCGGCTTCGTCGAATTCGTGAGCGAGGATGCGCCGGCGCTGTCGCGCGCCCTGCCCTTCGCTTCGCTGATCTTCGCGCGGCAGAAGCTGCTGCGCCTCGCCGATCTGCACGGCGTCGATCCGAAGGACCGCATCACCCCGATCCTCGCCGCACTCGAGGCAACTCCGCGGCAGCTGTTCGGCGAACTGTGGGTCGAGCATCCCGACTCGGACGGAGGCAAGCCGCTCGCCGGTCTCGCCCGCAGCTTCGGCAACGCGCTGCGCCCGGCGCTGCGCAAGGCCGGCTGGCTGGCGCGCGCGGACGACGCCGGCAAGCCGCGCCTGCACGTGATCTTCCTCGCCGGCGACCACGTCGTGCTCGCCCTGGGCGATCCACGCGACGGTTCGCCGTGGCCGCTGGGCATCCCGCGCCTGCGCATGCACGCCGATGCGCCCAGCCGCTCCGCGCTGAAGCTCGAGGAAGCACTGCTCACCCTGCTGGGCGACGACGAACGCCAGCGCCTGCTGCGCGACGGCATGCGCGGCGCCGACCTCGGTGCGGCGCCCGGCGGCTGGACCTGGGTGCTGGTGCGCAATGGCCTGCACGTGACCTCGATCGACAACGGCCCGCTGCGCCAGCACCTGCTCGACAGCGGCCGCGTCGACCACCTGCGCGCCGACGGCTTCCAATGGCAGCCGAAGGCGCCACTGGACTGGATGGTCTGCGACATGGTCGAGCAACCGCGCCGCGTCGCCGAGCGCATGGCGACCTGGCTGCGCGAGGGCTGGTGCCGGCACGCGATCTTCAACCTCAAGCTGCCGATGAAGAAGCGCTGGGACGAGACGCGGCTGTGCCTGCAGTTGTTCGAACAGCAGGCGCACCGCCCGCTGCAGATACGCGCGCGACAGCTGTTCCACGATCGCGAGGAGATCACCGTCTTCGCGACCACGCGCGGCGGCTGAACCATATCGAAGCGCGGGGTGCTGACGCATGGAGCGCTGACGCGCTGCTCACATGCGTGAACGCAAGGCACACCGCAGGCGCCGCAGTCTGAAGCATGGGGTATCGAAGCGCGGGGTGCTGAAACGTGGGGCGCTGACGCGCTGCTCACATGCGTGAACGCAAGGCACACCGCGCGCGCCGCTGTTGACGCCTGATTGACCGCGATGGGACTAGCGTGCGGCCCGGAACCCACTCCGGAGCCAGCTCATGACCCATCGCCACCATCACCTGCTGCTCGCCCTGGTCGCCGCGCTCGGCGTCGGCGGCTCCGCCTTCGCCCAATCGGCCGCACCGGCCAAGCAGACCGCCGAGGACAAGGCGGCCGCCGCCACCGAGGAAGCCCGGGCGGCGCGCGCGAGCGCCAAGTCCGCGCAGTCGGCCGCGCAGACGGCGGCGGACGTTCGCGACGCCGGCGCAGCGACCGCCACTGGCGCGATCGCCGCCGATGCGCATGCGCAGGCCGCGCACGACTCTTCCGTGAACGCCAATGCCGCGGCCAACGAAGCCGTCACGGCGGCACAACAGGCGCAGGGCGCCGCAAGCGTGGCGGAAGGCGGCGGCAACCCGGTCGCGGCCGCGGTCGAGGCGCGGGAGGCCGCGCGCACCGCCAGCAACGCCAGCGCGAAGGCCGCCGACGCCAGCGCCCAGGCCCAGGACGCCCTCGCGGCCACGGCGCAGGCGACGACGACGCCTCCGCCCGAACCGTCGCCCACTGCGGATACGCAGGCCACGGTCACGACCAGCAACGATGCGTCGGCGGCGATGCCATCGGCCACGATGGGCACGGCGACCGGCGCGCGCACCACCGCGGTGTTGCCGAGCGCGAACGTCACCGTCACCTCGCACCCGGGCGATCCGATCGCCGCCGGTTACCGGCCCGAATTCCGCGCCCTCGACGTCGACCAGGACGGCCTGCTCTCGCGCCGCGAAGCCGGGCGGAATGCGAAGGTGCAGCAGCAGTTCGCCGCGCTCGATGCGGACCACGACGGCAAGCTGTCGCGGACGGAAACGGAGAGCGTGATCAACTGAGGCGCGCTCCCGCTACCGCGAAGTCGACCCACGGGTCGCCTGCTCCCATCGCAGGCAGGCATGCGCGAACGCCCCACACGGGGCGTTCGCTCTTTCCGTCACAGGCCGGCGGCGCGGCGCCAGAACGCATGCCGCAAGGGCGGCAGCTTCCCCACCAATCCCAGCAATGGCCCGCGGGCGAGCGTGGCAAGCAGGTCGTCGTTCGAGAACAGGCGGTTGATGCCGTCGAACGAATACGCCGCGACCGCGTTCTCGCTGCGGCGTTCGCGTGCCCAGCGCGCGAGCGGCGCCGCCGCGCCCGGGTCGCGTCCCGTCGCCTGTTGCCGCTGCAGCACGCCGCGCAGGGCGGCGACATCGCGCAGGCCCAGGTTCACGCCCTGCCCGGCCAGCGGATGCACCACGTGCGCGGCGTCGCCGATCACCGCGACGCGGCCAGCGACGTGCGCCTGCGCGAGCTGGCGGCGCAGCGGGAAGGCCACCCGTTTGGACACGCCGGTGAGCGCACCGAGGGTGCCGGCGAACGCGTGTTCGAGTTCGCGCAGGAACGTCGCGTCGTCGACCTGCTGCAGTCGCACCGCTTCGGTTTCCGGCAGGGTCCACACGATCGAGCTGCGGCGACCGTCGCCACCGAACGGCAGGAACGCGATCGGCCCGGTCGGCAGGAACCGCTGCCAGCAGGCGGCTTCGTGCGGGAGTTCGTGGTCGACGAAGGCGACCAGGCCGTTCTGGCCGTAATCGTGGGTGTAGGTGTCGATGCCGGCGAGCGCGCGCAGCTTCGAATCGCCGCCGTCGGCCGCCAGCACCAGCCGCGCACGCAGGCGCATGCCGTCGCCGAGTTCGAGCGTCGCCTGGTCGGCGTCCTGCTCCAGCGCCACCAGCTGCGCGGGGCACAGCACGCGCACGCCGGCGCCCGGCAGCGCCTGCCACAGGCGATCCACGAGCAGGCCGTTCTCGACGATCCAGCCGAGTTCGCGCCGGCCGAAGGCATCGGCCTCGAAGCGCAGCGCGTCGCCACCCGCCGCATCCCACACTCGCATGCCGCGATACGGCTGCACGCGCGCATCGGCGATTGCTTTCCACACGCCCAGCTCGTCGAGCAGCGCGGTGTTGTCGGGGGCGAAGGCGTAGACGCGCAGGTCGGGCTGCTCGGCGCGCCACGGCGCGGGTTCGCGCGCTTCCACCAAGGCGACGCGCCAGCCGTCGCGTGCGAGCGCCAGCGCCGCGGCGGCGCCGACCACGCCGGCGCCGACGATGGCGACATCGATGGGATCACGCCGGCTCATGCCACGCCCTCCGCCGGTGCGTCACCGCGGCACAGCGCCGGCACGTCGCCGCGATAGCCCATCGCGGCGCCGACCAGGAAGGCCTGCGCCGCAGGCAGGCGGTCGGCCGCGAACAGGCCGAGGCTGCGCAACGGCCGCAGCAGCGAGGATTCGTTGGCGGTGAAGCGCGCCAGGCCATCGGAGAAGGCGACGGTGCGTTCGCGATCCTCGCGGCGGCGTTCGGCGTAGTGCGCCAACAAGGCGGGAACGCCGCAATCGAAGCCGGTGCGGTCGTTTCCGTTCTGGCTGCATCCGGCTTCGATCAGTTCGGCCAGCGTCAGCGCATCGCGCAGGCCCAGGTTGAAGCCCTGCGCACCGACCGGATGGATGGTCTGCGCGGCATTGCCCACCAGCACCGCGCGCGGTGCAGTCAGTGCCTGCGCCAGCACGCGCGTGACCGGGTACGCGCTGCGCGGACCGCAGCCGAGGAAGCGGCCGGCACGCCAGCCGAAGGCCTGCTGCACGCGGGCGAGGAAACCGGTGTCGTCCAGCGCGGCCACGGCTTGCGCATCGTCGTTGGCAACGCCGTGCACCAGGCCGTAGCTGCGATCGCCGCGCGGCAACAACGCGGTGGGCCCGTCGCGGCCGAAGCGTTCGTACGCCGTGCCATCGGGCGCGCGTTCGCAACGCAGCCGCGTCACGAACAGGGTCTGTTGGTAGTCGTGTTCGTCCGCATCGATGCCCAGCGCCGCGCGCACGCCGCTGCGGGTGCCGTCGGCGGCGACGAGCAGGCGGGTGCGCAGCACGCGTTCGACTTCGACCGCGCCTTCCGCTCCCTGCCGCATCGCCACGCGCACGCCGCGCGTATCCGCGCCGGTATCGACCAGGCCGACGAAGCGCACGGGGCGGTAGCGGCGCACGCGGATCAATTCCGCCAACCGCGCTTCCAGCGCTTCGCCGAAGTCGCGCGCGATGACCACCCGGCCGAATTCGTCGCGTCCGTACGTCGCCGCGTCCAGCACGGTGCGGCCGAAGTCGCCATTGCGGCTGACATGGATGCGCCGGATCGCGCCGGTCGGCGCGCGCAGCTTCTGCATCACCCCGAGCGCGGTCAGCGCGTTGACGGTGGCCTCGGCGAAGCTCAGGTTGCGCTCGTCGAACACCGCGGGCAGCGCACCGGGCGCGGCGGCTTCGACCAGGCCGACATCGAGGCCGAGGCGGTCCAGGGCGATGGCCAGGCTGGCGCCGACCAGCCCTCCGCCGATGATGAGTACGTCGTGCAGGGTGTCCTCGCCTGCGGGCGAGGCGGACACCGGGGGCGGGTCGGTCTGGGGCATTGCGTTATGCTAACGGACCCACGGCCGGCACCGGCCCAGACAGACCAGGCCCTCGCCATGAATCGTCCCGCATCCTCCTTCGCGCCCGGCCCGCTCGTGCTCGGCGCCATGATCCTCGTCGCCGCCCTGACCCGCGTGGCGCCGCACCCGTGGAACTTCTCGCCGGTGGAAGCCATCGCCCTGTTCGGCGGCGCCTACTTCGCTTCGCGCTGGCTCGCCGTGCTGGTGCCGCTCGCCGGCCTGCTCGTCTCCGACCTGGCGCTGTCGCAGATCCACGGCGGCACCTATGCCACCTATTTCGGCAGCACCAGCTTCTGGCTGGTCTATGCCTGCATCGCGCTGTCGAGCGTGCTCGGCTTCGGCCTGCGCGGCAAGGTCAACGGCCTGCGCGTGCTCGGCTTCTCGCTGGCCGGCTCGGTGCTGTTCTTCCTGGTCACCAACTTCGCTGCGTGGATCGGTTCGTCGATGTACCCGCAGAACGTGGCCGGCCTGATGGCGGCGTACGTCGCCGGCATCCCGTTCTTCCAGGGCACGCTGCTGGGCACGCTGTTCTTCTCGGCGCTGCTGTTCGGCGGCTTCAGCCTGCTGCGCCAGCGCGTGCCGGCGCTGCGCGCGCAGACGGTCTGAGCGCGACGACCACAACGCCGTGGGCAACCGTCTTTCCAAGATCTACACCCGGACCGGCGACGACGGCACCACCGGTCTCGGTGACGGCAGCCGCGTCGGCAAGGACTCGGCGCGCGTATCCGCCTACGGCACGGTCGACGAAGCCAATTCCTGCATCGGCCTGGTGCTCGCCAGCGAGCTGCCCGACGACGTGCGTGCGCTGCTGGTCGCGGTGCAGCACCAGCTGTTCGACCTCGGCGGCGAGCTGTGCATTCCCGGCCACGCCGCGATCTTCGAGGCGGACATCGAACGCCTCGAAGCGCAGCTGGACGCCTTCAACGAACCGCTGCCGCCGCTGAAGGACTTCATCCTCCCCGGCGGCGGCGAAGCCGCGGCGCGCTGCCACATCGCCCGCACCGTGGTGCGCCGCGCCGAGCGTGAAACGGTCAACCTGGCGCGGCACGACGCGGTGCGCCCGGAGGCCGTGCGCTACCTCAACCGCCTCTCCGACCTGCTGTTCGTGCTGGCCCGCGTGCTGGCACGCGCCAGCGGCCACGGCGAAGTGCTCTGGAACCACGAACGCCGCAAGGCCTGAGCGCCATGGACGCGCGGCGTAACGCTTCACGCGCGACGCCCTTGCTTCCCGGTTACGCTCGCCGGATCCACCACGCAATCGGCCACGCGCTTGCGCTTCTACACCCACCCCGCCTGCCTCCTGCACGACACCGGCGCGGTCCATGCCGAACGTCCGGCGCGCCTGGAAGCCGTGACCGGCGCGCTGCGCGGGGCGTTCCCGCAGGTCGAATGGATCGACGCGCCGCGCGCCACGCGCGGGCAACTGCTGCGCGTCCACGACGACGGCCTGCTGGGGCTGGTGCTGGACACGCCGGTCGGTGCGACTTCCATCCCCCTCGATCCCGACACCGTCCTGTCCAAGGGTTCGGCGGAAGCCGCGTTGCGCGCCGCCGGCGCCGGTGTCGCCGCGGTGGATGCGGCGATGGCCGCCGCGCTGCACCACGACCGCCTTCCCGCGCGCGCCTTCTGCGCGGTGCGGCCACCCGGCCACCACGCCACCGCCTCGGTCGCGATGGGCTTCTGCCTGTTCAACAACATCGCCGTGGCCGCGGCGCACGCCCTGGACGCGCACGGGCTGTCGCGGGTAGCCGTGGTCGACTTCGACGTGCACCACGGCAACGGCACCCAGGCGATCTTCGACGGCGATCCGCGCGTGCTGTACCTGAGCTCGCACCAGATGCCGCTGTACCCGGACACCGGCTACGCCAACGAGCGCGGCGTCGGCAACGTGGTCAACGCGCCACTGCGCCCGGGTTCGGGTAGCGACCCCTTCCGCGCGGCATGGAGCGACACCCTGCTGCCGGTCATCGACGCATTCCGTCCGCAGCTGCTGCTGGTCTCGGCCGGCTTCGACGCGCATCGCCTGGACCCGCTGGCGCAGCTGCAGCTGGAGGCCGACGACTACGCCTGGCTCACCACGCAGCTGGCGGCGCTGGCCGACAAGCACGCGCGCGGCCGGGTGGTATCGATGCTGGAGGGCGGCTACGACCTCGACGCCCTGCGCGAGTGCAGCGTGGCGCATGTGCGGGCGTTGATGGAGCGCTGAGTTGGCAACCCGCGCGACTGCTTTTCGGGCGCCACATAAAAAAACTCTCCCCCCGCCTGGGCTGCGGGGAGAGAGCGGGTCTTTCGGTAATCGGGACTTTCTGTTCTAGGCGATGACTTAGATCATCGGCGCCGGGGTTGCCGGCATGGCAGCAGCGGCCTTCTTCGAAGCGCGCTTCTTGGCAGCCTTCTTCGCCGGACGCTTGGCAGCCTTCTTGGCAGCCTTCTTCGCCGGACGCTTGGCAGCCTTCTTGGCGGCCTTCTTCACGGTCTTCTTGGCAGCCTTCTTGGCGGTCTTCTTGGCGGCCTTCTTGACGGTCTTCTTGGCAGCCTTCTTCGCCGGACGCTTGGCGACCTTCTTGGCAGCCTTCTTCACGGTCTTCTTGGCGGCCTTCTTGGCGACCTTCTTGACCGCCTTCTTGGCGGCCTTCTTCACGGTCTTCTTGGCGCCAGCCTTCTTGGCGACCTTCTTCGCAGCCTTCTTGGCGGCGGGCTTCTTCTTAGCAGCTTTCTTCATGGCCATGGTATGGCTCCTCGTCAGTTGTGAAACATGCCCGTGAGGGCGTCGGTCTTTCGGGTCAACAACAGCCCAGTTCAAAACCTGCCGCGGGCGAACCCGCGACCAAACGCCGGTGCGCCAGGCGCACCAAAGCGAATCCCTTTCCCATCAGCACAGGCCGGCTCGCCCGTGCCCGATGGGTTGGCCCGGCACCGCCCCCGAAGGCGCGAACCAGGCCGATTCCAGACGATTCCCCAACCGTGCCGCAAACAAAAACCCGATCCGCTTTGGGCGAACCGGGTTGGATGCGGTCACTCGTTTGCGTGTAGGTGAGCTGCGTTTTCGCAAAGGACAGGACGCCAACGTCCACCGTTTTATTGTTGCGGGCGGAGGTCCGTTTCTTACCGTGCGTTGTCGCGATCGCTCTACTCACTTTATTCCGCAGGAATCATCTGCTGGGCGAAACCTAATCACGGTTTTTTGCCATGTCAACAAGCTGACGCAATTTTTTTTCAGGCGCGGTTCCGGCCTGTCCGTCGCCGATGGCAGTCGGCGGCGTTCGCGCGCCGCGGCCATTGCGCATCACGCGCGTCGTCGCTGCGCGCAACGTTTCGACAAAGCACATAAAAAAAGGCATTTCGCGAAATGGGAAACAGCGCTTGCGGCGCGCACGCGTAATGCGGCGCCGCGTTCGCGGATGCCGCCGGCCGATGGGCAACGACCGTTCCCGCGCTCGCAACGCGCCGACGACCGGCAGGTCGATTTGGCGTCGCACAAGTCCGTTTGCGCGAAAACTGCGCAAACTTTTTCCGCCGACGCAGGGGTGCGCAGTGCAGGCGATGACGCCCGATGGAAGGAACTCGCGCGTGCTTGCGGTGCTGCCGGCGGGTGGCGAATGGAGCTCGCGCGCATCACCGCCGCCCTGGATGCGGATGCCGCGAAGGCGCACCCGGCGCATGCCACCCGCACCGGCACGCGACTCCGCGTGCACGCGTCGCCGCGGATGCGCGCCGCGCAGAAACGACGATGCCGGCGCGGTTGCCCGGCCGGCATCGTGGTTTCCATGCTCGCCGCGTGGCGCGGCGGGACGGCGCGACCTCAGTGGTCTTCGTCTTCCAGCAGTTCGGCGTAGTCGTCCGGAGCCAGCAGTTCGTTGAGCTGGTCGGGCTCCTCGATCTGCAGCGTGAACAGCCAGCCTTCGCCGTAGGCGTCCTCGTTGATGGTCTCCGGCTTGTCGGCGAGCGCGCTGTTGACCGCGGTCACCGTGCCGCTGACCGGCGCGTACACATCGGACGCCGCCTTCACCGACTCGACCACGGCGCAGGCATTGCCGGCTTCGACGCGGTCGCCCACGTTCGGCAGTTCGACGTAGACCAGGTCGCCGAGCAGGCCCTGTGCGTGATCGGAGATGCCGACGGTCACCTTGCCGTCGCCTTCGACGCGCGCCCATTCGTGGGACTTGAGGAACTTGAGGTCGCCGGGGATCTCGCTCATGTGGGGTGCTCCGTTGCTGTGCGTCGAACGTGTGTGGGGGTTGGGGTGCGCCGGTGCCGGCGCGTGGGAACGTAGTGTAACTAAGCGTGGGCGCGCCGGATCAAGGCGCGCCCGGTCCGTCAGATGCCTTCCTGCACCTTGCCTTCGCGCACGAACGGAAACTTCACGACGCGCACCGGCACTTCCTTGCCGCGGATGTCGACGCGGACGTTGCCCGGCGCGCCGGCCGGCACGCGCGCGAACGCGATCGCCTTGCCCAGCGTCGGCGAGAACGTACCCGAGAGGATCTCACCGTCGCCGTTGGCGGTGAGCACCTTCTGGCCGTGGCGCAGCACGCCCTTCTCGTCCATCACCAGGCCGATCATCTGCGTCGGCACGCCGTTTGCTTTCTGCGCCTCGAGCGCGGCGCGGCCGGTGAAGTCGCGCGGCTGTCCATCGGCCTGGTCGTCGAGCGCGACGGTCCAGGCCAGTGCGGCCTCGTACGGCGACACGGTCTCGTCCATGTCCTGGCCGTAGAGGTTCATGCCGGCTTCCAGGCGCAGGGTGTCGCGCGCACCCAGGCCGGCCGGCTTCACGCCGGCGGCGAGCAGGGCGTTCCAGAAGGCGACGGCCTGCGCTTCGGGCACGACGATCTCGAAACCGTCCTCACCGGTGTAGCCGGTGCGGGCGACGAACACATCGACACCCTCGGTGGTCTTAGCCTCGCCCGCGGCGAACTTGCCTAGCTTGGCGATGGCGGCGCGGTCTTCCTCGCGCAGCAGGCCCAGTACCTTCTCGCGCGCGGTCGGGCCCTGCACGGCGATCATGCCGAACTCGGGGCGCTCGGCGACGCTGACGTCGAAGGCCTGCGCCTGCTTGGTGATCCACGCCAGGTCCTTGTCGCGGGTCGCGGCGTTCACCACCAGGCGGAAGAACTGCTCATCGCGGAAGTAGACGATCAGGTCGTCGATCACCCCACCCTGCTCGTTGAGCATGCAGGTGTACAGCGCCTTGCCGGGGACCTTGAGCTTGTCGACGGAATTGGCGACCAGGCGGCGCAGGAAGTCGCGCACCCTGGCGCCGCGCAGGTCGACCACGGTCATGTGCGACACGTCGAACATGCCCGCGTCCTGGCGCACCAGGTGGTGCTCGTCGATCTGCGAGCCGTAGTGGATCGGCATGTCCCAGCCGCCGAAGTCGACCATCTTGGCGCCGAGGGCGCGATGGGTGTCGTTGAGGATGGTCTTCTGGGTCATGGGCGGAGAGGCATCGTGGGGAAACCGCGATTATCCCAGATGCCCGCTCCGCTTCGTCATGACCGCTTCTGGCATGAACGGCCTGGCGGCTTGCCGCGGCAGAACCTACGCCACCGCATCGTCGGCGCTCAGCCGACGGCTTCCACCGTGAGCGTCATGCCATCGGTCGCCACCACGCGCACCGGCGTCCCGGCCGCCAGGTCCGGCCCGGCCACGTCCCAGTACGCATCGGCGATCTGCACGCGCCCGCGGCCCTGCACGATGGCGCGTTCCAGCGGCACGACCTGACCCACCAGCGCATCGGCGCGGCGGTTGAGCGTCGGCTTGTCACTCGCGCGCGCCCGGTCACGGAACCAGCGCCGGTACACCTGGATCGAGATGAAGCTGAGCACGACGAACAGCGCGACCTGCGCCAGCAGCGGCACGTCGAACAGCAGCACCACCACGAACACCGCCGCCGCGGCCAACCCCAGCCACAACAGGAACGCGCCCGGCGCCAATGTTTCGGCGGCGATCAGCACGAGCGCGAGCGCAGCCCACCCGACTACCTGCCAGTCCCAGCGCATGGCTCAGGCTCCCCGGCCGGGGAGCGGCGGCGGATTCTTCGCGGCCTGGCCGGCCATCGATTCCTTCGCCAGTTCGGCGATGCCGGCCAGCGAGCCGATCACGCCGGCGGACTCCATCGGCATCATCACGAACTTCTGGTTCGGCGCCTCGGCCAGCGCCTTGAACGCCTCGATGTACTTCTGCGCGACGAAGTAATTGATCGCCTGGACATTGCCCTGCGCGATCGCGGTCGACACCAGTTCGGTGGCCTTGGCTTCGGCCTGCGCCAGGCGCTCGCGCGCCTCGGCCGCGCGGAACGCGGCCTCCTTGCTGCCCTCGGCTTCCAGGATCACCGACTGCTTCTCGCCTTCCGCCTTCAGGATCGCCGCCTGCCGGAAGCCCTCGGCCTCGAGGATGTTGGCGCGCTTCTCGCGCTCGGCCTTCATCTGCCGCGCCATCGAATCGACCAGGTCGCGCGGCGGCTGGATGTCCTTGAGTTCGATGCGGTTGACCTTCAGCCCCCACGGGTGGGTTGCCGCGTCCACCGCCAGCAGCACCTTGGTGTTGATCTCGTCGCGCTTGGACAGCGACTCGTCCAGGTCCATCGAGCCGATCGCGGTACGGATGTTGGTCATCACCAGGTTGAGGATGGCGACTTCCAGTTGCGCCACTTCGTACGCCGCCTTGGCCGCGTCGAGCACCTGGAAGAACACGATGCCGTCGACCTTCACCACGGCGTTGTCCTTGGTGATGACGTCCTGGCTGGGGACCTCCAGCACCTGCTCCATCATGTTGATCTTGCGGCCGACGCCCTGGTAGATCGGCACCAGGAAATGCAGGCCCGGCGTCAGCGTGTGCGTGTACTTGCCGAAGGCCTCCACCGTCCATTCGTAACCCTGCGGCACCATGCGGACGGCCTTGAACAGCACGATCACGCCGGCGAACAGCAACACGGCGGCCAATAGCGAACCCAACGTCATCTGCGTCCCCTCCCTGAATGTGCGGCCAGTATAGGGCGGGCTTCCCGACGCCGCCGGCGCGCCGCCCGCCCCTGCGAACAGCACGTGCGACGGTTTGGGCTCCGGGCGCATCCTTGTCATTCGGATGCCCACGACCTCCTCCCTTCCGACTTCGCACGCGCCCGCGGCGCCCGCTTCGCCGCGGACCGGCTTCGCCATCGACGTGCCCGACAGCCTGCTCGCCCGCGCGCGCGCCGGCGAGCAGGCGGCGTTCGAGCAGTTGTACCGCTGGTTCGAGCGGCCGGTGTTCACCCTGGCGCTGCGCATGTGCGGCGACCGCGAGGAGGCCGCCGAGGTGCTGCAGGACACGATGCTGAAGGTGCTGAACCGGGTCGCGGAATTCCGCGGCGGCGGCAGCCCGTTCTGGGCGTGGTTGCGGCAGATCGCGGTCAACGAGGCGCTGATGCGGCTGCGCAGCCGGCGCACGCACGGCGAAGTGGCGATCGAGGACGAACACGCGCTGGAAGACCACGCGCCGCCGCCCCCGGCCGCCGCCGATGCCGCGCAATTGCAGCGCGCGTTGGCGCAGCTGCCGGCCATGACCCGCAGCGTGCTGTGGCTGTACCACGCCGAGGGCTACACCCACGAGGAGATCGCGGTGCTGATGCAGCGCACGGCGAGCTTCTCCAAATCGCAGCTTGCGCGCGGCGGGCGTCGCCTGCGCCAGCTGCTGGAATCCAACCCGCCCGCCGAGACCGCGCGCAGCGCAGGCAACGCCGCGGTCGCGACATTCGAGGTGCGTCATGCCTGACTTCATTCCTTCCCCAGCGAGCGACGGCGCGCCGTGCGGCTGGGACGAAGCCTTCGCGGCACTGCCGCAGGAAACACCACCCGGCGATGGCTGGTCGCGCATCGCCGCCAAGCTCGATGCCCACGCATCGCGCCGCGTCGCCGCGCGTCGCGAGCGCCGCACCAACTGGCTGGTCGGCATGGCCAGTGCCGCCGTCCTGGTGCTCGCGGCCTGGTCGCCGCTATCGCGTTGGCTGCAGAACGATGGCAGCGCGGCAACGGCCACCATCACTGCCACGGCGACGCCAGGATCGCGCGGACCGGCCGCGCCGGTGCAGGTCGACGCGCGTACGGACACGAATGCGCGCACCGAACGCGCGGCCGCAACCAGGCAGACGGCACCAGACGCGATCGCAGCGGTCGAACTGGTCCAGCCACGAAACGAACGCAGCCCGCACGTCGCCGCAAGGCGTTCACAGGGCGCCCGGGAGCGGGCGATGCCGGACGCGCAGGCAACGGAAACGCGGGCGTCGCCGTCTCCGGCGCAACCCGATGTCGCCGCTTCGATCGCAGCGGCGACCACCGCGGCGACAGCCGACCCCCTGCCTCAGCTCAAGACGCAGTCCGCGCAGCTTGAAGCGCTGGTCGCCATGGCCCGCGACGACCGCGTTGGCAACGCCAGCAACCAGCTGCTCAGCAGCGAGCTCGATGCGGGCATCGCCGTCGTCGATGCCGCGCTGTCCCAGGCCGACGTGACCGCGCCGCGCCAGCAGGAGCTCTGGCAACAGCGTGTCGACCTGCTGCAGCAGCTTGCCGGCGTCGAAGCCACCTCGCGCTGGTTGGCCGCGCAAGGCATGTCCAACGAAACCCTGCTGGTCAGCGTCGACTGACGCCAGCCGACACCCGTTCACCGAACCGAATCCATGCGGAGATCCCGATGAAACGTCCCACGCCCATCCTGGCCGTCATGGCCTCCGCGGTTGCACTGGCGCTCGCCTTCGGCGCACTCGCGCAGGCGGCGCCCGACGCCGCCAAGCAGAAAGAACTCGCCGATGCCCGCGAGGAACTGCAGCGCGCAGCGAAGCGCGTGGCCGAACTGTCGCGCGACCTGGGCGGCACCCCGGACATGGTCATCGAACGCCGGCTGATGCGGCGGCCCGTGCTCGGCGTGATCCTCGAAGGCGACGACAACGCGGGCGTGCGCATCGCGGCGGTCACGCCGGAAAGCGGCGCGGCCAAGGCCGGGTTGCGCGCGGGCGATCGCATCACCGCGATCGAGGGCAAGGCGCTCGCCGGTACCGACGGCGACGCGCGCCTGGCCGATGCGCGCGCACGCCTGCGCACGCTGGACGACAAGACCCCGGTCGCGCTGGGCTACCTGCGCGAAGGACGCAGCGCCAGCGTGAAGGTCACGCCCAGCGCCGGCGACCAGGTGCTGATGCTGCACGGCGGCGAGGGCGCGTTCGAATTCAGCGGTGGACCGCTGATCCATGTCGATCCACAAGCCCGCGCCCACGCCGAGGCGCGCACGATCCGCATCGCCCCGGCCGGTGTGGCGCCGCAGATCCGGCGCGAGATCATCCGCGAGCAGCTGTGCGAGGACGGCGATTGCCGCCTGCCGGCGCTGGCGGAGGCCTTCCGCTGGAACGGCCTCAACCTGGCGTCGGTCGACAAGGACCTTGGCCGCTACTTCGGCACCGACAACGGCGTGCTGGTGCTCAGCATCCCGGAAGGCATGGGCGGACTGCGTCCGGGCGACGTGGTGAAGAAGGTCGACGGCAAGGTCGTGAACACACCGCGCGAAGCCATGGCGGCGGCGCACGCGCACGCGCCGGGCAAGGCGGTGCCGGTGGAATACCTGCGCGATCGCAAGCTGCTCAACACCACGCTGACGATGCCCGAACGCGCGATGCTGCGCCTGCCGGTTCCGCCGGCCCCTCCGGCGCCGCCCGCACCGCCGTCGTCGCCTCGCGCCGCGGTGCCGCCCGCACCGCCAGCTCCGGCGGCGCCGATGCTTCCGCCTCCGGCACCGCCCGCGCCCCCGGAAGCGCCGCTGCCGCCACCGCCGCCGGCGCCGCTCACGTTGCTGTGAGGAAACACCCGGCGAAAAAAGAGCCCCGTGCCGTTGCCGGCGCGGGGTTCAACTTTTCCGGAGAGAGTGTTGCGGACAGCGGTGAAGCAACCGTGCGGATCACGCGTTACTTGGTAAGGATCAACTTGTCGTTGCGGGTGTGCCGCAGCCGGTAGGTTTCACCGCCGTGGCGGATCAGCACCTCGCGTGTGCCGCGCAACAACGCGTTGCTTTCGATCGACGGATTGGGATGCAGCCCCGGCGCCGGTACGGGATCGGTGCGCTGGGGACGGGCGACAAGGTGCAGGACGGGACGCAAGGGCATGGGCGGGTCTCGTTCGGGCTGGCGATCAAATGATAATAATTCTCATTTGAGTTGCAACCCCCCAGGGCAGGACCGTGCCCCGGGCTCAAGCCCCTAGGCCGCGGCCGCCTCCACCCGCGCCCATGCGTCTTCGCCGAGCGCTTGGTACAGCTCCAGCGCCGCGAGGTTCTGCAGCAGCTGCTCCACCCGGCTGGCACCGAGGATCACGCTGGAGACATGCGGGTTGCGCAGGCACCACGCGATCGCCAGCGTCGCCGGCGCGTGGCCGAGCTCCCGGGCCGCCGCCGCGAAGCGCGCCGCGCGTTCCATGCGGTGCGCCTCGCCGTCGCCGACGACGATGCGCTTGAGCCAGCCCATGCCTTCGCGATCGAGCCGCGCCTCGCCGGCGCCGGCTTCCGCGTACTTGCCGGTGAGCAGGCCCGAAGCGAGCGGCGAGAAGGTGGTCGTGCCCAGGCCGAGTTCGGCATACAGCGGTGCGTATTCCAGTTCGACGCGCTCGCGGTTGAGCAGGTTGTACTGCGGCTGCTCCATCGTCGGCGCGTGCAGGCCAGCCGCGCGCGCGACCCGATGTGCCTCGCGGATCAGCGCCGCCGGCCATTCCGACGTGCCCCAGTACAGCACCTTGCCCTGCCGGATCAGCGCATCCATCGCCCACACCGTCTCTTCGACCGGCGTGTCCGGATCGGGCCGGTGGCAGTAGTACAGGTCGAGGTAATCCACGCGCAGGCGCTTGAGCGCGGCATGGCAGGCATCGGTGACGTGCTTGCGCGACAGGCCCTTCTGCGTGGGCCGCGGATCCGCCGCCGAGCCGAACAGCACCTTGCTCGACACGCAGTAGCCGTCGCGCGGCAAGCGCAGGTCGGCGATGACGTCGCCCATCACGGTCTCCGCCATGCCGTTGGCGTAGCCCTCGGCGTTGTCGAAGAAGTTGATGCCGTGGTCCCACGCCGCGGCCACCAGGTCGCGCGAAACGCCGCGTCCGACCTGCGCGCCGAAGGTAAGCCAGGCACCGAAGGACAGGGCCGAGAGCTGCAGGCCGGAAGAGCCGAGGCGGCGATATTGCATGTGAGGGCCTGCCAATGCGTGGGAAGTAGGTCGCGCCGGGGCTGAGGCTGCGCCGGGCAAGGAAGAGCGAGGAAGTGTATGTCGATACACGCCCGAGTGATGACGCTGGCCGGCGCAGCCTCAGCCCCGGCCCTTCGGGTTGCACCTCAGGGCCCGCCATGCGGCGCCGCGTACCTTGACCTTGCAGTCAGCAAGGCGCTGCGGCACGCAGCACCACCTGACGGGCCCTGAGGTGCAACGCGACCTGCTTCCCACGCATTGGCAGGCCCCCACTCCGTGAAATCGATCGCGATGGCGTGCATGCTACCGCCGCCCGTCCCGCCCCCGGAGACACCAGTGCAGGCCTTGGTCCGCCAGATCCGCGACACGCTGCGCCTGCTGTTCGCCCAACCCGACGAGGTGATGCGGGAAGTCGGTTCCGGCGGCGAACTCATCGCCGCGCGCGTGCGCGCGGTCATCGCCCTGCTGCTGCTGGTGCTGCCGCTGATCAACGCGGCCAGCGGCGGCAGCATCCGCGAGACCATGATCGGCCTGGGCGGCGCGGTGTTCGTCAACGTCTTCGCCCAGGTCTGGCTCGCGCTGGCTCGCCGGCACCGGCAGCACCGCTGGTTGCCGTTCGCCAGCTCCGCCTTCGACGTCACTGCCGCGACGCTGGTGTTGGCCATGCTCGCCATGAACCACCTGCCGTCCGGGCTCAACAGCATGGTCGTGTGGTGTGGCTACCTGCTCGCGCTGGTGCTCACCGCGCTGCGCGGCGATGCCCGGGTCACGTTGTTCGCGGGGGGCCTGGCCCTGTTCGAATACTCGGCGCTGGCCTTCGTCGCGATCGCCTCGGCCACCTCGCCGGAACAGCTGATCTCCGCCGACTACGGCGCGGTCACGATCGGCACCCAGGCGCAGCGCGTGGTGCTGCTGGCGATCACCACCCTGATCACGGTGATGGTGACCTTCCGCATGCAGCGCGTGGTCGAGATGTCCGGCACCGACGGCCTCACCGGCCTGCCCAACCGCGTGTGGCTGCTGCATCGCGTGCCGCGCGTGATGGACACGGTGCAGCGCGACGGCAGCAGCCTTTCGCTCGCGCTGATCGACCTCGACCACTTCAAGCGCGTGAACGACGAGGCCGGCCACCGCGCCGGCGACCGCGCGCTCAAGCATGTGGTGTCGATCCTGCGCGAGGGCGCCGAACCGGGCGAGAACCTGGTGCGCATCGGCGGCCAGGAATTCGTCCTGCTGATGCGCAAGCCGATCGGCAGCGCTTGGGAGCGCGTCGAGCACCTGCGCCGGCAGCTGCTGCAGCGGCCGTTCGAACCCGAGCGCGGCGGCGAGCCCTTCCGTCTCAGCCTCAGCGCCGGCATCGCCACCTACCCGCAGGAAGGCGCCGACCTCTCGCGCCTGCTGCGCCGCGCGGACCAGCGCCTGCAGGAAGCCAAGCGCGAAGGCCGCAACCGGGTCGTCGCGCGCGACGGCTGAACGACGCCCGCCCACGAGCCGGGACGCGCTTTCGGCCGCCCGCCCGGAGCCGCGACGCCGGTCGGTTGCCCGCACCAACCGCCACCGCTACCCTGCGGCGACTTCACGCCATCACACCGGCACCAGGGGAATTCAGTGGAAGCACTTGCGCGCGTCGCCTTCGGCCTGTTCGGCCTGGCCGTCCTGATCGGGCTGGCCTGGCTGTTCTCCAACAACAAGAAATCGGTCGACTGGAAACTGGTCGGCACCGGCGTGACCCTGCAGATCGCCTTCGCCGCCCTGGTGCTGCTGGTGCCCGGCGGCAAGGACGTGTTCGACGCGCTCGGCCGCGGCTTCGTCAAGCTGCTCGAATTCACCGGCGTCGGCACGCAGCTGATCTTCGGCGACCTGTCGCAACCGGCGAAGTTCGGCTTCATCTTCGCCTTCCAGGTGTTGCCGACCATCATCTTCTTCGCCGCGCTGATGGGCATGCTCTACCACCTGGGCGTGATGCAGTGGATCGTGCGCGGCATGGCCTGGGCGATCACCAAGGTGATGCGCGTGTCGGGCGCGGAAACCACCAGCGTCTGCGCCAGCGTGTTCATCGGCCAGACCGAGGCGCCGCTGACGATCCGCCCCTACCTGAGCCGCATGACCCAGTCGGAACTGCTGACGATCATGGTCGGCGGCATGGCCCACATCGCCGGCGGCGTGCTCGCCGCCTATGTCGGGATGCTCAGCGGCGGCGATCCGGTGCAGGGCGCCTACTACGCCAAGCACCTGCTGACCGCGTCGATCATGGCCGCGCCGGCGACGCTGGTCATCTCCAAGATCCTGATGCCGGAAATCGGCGAACCGCTGACCCGCGGCAAGGTGAAGATGGAAGTGGAGAAGACCACGGCCAACGTCATCGATGCGGCGGCCGCGGGCGCGAGCGACGGCCTGCGCCTGGCGCTGAACGTCGGCGCGATGCTGCTCGCCTTCACCGCGCTGATCGCGCTGATCAACTGGCCGCTGCGCGAACTGGGCGAAGCCACCGGCATCGCCGCCGCGCTCGGCAAGCCGACCGACCTCGGCACGCTGCTGGGCTACGTCCTCGCCCCGATCGCCTGGGTGATCGGCGTGCCGTGGCAGGACGCGACCACCGTGGGCGGGCTGATCGGGCAGAAGATCGTGCTCAACGAATTCATCGCCTACCTGCAGCTATCGGACATCATCAACGGCAAGACCCCGGGCGTCGTGCTGACCGAGCAGGGCAAGCTGATCGCGACCTACGCACTGTGCGGCTTCGCCAACTTCAGCTCGATCGCGATCCAGATCGGCGGTATCGGCGGCCTCGCCCCGGAACGCCGCCACGACCTCGCCCGCCTCGGCCTGAAGGCCGTGCTCGGCGGCTCGATCGCCACGTTCATGACCGCCACCATCGCCGGCGTGCTGACCAGCTTCGGCGGCTGATCGCGCAGTACCGGATCACCGGGAACGGGCCGCACTGCGGCCCGTTTTTCTTTGCCCGCGTCTCAATCCCGGCGACCGCGTGCAGGCATGCTGGCCATCGCCGCCGACAACGTGTCCGTTGCGGTGGCGTTCTTCACGTTGCAGGAAGTGGACGCCTGCTATCCCGGCGTCGCTGGTGAAGGATCTCGACGGATCGACGCAGGGAGACGCACATGGGCACCGCACCCCGCAGGACCGCGGCCGACAGGCGCCTAGTCGCCGACGCCGCCTGGAGCGAATTCGCACGCGCACTGGAGATCGACGAAGCCACCCTGCGTGCGGTGGCGGAGGTGGAATCCAACGGCGACGGCTTCCTGCCCGCCCCCTCCGACAGGCCGAAGGTGCTGTTCGAAGGCCACGCCTTCCACCGCCTCACCGGCGGGCGCTACGACCGCGAGCATCCCGACCTGAGTTATCCGAAGTGGAACCGGCGCAAGTACGCCGGCACCCTGGCCGGCGAATGGCGGCGCCTGGACGCCGCCTGCCGGCTCGACCGCATCGCCGCGCTGCAGTCGGCGAGCTGGGGGTTGTTCCAGATCATGGGCTTCAACTACCCCTACTGCGGCTGCGCCGATGTCGAGGCGTTCGTGGCGCAGCAGTACGAGGGCGCCACCCGGCAACTGGCGCTGATGGTGAAGTTCGTGTCGCGCCCGCCGTTCCTGCCGGCGCTGCGCAGCCACAACTGGAAGGCCTTCGCGCGCGCCTACAACGGCCCGGGGTTCGCCACGCACGGTTACGACACGCGTCTGGCCGCGGCGCAGGCGCGCTGGGCGGCGACGCTGTCCGCAGCGGCACCACGCAAGGCGGCCGCGGGCAAGGCATCGGCGTTGCCGCCGGGCCGCGACGGCTTCACGCGCATCGTCGAGATCCGCCGCGAGAATCCACGCCGCCGCAACGTCCGCCCCGACGCGGTCGACCTGCGCGACTGGGAATACCGCCCCAGCATCGCCATCGCGCCACGCGACGCGCTGATGCCGCACGATCCCAAGCCAGTGAAGCAACAGGGCCAGACCAACGCCTGCACCGGCTTCGCCCTGGCGACGGTGATCGAGTACCTGCTCGATCGCGCGCAGCGGCCGGTCGAGCTGATGTCCGGCTTCATGCTCTACAGCATGGCCCGGCGCTACGACGAATGGGCCGAGGAAGGCGACGAGACCGACAGCGGCTCGTCGCTGCGCGGCGCGCTCAAAGGCTGGGCGCACCACGGCGCGAGCGCCGAACGCCTGTGGCGCGGCCTGTCGATGCCGCGCGCGACCAACGACGAATCCGACTGGTGGCTGGATGCGGTGAAGCGGCCGCTGGGTGCGTACTACCGCATCGACCCGAAGAACATCCGCGACATGCACGTCGCCCTGGCCGAAGTCGGCGCGGTCTACGCCAGCGCCTACACCCACACCGGCTGGGATGCGCTGCTGCAGGACCAGCGCTCACCGGCACCGGCGTCCATCGCCGAAGTGCCGCTGCTGCAGGCCGGCACCGGCGCGCGCGACCAGGGCCACGCCTTCGCCATCGTCGGCTACACCTGCGACGGCTTCATCGTGCAGAACTCGTGGGGACCGGCGTGGGGCCGCGGCGGCTTCGCGGTGCTGCCCTACGGCGACTGGCTGGCGAATGCGATGGACTGCTGGGTGGTGCAGCTGGGCGCGGTCACCACCGACCACGAACGCGTGGCGCGCGCGCCGTCGTTGCGCACCGATCCCGCCGGCACGGTGGTGGTCTCGCGCGATGCCACCCTCGCCTACCACGAGATCTCGCCGTTCGTGATCGACATGGAGAACGAAGGCCGGCTCAGCGAACGCGGCCGCTTCCGCACCTCGCCCGACGACCTGCGCCTGCTGATCGAACACCACCTGCCGCACGCCGCCGCGCTGTGGGGCGCCGGCGGCACGGGCCACCTCGACATCGCGCTGTACGCGCACGGCGGCCTGACCAGCGAGGACGCCGCGGCGGAAACCGCGCGCGCGTGGATCCCGTACCTGTATTCGAACCGCATCTTCCCGATCTTCCTGATGTGGGAAACCGGCGCCTTCCAGACGCTCGGCAACATCTTCGAGGACGCAGTGCGCGGCGAGGCGGAGAAGACCGGCGGCGAGCGCTGGAACCGCTTCAAGGACGAACTGCGAGAGTGGTGGAACGAACGCCTGGAGGGCCTCGCGCGCCTGCCCGGCCGACTGCTGTGGAACGAGATGAAGGACAACGCGCGCGACATCTCGCAGGCGCGCGAGGCCGGCGTGGTGCAACTGCTGGCACTGCTGCGCAAGGCATCGACGCAGGGCACGCTGCCGCCGCTGCGCCTGCACCTGATCGGCCACTCGGCCGGTTCCATCGTGCAGGCGCACCTGGGCGCGGCCGCGCTGAAGCAGGGCTTCACCGTGTCCTCGCTCAGCCTGCTGGCTGCGGCGGTGCGGCTGGACGAATTCGACCGTCACCTCGGCGCCGCGATCGCCGGCCGCAGGATTCCCGTGCTGCTGGCCAACCTCACCGACGCCGCCGAACGCGCCGACGACACCTGCAAGCCGTACGGGCACTCGCTGCTGTACCTGGTCTCGCGCTCGTTCGAGGGCCACAAGGAAACGCCGATCCTGGGCATGGAAAAGCACCTGGTGCCCGCCCTGCCCACGCATGCCTGGGGCGGGCAGGTGCAGCAGCTGCGCTGCCCCGGTGCCAGCTGGCGGCCCGGCGATGCGGCCACGCGCGCCACCACCCACGGCGGCCTGGACAACGACACCGCCGTGCGCGCGGCGGTGGCCGCGTTCATCCACGACGCGTAGGGCACGCCGCCGCGCCGGCAGTGCGTCGGGGCGCCGCCCGTACAATGGCCGCATGCGGATCGGCCCCCACGACATCAGCCCGCGCGTCATCCTCGCCCCCATGGCGGGGGTGACCGACAAGCCCTTCCGGGTGCTGTGCAAGCGCCTGGGCGCGGGCCTGTGCGTGTCGGAGATGACCACGTCGGATCCGCGCTTCTGGAACACCGCGAAGTCGCGCCACCGCATGGACCACGACGGCGAGCCCGCGCCGATCAGCGTGCAGATCGCCGGCACCGTGCCCGAGGTGATGGCCGACGCCGCGCGCTACAACGTCGACCACGGCGCGCAGATCATCGACATCAACATGGGCTGCCCGGCGAAGAAGGTCTGCAACGCCTGGGCCGGCTCCGCGCTGATGCGCGACGAAGCGCTGGTCGCGCGCATCCTCGACGCGGTGGTCGCCGCGGCGAATGTGCCGGTGACGCTGAAGATCCGCACCGGCTGGGCCGCCGACCAGCGCAATGCCCTCGCCATCGCGCGCATCGCCGAAACCGCGGGCATCGCCGCGCTCGCCATCCACGGCCGCACCCGCGACCAGCAATACACCGGCGTCGCCGAGTACGACACCATCGCCGAGATCAAGTCGCACCTGTCCATCCCGGTGATGGCCAACGGCGACATCGACTCGCCGCAGAAGGCCGCGGCGGTGCTCGCGGCGACCGGCGTCGACGCGGTCATGGTCGGGCGCGCGGCGCAGGGCCGGCCGTGGATCTTCCGCGAGATCGCGCACCACCTCGCGACCGGCGAACTGCTGCCGGAACCGGCGTTGGCCGAAGTGCGCGACATCCTGCTCGCGCACCTCGAACACCTGCACGCGTTCTACGGCGAACAGGCCGGCGTGCGCATCGCGCGCAAGCACCTGGGTTGGTACGCGAAGGACCGTCCCGAACACTCCGATGAACAGCGGGCGGCTTTCCGCGCCGTCGTCAACCGCGCGGAAAGCGCCGAGGCGCAACTGCGACTGACCCGCGACTACTTCGATGCCCTGGTGGCGGGCGTGGCGCCGGCGCTTCCGGCCGCGGCCTGACGCCGCATCGACCGCGACATTTTTCGTGCCATGTGGCGAGGCACATGACCATGGTCATGTACCGGGAAAGTCGCAACTGAAACGAATTTCTGCTTCCCGCGAAAACGCGGCGCCGGCATTGATCGTTCTTGTCGCGTTGATGCGCGCCAGCCGCGTCGCGCACACCCTCCTTCCTGCCATTTTCGCGCCAGGCATGACCATGGTCATGCCTCAAAAAAGTAGCAACTGAAACGAACTGCGCATTCCGCGCGGAAACATGCCGCTGCATTGATCGTTCTTGCCGCATCGATGTGCGCGCATTGTCGTGACGACCATGAGCCTTGTTCCCGGGGCCAGAAGTAATAACGTCGAATGGGCGATGTAATCGCATCGCGCAATTGGTGAATTACGCAGTACGGGACTGTCCCCCTTGCGACATTCCGCCGCATCGGTCCCGGGCGTTCCACGTCGAGGCTGCACATCGACGTTGCACTCAACTGGAGGCTACCCATGAACATCCGGCTCGCACTACTCACGGCCGCCTTGATGGCCGTTTCCGCCCCGGCACTGGCCGGTGACGATCCCTGCAAGCAGCTGGCCCAGGAGACCGGGCTCAGCGAACGCAAGGTCAACATGATCCTCGGCACCCGCACCTCGTTCGCCGAGTACACCTACACCTACCAGCGCAGCGTCGACAAGCTGCGTCGGGCGATCGGCGAAGGCCGTTACGACCAGCTCATGACCCACGGCGAGCTGATCGCGGCATCCCCCGACACCAAGGCCCGCGCACTGCTTGCGGCCCTCGAGGAAAACCGCAGTAACAGGAACACCCCGTAACGACACTCCGTAACCAGGAGCATCACCTCCAGGACTCACGGCTCGACAGCCCGGCCAGCCTCCACGCGAGCTGCCGGACGTGACTGCGATGTGGGCGGCGCCTTCCAGATGCGCCGCCACATCGCATCGAGCCGGCGCCGCGCCTCCCATGGCCAGCGCAACTGCTGCGGTGGAATCTCCTTCCAGCTCCCGCCTTCGCGCGCGGCCACCGCAAAGCGGAACGAATAGTCCGGTTCCGCCCCCATCCGCAGGTCGGACAGCACCAGCACGGCGCCGCTGCGCTGCGCCTTGACGAAGCCGTGGTTGAACCACAGCAGCCGGCCCACGGCCGCGTACCTGCGCACGGCCGCCAGCGCCGCGGCATCGCTGTGATACGCGACGAACCGCATCGGCCCGTGGTCCGCCACCAGCGAACGCTCGCCCTCGACGAATCCATCCGGGGTCATGGCGACCACGCGCCACAGCAGGATGTTGAACGGCATCGGCACCGAGAACCGCGGCGCGTCCTGCAGCCCGCGTTGCGCCAGCGCGCGCCCGGCCTCGCGTTCGACCCGGTGCTTGGCCAGCTGCGACAGGCCCAGGTACGCCAGCGCCAACGCCAGTCCCGCGATCAGCGCGCGCTGCGCCAGCAGGCGTTCGCGCGCGATCCAGGCGACCACGCACGGAACCGCGAGGCACAGGCTGAACAGTGGGTCGATGATGAAGAGGCTGGACCACATCATCGGCGGCAGCGGCAGCGGCCACAGCAGCTGCGTGCCGTAGACGGTGAACGCGTCCAGCAGCGGATGCGACAGCAGCGCGCACTGGAAGATCCAGAACCAGCGCGTCGGCGCCTGCGCCACGCGGCCGCCGCGCCGGCGGAACCAGGCCCACAGGGCCCAGCCGACCAACGGCAGCAGGAACAGCGAATGCGTGGCGCCGCGATGCCAGACCATGCGGATGACCGGGTCGTCGCTGAGCAGCAGCGGCAGCACGTCGAGGTCGGGCAGGCTGTTGAGCGCGGCGCCGGCCAGCAGTGCGGCGCGCCGCTGCGAGGCAGGCGCGAGTGCGGCGGCAATCGCACCGCCGACGAACAGATGGGTGATCGAATCCATGCCGCGATGCTACCGAGGGGCGACCGGCAAGACGAGCCGCCGGCCGGCGTAATTTCGCGCGCGAACCGACGTTAGTAATGCGTGAGTCGCCTCACCCGATCCGGTAATGGCATCGCGCGCCCGCGCGGCATCTGCTGGACGCATTGCCAGGACGGCGCAGGTCACTGCACTGGGAGCGGCAATGGCACGATTCGCAACGACCCGCTGGAGCCTGATCCTCGACGCCCGCGAACCGCGGTCGTCGCGCCGCGCGCTGGAAGAAATCTGCCGCACCTACCGCACCCCGGTGCTCGCCTACGTATGCCGCCACGGCTATTCGCGCACCGATGCGGAGGACCTCACCCAGGAGTTCTTCACCCGCTTCCTGGAAGGGCGCTGGGATGCCGTCGCCGATCCCGCGCGCGGGCATTTCCGCGCCTACCTGCTGGTGGCGATCCGCCGCTTCCTGATCAGCGCGGACGAGGCCGCCAACACCCTCAAGCGTGGCGGCGGCGTGCGCCGGATTGCCGGCGACGACGAACTGGAACGGCTGGAAGCGCCCCATGGCGAGAGCCCCGAGCGCGTGTTTCAGCGCACCTGGGCGATGACCGTGCTCGATCGAAGCTACGCGCGCCTGCGCGACGAGGCCCACCGCGCCGGCCGGCAGCAGCTGTTCGAGCAGCTCAGTCCCTACCTCGCCGAGCGGCCAGCGGTCGACGACTACCAGCGCATGAGCAACGCGCTCGGAATGCGCGCCAACACCATCGCGGTCGCCGTGCATCGCCTGCGCGCGCGCCTGCGCGAACTGGTGCGCGAGGAAGTGGCCGACACGTGCAGCAGCCCTGAGGAAGTGGAGGCGGAACTGCATGACCTGCGCGACACGCTCAAGCACATCGACGACTGAGGCGGAGCCGCGGCCGTGAAGCCGCAGGATCCGGGCCGGCGCGCGCCGCCGTCGATGCACGGCGTCGCCCGCGTGGCCTTCAACCTGTCGACGCTGCGCACCGACGGCAGAATCAAGCGAGCCGCCGCCACGGGGCGCCACGACGACGACGCGCCGGTCCTCGACCTCGACGATCCCGAGCAGCGCAGCTTCGGCGACTTCGAGCTGATCGAACGCATCGGCGAGGGTGGCATGGGCTCGGTCTATCACGCCCGCCAGGCCTCGCTCGATCGCGATGTCGCGCTGAAGTTGTTGTCGGCCGGCCCGTGGGCGTCGGACGACTTCATCGCGATGTTCAAGTACGAGGCGCAGAGCGCGGCGCGCCTGCACCACCCCAACATCGTCGGCGTGTACGCGATCGGCGAGCAGGAAGGGCTGATCTACTACGCGATGGAACTGGTGCGCGGCGAAACCCTGGACCGCTGCCTCGATCGCGAGCACGCGTTGTCGCCGAAGGACGCCGCGGTGCTGACCCGCACCATCGCCGAAGCGGTGGATTACGCGCACCGCCTGGGCGTGCTGCACCTCGACCTGAAGCCGTCGAACATCCTGCTCGACCGCGCCGGCACGCCGAAGATCGCCGACTTCGGCCTCGCCCGCCGGCTCGGCCGCGGCCTGAGCGTGGAGAACCAGCACGTGCTCGGCACGCCCAGCTACATGGCGCCGGAGCAGACCGACGCGCAGCACGGCGTGCTCACTCCCGCCACCGACGTGTGGGGGCTGGGCACGATCCTGTACGAATGCGTGGCCGGCTCGCCGCCGTTCCTGGCGCCGACCGCGGCCGAGACGCTGCGACTGGTGCGCGAGGGCCGCGTGCGCAAGCTCAGCCGCAGCGCCGACGTGCACCGCGACCTGGAAGCGATCTGCGCGAAATGCCTGGCACGGTCGCCGCAGCAGCGCTACGTCACCGCGCGCGCGCTCGCCGACGACCTCGGCCGCTACCTCGAAGGACGCCCGGTGCGCGCGCGCCCGCTCAACGTGTGGCAGCGCTTCGGCCACTGGATGCGACGCGATCCCGCGCTCGCCTTCGCGGTGGCCGGCGCGGGCGTCGCCCTGGTCGCCGGCATCGCCGCCACGTCGTTGCAGTGGCGCCGCGCCGAGCGCAACGCCACCGCCGCGCGCGAGGTCAACCGCTTCATCAACGACGACCTGCTGGCGATCGCCGACCCGTATCGCGTCGACCGCGACATGGCCGGTCTGCTTACGCGCGCCGAGGCGCGCCTCGACGCAAGCTTCGCCGACCAGCCCGCGGCGCGCGCGCAGATCGGCCTGTCGATCGGTCGCGCCTGGCTCGGCCAGGGCCACTGGCAGGCGGCGCGGACGCGGTTGGAACGCACGTACCTGGACGCGCGCAACGCGCTCGGGCCGACCCATCCGCAAACCCTGGAAGCCGCCGAGTACCTCGCCCTGGCGCTGACCTCCGATGCGCAGTACCAGCGCGCGGAAGAGGTGTACCGCACCCTGCTGCCGACCCTGGAACAGCAGGCGGGCCGCACCAGCGCGCGCACGCTGCGGGTGCGCCGCGCGCACGCGATGATGCTGTACGAAACCGACCAGTTCGAACCCGCCCTGCGCGAACTGCAGGCGGTGCGCAACGACTCGATGCAGGCGCCGGAAGCGCTCGCCGAGATCGATACCACGCTGGCGGAGCTGTACACCGAAACCAACCGCTGGGACGAGGCCATGGCCGCGCTGGAGAACGCGCTGCTGCGCTCGCGCCAGCAACTGGGCGCGAACCACCCCGAATACCTGTGGCGGCTGGTGTCGCTGGGCGACATGCTGATGATGCGCGGCGACTGGGAAGAAGCCGACGCGCTGTTCGCCCACGTCCACGAAGGCCTGGTCGAAACCATCGGCGACAGCCACCCGCGCACGCTGACGGCGGTGCACTACCTGGGGCTGGTGCGGCTGGAGCGCGGCGAGCCGGCGAAGGCGCTGCCGCTGCTGCAGCAGGCCCTGCGCGAGCGCATCCGCGTGCAGGGCGCCGACCACAAGTGGACGCACTACTCGATGAACCGCGTCGCCGAGGCCTACGTCGAGCTGGACCGCCCCGATGCGGCGATCCCGCTGCTGCGGCAGGCGCTGGAGTCGGTCGATCGCACCGGCCGTCGCCGCCAGGCCTACGTCATCCTGCTGCTCGACACGATGGGCCGCGCCTACCTGCGCAAGCAGGAGCCCGCGCAGGCCGAGCCGTATCTTCGCGAAGGCCTGGAACTCGCCCGCAGCACCCTGCCCGGCAACAACGTCCGCCGCGGCATCATCGAACGCAGCATGGGCCAGCTGCGCGCGCAGCAGGGCCGTTACGCCGAAGCCCGCGCGCACTACGCGGTGGCCGAACGCATCTTCGACGAAGGCTGGGGGCCGCGGCACCCGTGGGTGCGCGACGTCCGCGCGCGCATGGCGAAACTGCCCGCGCACGATCGCGGCGACGGCGCGAAACGCGTGGCCGATGCGCGACCGGACGACGATCGAGCGGCAAGGGGCAAACACCCGGGCATGACGCGGTGATTGCATCCGCTCACGTGCGCAGTCCGATCGGGATGACGCGCAGTCAAGCGAGCCGTCGGGATGATCCACATCGCCTTCCGGAACAGCACGTCATTGCATGCTGCGGCTGCGACGCTTACGCAACCCGTGGCAAGTCTGCCGCCGCCAGGGCCGCGCGCGGCCGCGGCGGCAGCTGTGCCAGCGTCTCGCCCGCGTGCGTCAGCAGGCGCAGGGTGCCGTCGGGATCCTCGGCGAGCGCGGTCAGGCTCTCGACCCAGTCGCCGTCGTTGGCGTAGACGCAGCCGTCGCGCTCGAACAACGCCGCGCGGTGGATGTGCCCGCAGACGATGCCGTCGACGCCGCGCCGCTGCGCATCATCGAGCCCCGCCTGCACGAAGCGGGCGATGTAGCGTTCGGCAGCGCCGCTCTGGCGCTTGAGGAACTCGGCCAGCGACCAGTAACGCAGGCCCAGGCGCTGGCGCACCGCATTCACCACGCGGTTGCCGGTGAGGATGCGGTAGTACAGCCAGTCGCCGAACTTCTCCTGCAGGCTGCCGAAGTGCGTCACCGCGTCGTAGTCGTCGCCGTGCACCACCAGCAGGCGGCGGCCGTCGGCAGTGACGTGGATGGTGCGGCGGCGGATCGTCATGCGCGGCAGCGCCAGTCCGCAGAAGCGGCGCACCGGACGGTCGTGATTGCCGGGCACGTAGACGATTTCGGTGCCGGCGCGGCGCAGCACATGCAGCGCCTCGAGCACGCGGTTGTGCGCGTCCTTCCACGTCGCCCGCCGCGACGCCAGCCACCACAGGTCGACGATGTCGCCGACCAGGTAGAGCCGGTCGCAGCGCAGCGTCGCCAGGAAGTCGGCCAGCTCCGCGGCATGGCAGTGCTTGGAGCCCAGGTGCACGTCGGACACGAAGACCGCGCGCCGGCGCGGGGCCAGCGTCGCGATCGGCGCGTTCATTCCGTCACCTCGACAGCGCGCGTCTCTGCCGCGACGAGGTAGCGCTCGCGCTTCTTCGCGCGCAGGCGCTGAAGGTCGACTTCGATCAACCCGTCGACCGAGTCGCTGAAGGCGGGATCCACGCCGAACGCAAGGAAGCGCGCGCCGCCGGGTTCGCACAGGTCGGTGTACTGCTTGTACAGCATCGGCAGGGTGGCGCCGAGCGCGTCGAGGTTGTTGCGCAGCACGCGGAACGCCATTGCCGCATCGAGGTCATCGCCGAAACGCGGCGGCGCGGCGCGATAGGCGAACGGCTGCTTCGAGGCCGCGCAGCGCTCGCAGCTGCCGTAATAACGCGCGTAATAGGCGACGATCTGCTCGCGCGCCTCGATCGGCAATGCCGCGCTGATCGAGACCGGGCCGAACAGATAACGCACGTCCGGATGCCGCAGCAGGTACGCGCCGATGCCCTGCCACAGGTAGTCGATGCTGCGGCTGCCCCAGTACTCGGGCGCGACGAAGCTGCGGCCCAGCTCCATGCCTTCGCGCATGCGCGGCAACGCGTCGTCGGCGTAGTCGAACAGGGACGCGGTGTAGAAGCCGGCCAGGCCGCGCTCGGGCAGCACCGCGGCGCCGCGCGCGAGGCGATAGGCGCCGGCGATCCTTCCCGCCGCCGCGTCCCATAGCACGATGTGTTCGTACCAGCTGTCGTACAGGTCGACGTCGAGGCGCAGGCCGGTCCCCTCGCCCACCGCGCGGAAGGTCAGTTCGCGCAGGCGGCCGATCTCGCGCAACAGCGGCGCGCCGGCGGCGAGGCGGCCGACGCGGATCTGCTTGCCGTCGAAGGTCTGGCCGAGCAGCTCCATCGCCTCCACGCCGGCGCGCACCTGCGCCGGATCGACCGCGTCGACCAACGCCTCCGGCCCGATCGGTGCGACGCGTTCGCGCGGGGTACCGATGGCATGCAGTTCGCGGCGGACCTGGCGCAACAGGTTGGTCGGCTTGCCGTCGGCCGGCAACCGCAGCGGGTGGCCGATGCGCAGGGCGATGCGGCGCGCGCCGCGCGCGAACATCTCGCGCGCCAGCAGCGCGGTGCCGGCCGGCTTGAACAGGGCGGACGCGCCGTAGAACAGCGCCGAATTGCGCGTTTCCACGCGCACCGGCAACACCGGCGTGGCCGTGGCGCGGGCGAAACGCAGGAAGCCGCGGCGCCAGCGCCCGTCGGTGACGCCGCGCAGGCCCAGCCGCGCGACCTCGCCGGCCGGGAACACGATCACGCAGACTTCGTCGCGCAGCGCCTGCTCGACGGCGTGCAGGCTCTCGGCGCCGGGCCGGCCGCCGACGATGCGGATCGGCAGCAGCAACCCCGAGAGCGGCTCCAGCGCCGAGAGCAGGTCGTTGGCGATGATCCTCACGTCGCGGCGCACCTGGCCCACCGCGTCGAGCAGGGCCAGCGCGTCCAGCGCGCCGGAAGGATGGTTGGCGACGATCAGCAGGCGGCCGCTGGCCGGAATGCGGCGCAGCTCGGCGGCGTCGGCGACATAGCGGGCCTGCAGGAAATCCAGCGCGCCGCGCACGAACTCGAAGTCGCGCAGGTGGCCGCTGCGGGCGAGGAAGCCGGCGATGGCGTCGAACCTCGACCAGCGCCCGATCGCCCGCAGCAGCGGCTGCGCCAGCCTGGCGCGGCGGCCGCGGAACCAGTGCGGGAATCGCTGTTGAAGCTGCTGCTCGAACTTCTGCATCGCCGTGCCCCCTTTCGGCCGGCAGCCTGGGGGCGCGATGCGACAGGCAGGCTGCGGGACGGCGACAGGGATGTGACAGCAACGGAACGTACTGTTTCTGGCGCCTCAGCCGTTCTTCGAGCGGGCCACGCCAGGACTTGCGCGGCCGCGGCCACGCGCGCGGCAGTGGCGGTGCGGCGCTTTGAGCCCGCCGCGGGCGGGCGCACAATGCCCCTTCATGCACTGGCCAGCTTCAGCCTGTATCATGCGCGGCCATCTTTTCATCCCCATGAAGGGATATTCCTAAAGGAAGCCTCGATGTCCACCAGCTACCTCTTCACCTCCGAATCCGTCTCCGAAGGCCATCCGGACAAGATCGCCGACCAGATCTCCGACGCCGTCCTCGACGCGATCCTCGCGCAGGACAAGCGCGCGCGCGTGGCCTGCGAAACGATGGTGAAGACCGGCGCCGCGATCGTCGCCGGCGAAGTCACCACCTCGGCGTGGGTCGACATCGAAGCGCTGGCACGCAAGGTCATCAACGACATCGGCTACGACAACTCCGACGTCGGCTTCGACGGCCACACCTGCGCGATCATCAACATGCTCGGCAAGCAGTCGCCCGACATCAACCAGGGCGTCGACCGCAAGAAGCCGGAAGAACAGGGCGCGGGCGACCAGGGCCTGATGTTCGGCTACGCCTGCGTGGAAGCCCCGGAATTCATGCCGGCGCCGCTGTACTACAGCCACCGCCTGGTCGAACAGCAGGCCAAGGTGCGCAAGAACGGCAAGCTCAAGTGGCTGCGTCCGGACGCGAAGTCGCAGGTCACCCTGCGCTACGACGGCAACAGCATCCTCGGCCTCGACGCCGTCGTGCTGTCGACGCAGCACGATCCGGACATCAAGCAGAAGGACCTGATCGAAGCCGTGCGTTCGGAAATCCTCGTGCCGGTGCTGCCGAAGAAGTGGCTCGACGCGCTGCCGAAGAACAAGGTGCACATCAACCCGACCGGCAAGTTCGTGATCGGTGGTCCGGTGGGCGACTGCGGCCTGACCGGCCGCAAGATCATCGTCGACAGCTACGGCGGCATGGCCCGTCACGGTGGCGGCGCGTTCTCGGGCAAGGATCCGTCGAAGGTCGACCGTTCCGCGGCCTACGCGGCGCGCTACGTCGCCAAGAACATCGTCGCTGCCGGCCTGGCCGACAAGTGCGAAGTGCAGGTCTCGTACGCGATCGGCGTCGCCGAGCCGACCTCGATCTCGGTCACCACCTTCGGCACCGGCAAGATCAGCGACGACAAGATCGAGAAGCTGATCCGCAAGCACTTCGACCTGCGCCCGTACGGCATCACCAAGATGCTCGACCTGGAGCACCCGATCTACCAGCCGACCGCCAGCTACGGCCACTTCGGCCGCAAGCCGAAGGAAATCAGCTACACCGACGGTGCCGGCAAGAAGCACAAGGCGACGGCCTTCTCGTGGGAGAAGACGGATCGCGCCGACGCGTTGCGCAAGGATGCCGGGCTGAAGAAGTAAGCCCGGCTTCGCAATCGAAAAGGAGTACGAAGCGGGCCGCGTAGCGGCCCGTTTTCGTTGCCGCTCCCGAACCGGTTTCCTACGCTGAATGGCCCTTTTCGGGCCCGCGCCCGCGGCCATCGCGGGGCGCGACGCGGTAGAATTCCACCCTGCCCCGCCGAGGGGCGCTGCGACTGCGGTGAATCACCCGCGGCCAGGCTCGGCGAGGTTCCAAACGCAACAACGGCGCCCGTTAATGCAAGTCCAGCCAAACGGACTTCCAAACAACGGAGCTGCACATGAACGCCGTACCGAAGACCTTCTCCACCGAAGGCGACTACAAGGTTGCCGACATATCGCTGGCCGATTGGGGCCGCAAGGAAATCGACATCGCCGAGCAGGAAATGCCGGGCCTGATGTCGATCCGCCGCAAGTACGCCGCTGGCAAGCCGCTCAAGGGCGTGCGCGTCACCGGCTCGCTGCACATGACCATCCAGACCGCGGTGCTGATCGAGACGCTGCGCGATCTCGGCGCCGACGTGCGCTGGGCCTCGTGCAACATCTTCTCGACCCAGGACCACGCCGCCGCCGCGATCGCCAAGTCGGGCACGCCGGTGTTCGCGTGGAAGGGCGAATCGCTGGAGGAATACTGGGACTGCACGCTCGACGCGCTGACCTTCCCGGGCAACAAGGGTCCGGAACTCGTCGTCGACGACGGCGGCGACGTCACCCTGCTGATCCACAAGGGCTTCGAGCTCGAGAACGGTTCCGACTGGGTCAACACCCCGTCGTCGAACCACGAGGAGCAGGTGATCAAGAACCTGCTCAAGCGCGTCCATGCCGAGCGTCCGGGCTTCTTCGCCGGCGTGGTCAAGGACTGGAAGGGCGTGTCGGAAGAGACCACCACCGGCGTGCACCGCCTGTACCAGCTCGCCGAACAGGGCAAGCTGCTGGTGCCGGCGATCAACGTCAACGACTCGGTCACCAAGTCGAAGTTCGACAACCTGTACGGCTGCCGCGAATCGCTGGCCGACGGCCTCAAGCGCGCGATGGACGTGATGCTCGCCGGCAAGGTCGCCGTCGTGTGCGGCTATGGCGACGTCGGCAAGGGTTCGGCGCACTCGCTGCGTGCCTACGGCGCGCGCGTGGTGGTCACCGAGATCGACCCGATCAACGCCCTGCAGGCCGCGATGGAAGGCTTCGAGGTCAACACGGTCGAGTCGACGCTGGGCCGTGGCGACATCTACGTCACCACCACCGGCAACAAGGACGTGCTGACGCTGTCGCACATGTCGCAGATGAAGGACCAGGCGATCGTCTGCAACATCGGCCACTTCGACAACGAGATCCAGGTCGATGCGCTGAACGCCTCGGGCGCGAAGAAGCTCAACATCAAGCCGCAGGTCGACAAGTACACCTTCGCCAACGGCAACAGCATCTTCCTGCTGGCCGAAGGCCGCCTGGTGAACCTGGGCTGCGCCACCGGCCACCCGAGCTTCGTGATGTCCAACTCGTTCTCCAACCAGACGCTTGCGCAGCTGGACCTGTGGGCGAACAAGGACAACTACGAAGTCGGCGTCTACATCCTGCCGAAGAAGCTGGACGAGGAAGTCGCGCGCCTGCACCTGGAGAAGATCGGCGTGAAGCTGACCACGCTGACCCAGGACCAGGCCGATTACCTCGGCGTGGCCGTGGAAGGCCCGTACAAGCCGGATCACTACCGCTACTGATCGCCATCACGCGGCAGGCCGTACGGAAAACGGGCGCTTCGGCGCCCGTTTTTCTTTGTGCACGACGGCGCCTGCCAGCCCACCTCCGACGTCATCCCTCACCTGATTGGACGCCGGGCGAACGGCCGGTCGCGCTACCTATCGGATCGTTATTTCCTATCATCGCGATGAAGCGATAGACTTCCGGAAAACCCGATCCACGGCCCGCCGCATGCCCCTCCCCGCCCTCAGCTTCGAGTTCTATCCGCCCAAGACCGACGAACAGCGCGCGCAGCTGGACAAGACCGCCGCGCGGCTCAAGTCGCTCAAGCCGGACTACGTCTCGTGCACCTTCGGCGCGGGCGGCTCGACCCTGTCGTACACCCCGGAAACGATCGAGCGCCTGCACGCGCACCACGGCCTCGACGCCGCGCCGCACCTGTCCTGCGTCGGCGGCACACGCGCCGAACTGGGCGAGCTGCTGTTGCGCTACAAGGCCATGGGCTGCCGGCGCATCGTCGCCCTGCGCGGCGACCTGCCGTCGGGCATGGGCCGCGCCGGCGATTTCCGCTACGCCTCCGACCTGGTCGAATTCATCCGCACCGAATACAACGGCTTCTTCCACATCGAAGTCGCGGCGTATCCGGAGTGCCATCCGCAGGCCGACGATGCGCTTGCCGACCTGCGCAACTTCAAGCGCAAGGTGGAAGCCGGCGCGAACGGCGCGATCACCCAGTACTTCTACAACGCCGACGCGTATTTCCGCTTCGTCGACGATGCGCGCCGGCTCGGCATCGACGTGCCGATCGTCCCGGGCATCATGCCGATCTCCAATTTCACCCAGCTGCGCCGTTTCTCCGAAGCCTGCGGCGCGGAGATCCCGCGCTGGATCGGCAAGCGCATGCAGGCCTTCGGCGACGACGTCGACAGCGTGCGCGAATTCGCCTCGGATTTCGTCGCCAGCCTGTGCCAGCGGCTGATCGACGGCGGTGCCCCCGGCCTGCACTTCTACACGCTCAATCTGTCCAAGCCGACGCTCGGCGTGCTCGCGCGGCTGGAGTGAGGTTGCGCGCGGCGACGATCACTGCATTTGCACGTCGCTGAACCTCCGTCGTCGAACAGCACAGGTTCAGGCTGAATCGGCGGCTTCATACGCGTCGTTGACCCGGCGCCATGGAAGATCGCGGCGTGCCCCAGACGCCGCGTGTCGTGAAAACACTTGCCCTTGCCTTGCTGCCGGTTCTCGCCCTGTCCGCCTTCGGCGTGGCGCATTCGCGCGATGTGGGCGCGCCCGCTGATTCGATCATCCAGCGCTGCGAAACGACCGACGGCAACGCCGTCTACACCGACAAGCCCTGTGCGTTGTTCCAGGCGCAACCGACGCGTCTTTCCGATGACCTCGCCATTCGCCTGGCCCTGGCGGCGGCAGAAAGCCGCTCCGATGCCACCGCAATGGGCGCCTACGCGGATGCCGGCGCGTCCTTGCAGGTTGTCGTGCCCGGCCGCCGTTCGGCAGCAGCCGGTTGCGCGCGCTCTCCCGACCAGCTTTCGCGCGACCTGGTCGGCGCCTTCGCGCTGCACGACGTCAATCGCGTTGCCGAGAGCTACCACTGGGCCGGCATGAACCAGCGCCAGGCTCTGCCGGTGATGAAGCAACTCGAGCGGTTGTCGACGCAACCGCTGAGCGACGCGCGCTTCCTCGCCGCCTGGATCGGCTCCGGCGAAGACGCGGCGCATGCGATGCCGCGCGACGCGGGCCTGATGCAACTGGTGTTCGCCGACCACAGCGGGCGCATCGTCGACTTCAACGTGCGTCGCTACGCCGGCTGCTACTTCATCGCGGCTTGACCGGCGTGCGGTTCTGGGCGGCACCGCACTATCCGCACCGGATCGGCGGCGCTAGGCTGCCGCCATGCCGCTCCGTCCCCTCCTTCCCCTGCTGCTGTTCTGCGCACTGCTGTCGCTGTGGCCGCGGCCTGCGCAGGCGGACGTGCGGCGCTGCGTGACCGCGAGCGGGCAGACCATCTTCACCGACCGCAAGTGCACCGAAGTCGATGCCGTCGAGCGCCTGCCGCGCGACGACGCGCCCGCTGCCGCGCGGGTGCGGCGCGCCGGCGGCTGCGCGCGCACGCTGCAGGACCTCGTCTTCGAGATGACCAGCGCCATCGACGCGCGCGATGCCAACCGCCTGGCCGGCGTGTACCACTGGCCCGGCACGTCGGCCGACGCGGGGTACCGGATCTGGATGCGCCTGGATGCGATCGCGAGCCGGCCGCTGGTCGACATCGTCCCGGTGATGCCGGCCAGCAATCCGGCACCGGAAACTACAACCGCCGACAGCGACGATGCGGATGGCGTCGCCACGTCCGCGCCGCCCGCGCAGGCCGACGGCGACCTGTATCCGCAGACCACGGTGCGGCGCAATCCGGTTGCGCTGCGCGTCGAGCAGACCGTCGGCAACAGCGCCACGCCTTCGCGCACGGTGTTCGGCCTGACGCACTACTTCGGCTGCTGGTGGCTGCGCTTCTGAGCGTCGAAGGTTTCGTCGCACACGTCGCGGCGTGATCCCGCGCCTCGGCGCCACCGTGCGGCGTGCCCGCGCAACATACCCCGCAGTACGCTCCAACGCTGCTGCATCGCGGCGTGCGACCCCTTCGCTTCCTTTGCCAGACTCGCCGCGAACGATCCACGTTCCTGCGACCGGGCCATCGCAGCCACACAACAGGAGCTGCAATGAACCGATCGCTTCCCCTCGTGGCCGGCGCTGCCAGCCTGCTCATTGCCGGCGTCGCCGGTGCTGCCGGCAAGCCGCTGTTCGTGGCCGGCAATGGCCAGGCCGATGCGCGCAACACTCGCGCCCTCGAGCAGCTGCTCGCCAATCCCAGCACGCGCGACATCAAGCTGGTCAACGTCGATGCCGGCGCCAGCGATGGCGCACAGATCGAACTGACCGTCGGCGGCCGCGCGATCACCGCCAACCGCTCCCGCAGCGAACGCACGGGCAGCGGCAGCGACGTGTGGTACGGCCACGTGCAGCACGCGCGCAGCACCGGTTATGCGCCGCGCGAAACCGGCGCCGATCCGCTCAACGATATCGTGCTGGTCCGTCGCGGCAACCAGATCACTGGCAACGTCCGCGTGGATGGCCAGCTGTATCGCATCCGTCCGCTGCCGAGCGGCGCGACCGCGGTCGTCGAAGTCGACGAAAGCCGCATGCCCGCCGACCACCCCGAAGACGCCTACCGCGCCATCTTCGAGCAGGCCGTGCGCGACAGGACCAACGTGACCGCCAAGGGCAAGCCCTGTCGCACCAACTGCGGTGGCGGCGGCACGCCGGTGGAACCGGGCCCGACCCAGACCATCCGCGTGATGGTCGTCGCCACCAACGATGCGATCGCGGCTTACGGCGGCGACATGCAGGCACTGACCGAACTGGCCGTCGCCGAGTCCAACCAGGGCTACGTCAACTCCAACATCGGCATCAACATGGTGCTGGCCAACTACTCGACCACGACCTACGGCACCGTCGGCATGAGCACCGACCTGTCGCGCTTCCGCGGCACCAGCGACGGCTACATGGACAACGTGCACGCCGTGCGCGACGCCAACGCCGCCGACGTGATGGTGCTGGTGGGGAACGACGCCTCGGCCTGCGGCCTGGCGTCGGGCATCGGCTCCACCGCCGCGACCGCGTTCGCCACGGCGTACTGGGACTGCATCACCGGCTACTACAGCTTCGCCCACGAGATCGGCCACCTGCAGTCCGCGCGCCACGACCCCACCAACGATCCCACCAACACGCCCTACGCCTACGGCCACGGCTACCAGGCCCCGGGCAGCGCCTGGCGCACGATCATGGCCTACAACTGCGCCGGCGCCGGCTGCCCGCGCCTGAACTACTGGTCCAACCCGTCGGTCACCTACGGTGGCGTACCGATGGGCAGCTACGACAAGAGCCACAACCAGCGCGTGCTGGTGGAGACCAAGGCGACCGTCGCCGGCTACCGCTGAGCAGCGGCTTTTGAACAGCACTCCCAGTCGGGACAAGGAAGGCCGCGCGGGCAACCGCGCGGCCTTTTCCGTTCGTGTGCGGCAGCCCCGGGCGCTAAACTAGCGGTCTTTCCCCCGCGAGAACCGGCATGGCCACGCAATACCCCGAATGGATCTGGCACAACGGCGAGATCAAGCGCTGGGCCGAGGCGACCACGCACGTGATGGCGCACGTCGTGCACTACGGCTCGTCCGTCTTCGAGGGCATCCGCAGCTACCAGACGCCGAACGGCCCGGTGATCTTCCGCCTCACCGACCACAACAAGCGCCTGTACGCGTCGGCCAAGATCTACGACATGGCGATCCCGTATTCGCTGGACGAGATCAACGCCGCCTGCCGTGAAGTGATCAAGGCCAACGACAACACCACCGACTACCTGCGCCCGGTCGCCTACCGCGGCCTGGGCGGTTTCGGCCTGTCCGCCGACACGCCGACCGACGTCGCCGTCGCCACCTGGAAGATGGGCCAGTACCTCGGCGCCAGCGTGGTCGAACAGGGCATCGACGCCTGCGTGTCGAGCTGGCAGCGCTTCGCCCCCAACACCCTGCCCGCGGGCGCCAAGGCCGGCGGCAACTACCTGTCGGGCCAGCTGGTCGCACGCGAGGCGCGCCGCCTCGGCTTCGGCGAAGGCATCGCGCTGGCGTCCACCGGCCTGCTCAGCGAAGGCGCCGGCGAGAACCTGTTCCTCGTCTTCGATGGCGCGCTGCACACCTCGCCGGTGAGCGCGGCCCTGCTCAATGGCCTGACCCGCAACAGCATCATCACCCTCGCCCGCGACAACGGCATCGAAGTCGTCGAGCGCGACCTGCCGCGCGAATACCTGTACCTGTGCGACGAGCTGTTCATGTGCGGCACCGCGGCGGAAATCACCCCGATCCGCTCGGTCGACGGCCGCCAGGTCGGCACCGGCAAGCCGGGTGCAGTGACGCGCCGCATCCAGGAGCTGTTCTTCGGCCTGTTCGACGGCAAGACCCCGGACAAGTACGGCTGGCTCGAGCCGCTGTAAGCAGCCGCGCTTCACTGGCACAGGAAAAAGCCGGGGATTCCCCGGCTTTTTTGATTTCAGCGATATGTGCGCATCGCGATCAGGCGCAATCGAACGCCGCCTGCAGGCGCTCGCGCCGCCCTTCGACCCGACGCGCCAGCGCGTACACCAGCAGCCCGCCGACCGCCGTCGCCGCGCCGACGTAACCCGTCGCAGTCCAGCCCCAGCCCGCGGTGATCGCCATGCCACCGAGCCACGGCCCCAGCGCGTTGGCCGCGTTGAACGCGGAATGGTTGGAAGCGGCGGCGAGGGTCTGCGCGCTGCCCGCCACGTCGATCAGGTGCGCCTGCAAGACGGACGCGAGCGCGCCCATCGTGCCGACCGCGATCACCGCCGGGATCAGGCTGTAGATCGAGCGCGCCGCCAGCGGGAACGCCAGCAGCACCAGCGTCGACCACACCAGCAACAGCGCGGCGCCGCGGAAACCGAAGCGGTCGAACACCTTGCCGCCGAGCAGGTTGCCGAGCAGCCCGCCGACGCCGAACGCGGCCAGCGCGAACGGCGTCCACGCCTCGGGCGTGCCGGTGACGTGGATCATCGTCGGCGCGAGGTAGCTGAAGACGCAGAACATGCCGGCAAAACCAATTGCGCCGATGCCCAGGGTCAGCCACACCGGCGCGGTGTTGAAGTCGCGCAGCTCGCGCAGCGGATCCGCGCGCGGCTCGGCGGGATCGACAGGCAGCGTGCGCGCCACCATCGCCACGGTGAGCAGCGCCAGCGCCGCGACCACGCCGAACGCGTAACGCCACGACAGCGACTGGCCGAGCCAGGTCACCAGCGGATTGCCGACCAGCAGCGCGATCGCCAGGCCCAGCAGCGGCCGGCTCACGGCGACGCCGCGCTGCTCCGGCGGGCTCACCGACGCGGCCACCAGCGCCGCCACGCCGAAGTACGCGCCGTGCGGCAGCCCGGCAATGAAGCGGAACAGCAGCAGCGAGGCGTAGCCGGGCGCCAACGCGCTGGCCAGGTTGCCGAGCGCGTAGAACGCCATCAGCGCCAGCAGCAGCGGCCGCCGGCGCAGGCGCGCGCCGAGCAGCGCGAGCAGCGGCGCGCCGACCACCACCCCCAGCGCATAGGCGCTGATCGCGTGGCCGACCTGGGGTTCGTTCACCGCCAGGTCGCGCGCCATGTCCGGCATCAGCCCCATCGCGGCGAACTCGCTGGTGCCGATGGCGAAGCCGCCCAGGGCCAGGGCGAACAGGATCGCCCGCACCGCGTCCGGAGCGGGCGTGCGCGCGACGGTGGCCGGTGCGGCCGGGGCGAGGGAATCCGCCATGAGGGGTCCGGTGCGGGGGGATGACTCCATATTGTGCAATGCAACAAGCGCCGCCAACCGGCCCAATGCACCGCTGCGTGCCATCCACGGCCCTGCAAACGATTTCCGCGCACGGGGTGGCCCGATCCGGCAAAGCCGCGACGCGGGGTCGGCTCGACGCGGTCGCGGCGGTGGACACCAGCGCCGGCTAAACGCCGCGGGACCGTCCTGTCCGACCGCCGGGCGCGGTTGCGCGAATGCCCCTAGGCCAGGCTGGCGTCGCGGCCGAAGGTGAGGATCGCGACCACGCCGCGGGTGCCGCCGGGCAGCACGCGCACGTCCCAGCCGTAGAGGTCGCACAGCCGGCGCACGATCGACAGGCCGATGCCCCCGCCCTGCGAGTGGCCCGCGTGCGTGCCGCGGTAACCGCGCTCGAACAGCTTGGCCGCGTCTTCCGCACTCAGCCCCGGGCCGGAGTCGATCACCTCCACCGCCTTGGGATGCATGCGCACCACCACCTCGCCCTGCGTCGTGTACTTCACCGCATTGCCGATGAGATTGCCCAGGGCCACCGAGACCGCGGCCTCGGGCGCATCGACCACCAGCCCGCGCTGGCCTTCCAGCATCAGCGCCAACGGCTTGCCGCCCAGCTGCGCGCGGTGGATGTCGAGCAGCTGCTCGACGACCTTGCCGACATCGGTCGCGCCGTGGCCGCGCTCGTTGCGCGAGAGCAGCAGCAGCGCGCTGATCAGGTCGGTGCACTGCTGTTCGGCGCGCTGGATGCGCTGCAGGCGCGCGCGGGTCTTCTCGTCCATCTCCGGGCGCGACAGCAGCAACTCCACCGCGCCCCGGATCACCGCCAGCGGCGTGCGCAGCTCGTGGCTCACGTCGGCGTTGAATTCGCGGTCGCGCTGGACGACGTGGGTCAGTCGGTCGGCGTAGTCGTCGAGCGCTTCGGCGAGCTGCCCCACTTCGTCGTCGGGGAAGTGCGCGGCGAGCGCCTCGGGCTCGGAGCTGCTGCCCGACTGCTGCAGCCGGTTGGCCAGTTCGACCACCGGGCTCATCACGCGCGACGCGGCCCACAGGCCCACCACCAGCGAGAGCAGGGTGAAGACGACCACGGAAAGGTAGATCGCGCGGTTGAAGCGCTCCTCGCCGCGCATGGTCTGGGTCATGTCGTAGGCGAGGAAGAACCAGGCCTGCGGCGTCTTGCGCACGGCGAGCTTGTAGCTGAGCGGGTGGCCCTGCTCGTCGGTGCCGACGATGCCGTGGATGCCGTCGGGCAAGCCATACCACTCGGGCCGGTTGAGGCGCACCGAGTCGAACTTGTCCGGCGTATAGACGAAGGCTCGGATCTGGTCGACCGCGAACTGCGGGTTTTCCGGGTCGCGCGCGAACTGCTCGGCGTACGCGCTGATGTTGCGGTTCATCACGTCCTCGACCAGCGCGTTCTCCACGCGGGAGCGCGTCCAGTTGGTCGCGTACGCGAACAACGCCGTCAGGCCAAACCCCAGCAGTACGAACGCGAGGATGATGCGGCTGCGCAGCTGCCGCCGATAACGCGGCTTCGGCTTGCGCGCGGCGACGGGAGCGGACTCGTTGCCCATGTCAGGCAAGGCCCGCCCGCGCGCACCGCGCGCGGCTTGCCGGCGATGCCCCGGCCACGGATTCCGCGATCACGTCCCCTGCGCTCCTCGCGAGCCCGCGTCAGCCGTTCTCGGGCGCGGCGATGCGATAGCCGATGCCGTGGCGGGTCTGGATCAGCGGCGTGTCGAACGGCTTGTCCACCACCGCGCGCAGGCCGTGGATGTGCACGCGCAGCGAATCCGAATCCGGCAGCTCCTCGCCCCAGACGCGCGTTTCCAGTTCCTGGCGCGTCACCACCGCCGGCGAGGCCTCCATCAGCGCCTGCAGGATCTTCAGCGCGGTGGGATTGAGCTGCAGCAGCTTGCCCTGGCGGCGCACTTCCAGCGTATCGAGGTTGTATTCGAGGTCGGCGGTGTTGAGCACGCGCGTCTGCACGCCGCGGCCGCGCCGCGCCAGCGCATTCAGGCGCACCTCGACTTCCTGCAGCGCGAACGGCTTGATCAGGTAGTCGTCGGCGCCGGAATCGAAACCGGCGAGCTTGTTGTCCAGCGAATCGCGCGCGGTCAGCACCAGCACCGGGGTCTGTTTGCGCGCCTCGTTGCGCAGCTTGCGACAGACCTCTAGGCCGTCGAGGCCCGGCAGGTTGAGATCCAGCACGATCGCATCGAATTCGTGCACGACCGCCAGATGCAGGCCGGTGATGCCGTCGGCGGCGAAGTCCACGGTGTGGCCGCGGTCCTCGAGGAAGTCGCCGAGGTTGGCTGCGATGTCCTGATTGTCTTCGATGACGAGGATGCGCATGTGTCGGTCCGTATACAGGTAGGGCTTCGACCGTGCAGTCGTCGCCGGGTTCCGGTAGCGATCGCGATGCGACCGGAGCGTCTGGCGTGAAATTAACAAATCCCGTTTAACAAATCTGGGTGAAACGATCCCCGACTGCCGGTTTTGCGCGCTCGCGGGCGGCGATGCGCCCATCGCGATCACGAAAAAAAGAAAACCCGGATGCGGGGCCGCCGCATCCGGGTCAAAAAGGGTGTTGCCCCGATTACCGTCATCCTGCGACCGACTGTTGACGAGGAAGCAGCGGGATTCCGGTGTGCTCAGGCTACGCCTGCCGGAACTAAAAGTCCGTTAAAAGGGGCATGTAAAATTTCGTTATTTGACCCGGCCGGCATTCGCGCCGCGCCAGCATTTAACAATTAAGCGATTGATTGCTAAAAGTAATTTCCGACGGCCATTTTTTCAGCGAGGGACCGCCCTGCCCCGGTCGGGCGGGTCCGGGGGCGCCGCGAGCGGCCGCCCACGAACTCGATCACCGCCCCGGCCACGTCCACCCCGCTGGCCTCCTCGATGCCCTCCAGGCCCGGCGACGCATTCACTTCGAGCACCAGCGGTCCGCGCTTGGAGCGGATCAGGTCGACACCGGCGACGCCGAGACCGAGCGCACGCGCGGCACGTATCGCCACCTCCTGCTCGACCGCGCTCGCGCGCACGCCCTTGGCGGTGCCGCCCCGGTGCAGGTTGGAACGGAAGTCGCCCTTCGGCGCCTGCCGCTTCATTGCCGCCACCACCGCGTCGCCGACCACGAAGCAGCGCAGGTCCGCGCCCTTGGCCTCGGCGACGAACTCCTGCACCAGGAAGTTGGCGTAGAGACCGCGCAAGGCCTCGATGACGCTGCGCGAGGCGGACGGCTTCTCGGTCAGCATCACGCCCGCGCCCTGGGTGCCTTCGTTCAACTTGATGACGTGCGGCGGCGGCCCGAGCATCGCCAGCAGGTCGTGGGTGTCGTCGGGGTTGTCGCCGAACACCGTCGCCGGCAGGCCGATGCCCTGCGCCGCGAGCAGCTGGTGGCAACGCAGCTTGTCGCGCGCCTTGAGGATCGCGTCGGAGGGATTGGGCGTGTAGGTGCCCATCAGTTCGAACTGGCGCAGCACCGCGGTGCCGTAACGGGTGACCGACGCGCCGATGCGCGGCACGACCGCGTCGTAATCGGCGAGGGCACGGCCCTTGTAATGCATGGCGAAGCCGTCGCTGGCGATGCGCATGTAGCAGCGCAGCGGATCGAGCACGCGCACGCTGTGGCCGCGCTCACGGGCGGCCTCGACCAGGCGCCGGGTGGAATACAGCTTGCTGTTGCGCGACAGGATCGCGAGTTTCATAGGGGCCTGGAATCGCTGGCCGGAAGCCGGTTGAACAGGGGAATCGCCGCGACATCGCTGGCCCGGGCAACCGGGGCGCCGTGGTGCGCCAGCTTGCGGCGCCCGTGCAGGTAGGAGCGCGCCGGATCGACGGTGAACAGGTCCGCCATCGCGGTGCGGCCCAGCAGCATCGGGAACAGCATGCGCTGCCGATCTGTCAGGTTTATTTCGATCTCGCGCTCCACGCCAGCCAGCTGCAGCGTCGTGCGCAGGAAGATGCGCCGGGTGCGGTGGCCGCCGGAATCGATGACGTCGCGTTCATCGAACACCGGCGCGACCGCCTGCACCAGCGCCTCGCCATGGCCGTCGTTGCTGAGCTGGAACCCGACCCACGGCACGCCGCGCTCGATGAAGCGCCAGCAGCGATCGACATGCAGCGCCGAACTGCGTGCGCCGCTGTCGATCTTGCAACGCACCGCAGGCAGGCCGAGCCGCGGCAGGCTGGCCCATTCGCGCCAACCCAACGCGATGCGACCGTCGTTTCCTTGGGCAACCTGATGCGCCACGACGAGATCCCGGAAAAGAAAAAACGGCAGTCACTCTGACGCGACTGCCGTTACGGTTTTGTTGCTTGCGGACCGCTGGCGAATCGCCGTTCCGGAAGCATTGAAGTTGGAGCGGGTGATGGGAATCGAACCCACGCTATCGGCTTGGGAAGCCGAAGTTCTACCATTGAACTACACCCGCCTGGCGGCAGAGTCTATGCCCCGCCTCGCCGGCTTGGCAACGCGGACGCCGCAAAAAGCGAAGGGCCCCGCGGGGCCCTTCGCATGTCGCGCGTACCGCTATCGTCAGAAGTTCGAACCGATGGTTGCGAACAGCGTCGCGTGGTTGGCGCCCTTCTGCCCGGCGGTGACGCTGGTGCCGATGTTGGCGTCGAGCCCGAACAGCTTGGTGCGCGCTCCGAAGGTCAGCGTGCTGTAGTCCTGGTCGAACTGCACGCCCGGCACCGCGTACGGCGCGGTGCCCGGCATCGACTGCAGCTGTGCGAACGCTTCTTCCGGCGCATCCTCGAACTCGCGGTCGGCGGTCAGGCGCGCGTACGGCTGGAGGTGGTCGTTGATGACGTAGCTCGCCTGCCAGCCCACGCTGCCGATCAGCGAATCGAAGCTCTGGTCGGGATAGGCCAGCGCGGTGGAGAGATCCGCGCCGTCTTCGGCGTAGCCGTCGACGTCGATGCGCTGCGCAAGCACGCTCAGCACCGGACCATGGCGCAGCGCGCCTTCACCGAACTCCCAGCCGGCGCTCACGCCACCGGTCAGGTTCTCGCCGTCGGCCGAACCGCTGTGCTTGCGCACCGCCGGACCGAGGACCACTTCGCGGTCGACGTCGAAGTCGACCTGGCTCCAGCTCAGCTGCGCATTGACCCAGCCGCCGCCCTCGCCGTACCAGCCGGCGAAACCGCCGAGGGTGAGGTCGGTCTGGTCGAAGCTGCCCTTGCGCTGGCCGAAATCCATGCCCTGGCGGCCGTAGCCGGCGAACGCGCCGTAGACGAAGTTGCCGCTGTTCCAGTCCACGCCGAACGTCAGCGTGGGACCGGCGCCGTCGTAGACATCGCCGTCGCCGTAACGCTGGAAGTCGCCACGCACGTCGCTCCACCACTTCATGCCATCGGCCTGCGGCGCGCTGGCGTGGGCGGCGACGCGTTCGGCGCGCGAACGGCCGACCATGGAGGCGGAGTTCGGCAGCAGCGCGACCTGGCCTGGCGCCTCGAGTACCGAGACCGCGTACTGGGCGAGGATCGCGTGCGCTTCGCTGCTCGGGTGCACACCGTCGGCGAAGGCACGACCGCTGCCCACGCTCACGCAGGTCAGCGAGGTGCCGGCGCAGGCCGGAATCGTGGCGCTGTTGAAGCCATAGGTCGCCGGAGCGGCGCTGATTTCGCGCAGCAGGTGGAAGGTGTCGAGCGGGATCACGCGCAGGTTCTGCTGCGCGAGCCCACCGAACAGGGTCTGGTTGTAGCCGTTGACCAGCGCGGTGATGCCCGCCGAACCGGCCGCACCCTGCGACAGGCCGAACGGGGTCAGGCCGACGTCCGGCATGGTCGGCACCAGGATGTAGCGCGCGCCCGCCACGGTCAGCGTGTTGACCAGGCCGACCTGGGTCTGCGCGGAGCCAAGGAACTGCTGGGTGGTGATCGCGCCATTGAGCGCGAAGAACAGGTCGTTCGCGCCGCCCCACACCGTGTAGAGCGCGTTCGGGTCGGCCCTGCCGCCGTTGCGGGCGAGATACGCGGTCACCTGCGTGCCCAGCGAGGGCGCGAACTGCGTCGGCACCGACGGCGGGAAGCCGGGACCCGGCTTGACCGTCGCGCCACCCGCGGCGTAGTTGCTGCCGGTATCGGCCACGATGCCGGTATTGGTCAGGCCCCATGCCGGTGCGGCGTTGGTGCCGTAGTAGTTGGCGAGGTATTCCGCCCAGACCAGGCCCGGATTGGTGGTGAAGCGGCCCACGGTGGCGGCGCTGGGACCGGCGTTCTGCACCAGGAACGGCCGGTAGAAACCGGAGTCGGTGAGGCTGTCGCCGAAAAACACGGTCTGCGTGAACGGACCGGCAAAAGCGGGCGCCGTAGCCAGCGCCAGGGCGGCGGCAAGCAGGCGGCGGGCAGGCTTCTTCATCATCTCTCTCCCTAAATGAGTCCGAATTTCTTATTGGTCTGGATTGGTTTGCACGCGGCTTGACGTACGCGGCCGCATGGCGACGCATCGAAGCATGCCGTGACGCGGCGCACAAGCCGCGGCGCGGCATGGCCGCTGGCCGCGATCGCGGCGGGAGACGACAATGGCGGCATGGAAATCGTTCTGAACGGCGAGCCGCGTGCGCTCGCCACCCCGCTGACCGTGCTGGAACTGCTGCAGGCCGAGGGCCTGGGCGAACGCCGGGTCGCGGTCGAGATCAACGGCGAGATCGTGCCGCGCAGCCGGCATGGCGAGCACAGGCTCGGCGAAGGCGACCGGATCGAGATCGTGCACGCCCTGGGCGGTGGCTGACACCGCAACGGCTCAGGTGACGCGCGGTAGACACCGGCGGTAAGGAAGCCCGGCCATCCCGGACGGAGGGAGTCGTCCGGGATCCGTGGCTTTGCGGCCCCGGCTCGCACCGGGTGTGCCATTGGCGTACCGCACGGTGTAAACCGCGCGTAGCAAGAGAGTCGTGCCGGGGGAACGCAGGGGAACGTTCCGGGTCCGGGCTGTAACGCTTCCTGCCGATTCATCCCAACGCAGGCGCACGCCCGGGGCGGCCATGTCCGCGCGCCCGGGCGATGGACGGTTATTTCCAGCGGCCCGCGATCGACGCAGCGGGGCCCACGACGCCGCTGCTAAAATCCGCGGATGACGCTCCCCGCACTCTTCATGCCGCCCGCAGACCCGTTGGTCATCGCCGGCAAGGCCTATTCGTCCCGTCTGCTCACCGGCACCGGCAAGTTCAAGGATCTCGACGAAACCCGCCGCGCCACCGATGCCGCCGGCGCGCAGATCGTCACCGTGGCGATCCGCCGCAGCAACATCGGCCAGAACCCGGGCGAACCCAACCTGCTCGACGTGCTGCCGCCGCAGCAATACACGATCCTACCCAACACCGCCGGCTGCTACACCGCCGACGATGCGGTGCGTACCTGCCGGCTCGCCCGCGAACTGCTCGACGGCCACAACCTGGTCAAGCTCGAGGTACTCGGCGACCAGAAGACCCTCTACCCCGACGTGGTGCAGACGCTGGCCGCGGCGGAAATCCTGGTGAAGGACGGCTTCGACGTGATGGTCTACACCAGCGACGATCCGATCCTGTGCAAGCGCCTGGAGGAGATCGGCTGCGTCGCGGTGATGCCGCTGGCTGCGCCGATCGGTTCCGGCCTGGGCGTGCAGAACCGCTACAACCTGATCGAGATCATCGAGAACGCGAAGGTGCCGATCATCGTCGATGCCGGCGTCGGCACCGCCTCGGATGCCGCGATCGCGATGGAACTGGGGTGCGACGGCGTGCTGATGAACACCGCCATCGCCGGCGCGAAGGATCCGGTGCTGATGGCGCATGCGATGAAGCTGGCCGTGGAAGCCGGCCGCGCCGCGTTCAAGGCCGGACGGATTCCGCGCAAGCGTTACGCCAGCGCCTCGTCGCCGGTGGATGGGCTGATCGCCTGATGGCCGATCAGGAGCAAAAGAAGACCCCGCCCAAGCCCTTCACCGTCGAAGAAGGCGTTCGCAAGGTCCGCAGCTTCGTGTTGCGCCAGGGCCGGTTCACGCCGGCGCAGCAGCGCGCGTTCGACGAACTGTGGCCGCGCTTCGGCCTCGACTACGCCGGGCAAGCGCGCGACTTCGACGCCGCGTTCGGCCGCAGCGCGAAGCGCGTGGTCGAGATCGGCTTCGGCAATGGCGAGGCGCTGCGCTTCGCCGCCCAGCAGGACCCGTCGCGCAACTACATAGGCATCGAGGTGCACGCCCCCGGCGTCGGCCGCCTGCTCAACGCGCTGGCGCAGGACGGCAGCGACCACGTGCGCCTGTACCACCACGACGCGGTGGAAGTGCTGAGCAACGAGATCGCCGACGGCTCGCTGGACGAGGTCCGCATCTACTTCCCCGACCCCTGGCACAAGAAGCGCCACAACAAGCGCCGCCTCGTGCAACCGGAGTTCGCGCGCCTGATCGTGGCCAAGCTCGCCCATGGCGGTCGCTTGCACCTCGCCACCGATTGGCACGACTATGCCGAGCAGATGTGGGATGTGCTCGATGCAACACCGGGCATCGTCAATCGCGCCGGGGAGCGCGGGACGGTGCCGCGCCCGGAATGGCGCCCGCAAACGCATTTCGAGACCCGCGGCCAGAAGCTCGGCCATGGCGTCTGGGATCTTCTCTACGACAAGAACTGATGATGCGCTGACCGCCCGGCATGGACACCGCCCTCCCGCTCACCACCGACATGAAGCTCGTCCTCGGGCTGGTGGGCTTCACGATGGTGATGTTCCTGTTCGAGCGCATCCGCGCCGACGTCGTCGCGCTGGTCGTGCTGGTGCTGCTGGGCCTGTCGGGGCTGGTCGAACCGGAGCTGCTGTTCAACGGCTTCTCCGGTAACGCCGTCATCAGCATCATCGCGACGATGATCCTCGGCGCCGGGCTCGACCGCACCGGCGCGCTCAACCGCCTCGCCGGCTGGCTGCTGCGACGCTCGAACGGCATCGAGCAGCGCCTGCTGCTGTTCACCACCGCGATCGCGGGCCTGAATTCGTCCTTCATGCAGAACCCGTCGGTGATGGCGCTGTACATGCCCGTCGCCTCGCGCCTGTCCTCGCGCACGGGCCTGTCGCTGCCGCGCCTGCTGCTGCCGATCGCGGCCGCGATCGTGATGGGCGGCGCGCTGACCATGGTCGGCAACTCGCCGCTGATGCTGCTCAACGACCTGCTGGTCGCGGCCAACGCCAACCTGCCCTCGGGCGCGGCGACGATCGAACCACTGAAGATGTTCGCGCCGCTGCCGATCGGCCTGGCGCTGCTCGCCACCTCGCTCGGCTACTTCCACTGGTTCGGCGACAAGCGCCTGCGCGGCAAGGAAGACACCGGCGGCGGCGCAACGCCCGCCCGCACGCAGAGCTACTTCGCCAAGACCTATGGCATCGAAGGCGAGGTCTACGAACTCACGGTGGGCGCCGACAGCCCGCTGGTGGGCATGTCGGTCGGGGAAGCCGAAGCCCTGCGCGGCGCACCGCTGTTGCTCGCGCTCAAGACCGGCGACGAATCGCGGCTGGCGCCGCCTGCCGAAGCGCGCATCTGGGTGGGCAGCGTGCTCGGTGCCATGGGCGACAGGCAGGCGGTCGCCGATTTCGCCCAGAACAACTTCCTGCGCCTGAGTTCGCGCCTGCGCAACTTCGCCGACCTGTTCAACCCCAGTCGCGCCGGCATCTCCGAGGCGGTCATCCCGCCCACCTCGCGCTTCCTGGGCATGAAGGCCGGCGACCTGGGCCTGCGCAAGAACCTCGGACTGAGCCTGCTGGCGGTCAACCGCGACAAGCAGGTGCTGCGCGAGGACCTGCGCAGCGTGAGCCTGCGCAGCGGCGACATGCTGGTGCTGCACAGCATCTGGACCGACCTGGCCGAAGCCGCGCAGAGCAAGGACCTCGTCGTCGTCACCGATTACCCGAAGGGCGAGCAGCGGCCGCACAAGCTGAAGATCGCGCTCGCCATCTTCGCGGTGTCGATGCTGCTGGCGTTGTCCTCGCGCTTGCCGGTGTCGATCGCGCTGATGACCGGCGTGGCCGGCATGCTGATCGCCGGCGTGCTGCACATCGACGAGGCCTATTCCGCGATCAACTGGCGCACCGTGTTCCTGATGGCGTGCCTGATCCCGCTCGGCTGGGCGATGGATTCCAGCGGCGCGGCGGCGTGGGTGGCCGGGCATTCACTGGAACAGCTGCCGCGCGGCACGCCGGTGTGGGTGCTGGAGCTGCTGGTGGGCATCCTGACCACCGCGTTCTCGCTGGTGATCAGCCATGTCGGCGCCACCATCGTGATGGTGCCGCTGGCGATCAACCTCGCGCTCGCCGCGGAAGGCAATCCGACCGCGTTCGCGCTGATCGTCGCGCTGTCGGCGTCCAACAACTTCATGACCGCGTCGAACCCGGTGGTCTCGATGATCGTCGGCCCGGCCGGCTACACCGGCAAGGAAATGTGGCGCATCGGCGGACCGCTGTCGCTGGTCTACATCGCGGTGAGCGTGGCGATGGTGCAGCTGGTCATCCGCTGAAGCGCGCCGCGCGTCCGCGCGCGCTTACGCCAGCCACACCTTGCCGTCGCGCACTTCGACGACCACCGCACGCAGGGCTTCGCCGCGGCACGGCCCGGCCACGCATTCGCCGTGCGCGAGCTCGAAGCTGGCGCCGTGCGCCGCGCACACCAGCAGGCCATCCTTGCTCTTCAGGAATTGTCCCGGCGCCCAGTCGAGCCGGCGCCCGGCGTGCGGGCAGATGTTCATCCACGCGCGCACGGCATCGCCCTGCCGGTACAGGATCAGCGATTCGGCATCGCCATCGACGACCGCCTCGGATTCGGCAAAACCGCCGTCGACGATGGCGTCGAAGGCGACCAGGGCGGTGCGCGCAGAGGGCTGGTTTGTGTCCACGGTCTCAATGTTTAACGCAGTTCTCACACTCTGTCCGGGGCGGCCGTCGATACTGCGGCCCCGGTCCCGTGACCGGATTGTGTCACCACAGGGGTCAGTCCACGCATGTTTGCCCACGCCTTCCGCTTCGACCAGTTCAATGCGCGCATGCGCACCGCGTTCTCGGCACCGCGCAAGCCGCGCCATCGCGTGCTGCGCGTGGTCCTCGGCCTGGTCGGGCTGGCGCTGCTGGCGGTGCTGGTGATGTTCGGCGTGTTCGTCGGTGCCGCGATGATCGGCGCCGGCCTGCTGTTCAAGCTGTGGAAGCAGCGCGGCAAGCCGGCTCTCAACGAGCGCGGCGCGCGTGACGCGCGCGTGCTCGACGGCGAATTCCGCGTGGTCGATCCCGTCTCGCTGCCGCGCTGACGCATGCCCGACGTCGTCGTCGCCGCGCCGCAACCGCGCGTGCCGGTGCAGGGCACCGGCCTCCCGCCCGACAGCCAGTTTCCCGTCCATCGCATCTACTGCGTCGGTCGCAACTTCGCCGAGCACGCGCGTGAGATGGGTGCAGCCGCCCCCGCTTCCGCGGCCGAACGCGGCAATCCCACCTTCTTCCTCAAGCCCGCCGACGCCATCGTCACCGACGGCGCGGTGGTCTATCCGCCCGGCACGCGCGAGCTGCACCACGAAGTCGAACTCGTGGTCGCGCTCGGCCGCGGTGCGCCGGCCGGCGGCATCGCGACCGCCGACGCCATGTCGCTCGTGTACGGCTACGCGGTCGGGCTCGACCTCACCCGCCGCGACCTGCAGGCCGCGGCGAAGGCGAAGAGCCTGCCGTGGGATACCGGCAAGTCGTTCGAGCACGCCGCGCCGATCGGCGCGATCGTGCCCGCGGCGGAACTCGGCGCGCTCGACGCGCATGCGCTCACGCTGCGCGTCAACGGCGAGGTGCGCCAGCACGGCGCGCTGTCCGACCTGATCTGGAACGTCGCCGACATCATCCACGCGCTGTCGAAGCTGTACGCGCTGCGCGCCGGCGACCTGATCTTCATGGGCACGCCTGCGGGCGTGGGTCCGCTGCTGCCAGGCGACAGCGTCGAGGCACGACTGGATGCGGGCGACGGGCGCATGGCGCTGGTGCTGCACGGCCGCATCCTGCCTGCCATCGCTTCGGTATAGTCGGCCACGCCACCCACCGTCCAACCGGGAGAACACAGATGGGCATGATTGCGGAGTTCAAGGAATTCGTCTCGCGCGGCAACGTACTCGACCTCGCCGTCGGCGTGGTCATCGGCGCGGCGTTCGGCAAGATCGTCACCGCGTTCGTCGACAAGATCATCATGCCGCCCATCGGCCTGCTGATCGGTGGCGTCGACTTCTCCAAGTGGGCGGTCACGCTGAAGGAAGCCACCGTGGACGCGGCCGGCAAGGAAATCCCGGCGGTCGCGCTCGGTCTGGGCGAATTCGTGAATGCCATCGTCCAGTTCGTGATCATCGCGTTCGCCATCTTCATCGTGGTCAAGGCCGTCAACCGCATGCGCAAGCCGGCCGAGGCCGCGCCGGCGGCGCCGGCCGAGGAAGTGCTGCTGCTGCGCGAGATCCGCGATTCGCTCAAGCGCTGACGGCGGCACGGCGGCGGCCACGAGCGACATTCGCGGCTGCCGCCAAAAACTTTCACGCCTGCCATGGCGTGGCGCACAACGGAACAGGGCCGCGGGCGGTTAAGCTCGCGGCCTTCGCGTTTTTTCTTGCCAACAAAGTTCGCCAAAGGAGCCGTGATGCGCGTTGTGCCGTGGGTTCTTGCCACTTCCCTGGTTCTAGCTTTACCCCTGCATGCTCTCGCCGCGCCGCTACAGGCCGTGCAACGCCCCACCACCATTCCGGACGCGGCGATGACCCGGGCCTCGCAGCTGCGCGAACAGGCGCTGGCCAGCAACCTCGGCTACGAGATCACCGAATCGCTGACCACCGAGGTAGGCGCGCGCCTCGCCGGCAGCGAAGCCGATGCGCGCGCGGTGCAGTGGGCGCAGGCCAAGTTCAAGGAACTGGGTTACGACAAGGTGTGGCTGGAAGAGGTGCGCTTCCCGAAGTGGGAACGCCGCAGCGAGCACGCCGCCGTGCTCGGCGCGCACGCGCAGCGGCTGTCGATCCTCGCCCTGGGCGGCAGCCCGGGTGGCACGGTCGAGGCCGAAGTCGTGCGTTTCGCCGACCTCGCATCGCTGGAAGCGGCGCCGGCCGGCTCGCTGGCCGGCAAGATCGCCTTCGTCGACCACACCATGGCGCGCGCCCGCGACGGTGCGGGATACGGCATGGGCAGCCGCGTGCGCAGCCGCGGACCGTCCGCGGCGATCCGCGCCGGCGCGGCGGCGTTCCTGATGCGTTCGGCCGGCACCGATTCGCACCGCAACCCGCACACCGGCATCACCCGCTTCGACGAAGGCCTGACCCCGGTGCCGTCGGCCGCGCTGTCGCTGCCCGATGCCGACCAGCTCGCGCGGCTGGTGGCACGCGGCCCCGTGCGCGTGCGCGTGGAGCTCGACTGCGGCTGGAACGGCGAGGCGCTCTCGCACAACGTCGTCGGCGAAATCACCGGCGCACGCAAGGGCGGCAAGGCCGACGAGGTCGTGCTGATCGGCGGCCACCTGGATTCGTGGGATCCGGGCACCGGCGCCATCGACGACGGCGCGGGCGTGGGCCTGACGATGGCTGCCGGCGCGCTGATCGGCCAGATGAAGCAGCGCCCGGCGCGCACCATCCGCGTGGTCGCCTTCGCCAACGAGGAACAGGGCCTCTACGGCGGCAAGGCATACGCGGCGAAGCACCTCGGCGCCATCCGCAAGCACCAGCTCGCCGCGGAAAGCGACTTCGGCGCCGGCCGCATCTACGCCTTCCGCAGCGGCGCGCCGGACTACGCGCAGGGCGCGGTGACGCAGATCGCCGAAGCACTCGCCCCGCTGGGCATCGCGCACACGCCGACCGAAGGCGGCCCCGGTCCGGACATCAGCCCGTTCGCCGCGCAGGGCATGGCCTGGGCGACGCTGCGCCAGGACGGCAGCGACTACTTCGACTACCACCACACGCCGGACGACACCCTCGACAAGATCGAGCCCAAGGCGCTGGCGCAGAACGTCGCCGCATACGCGGTGTTCGCCTACCTCGCGGCGAGCGCGGACGGCGACTTCGGCAGCGAAGCGAAGCCGGTTTCGCCGCCGTCGGAATAGGAATGCACGTGCAGCGACGCGAAAAAGCCCGGGAATCCCGGGCTTTTTCGTAGGCTGGGTCGGATCGTCGGGTTGCGCGTTACAACCGCGCGCGCCAGGCCGCCAGCAACACCGCCGTGGCCGCGGCCACGTTGAGGCTTTCCACCGCGCCGCTGCCCGGGATCGACACCCGCGTGTCGCAGGCGGCCGCCAGTTCGCGGTCCATGCCCTCGCCTTCGCTGCCCATCACGAACACCAGCCGCTGCGGCAACGTCGCCTCGAACACGTCACTGCCGCCCTTGACCACGGTCGCCGCCAGCGCGAAACCGGCGCTGCGCAACTGCGCCAGCGAATTGTCCTGGCGGCCCAGGCGCACCATCGGTACCGCTTCGGCGCCGCCTTCGGCCACGCGCGCGGCGGCGCCGGAGAGCGCGAGCGGCGAATGCTTGGGCAGCAGGATCGCGCTGACGCCGAAGTGCGCCGCCGAGCGCAGGATCGCGCCGAAATTGTGCGGGTTGCCGACGCCGTCGAGCCACAGCGCGCATTGCGGGCCGGCGCCGAGGTCGCGCAGCCAGGTCGACAACGATTGCGGCTCTTCGCGCAGCACGTCGGCGACCACGCCTTCGTGGTGCGTGCTGGCGGCGAGGCGATCGAGGTCGCCCTCTTCCACCACGCGGTAACCCACGCGGTGGGCGACGCACCACTTCAGCAGCGGCTGCAGCGCGGGAATGCGCGACTCGATCAGGTACAGCTTGCGGATCGCCTGCGGCCGGCGCGCGAACACGGCGTGGATGGCATTGAGGCCATACAGGCGCAGCTCGAGATCGCGGCGCGCGCGCGAGGGGTGCATCGCGTGCTCGCCAGCGTCGTCCTGCCACGGATCGTCGTGATCGTGCGCAGGCGCGCGTGGCGCGTGGTGATGGGCAGCGCGCGGCGCGTCGTGCGGACGCGGCGTGCGCTCGCGCGGCGGGGAGGACGGCGACGACGGCGCGGATTTCCAGGGGCCGGCGCCAGGCGGGCGACGCGGCGGGCGGGGGCGTTGATCGGACATGCGTGCAGCTTACCGCTTCGACGCGGAGGGGCGGCGCCATGGCTGCGCCGCGCCGCTCCAACCACGGCTTACGAGTGTCCGACGACCGGCGGCGTGCTCGCTTCCAGCTTCTCCAGCTCGTGCGCGACCGCATCCGGCGACTTCGTGTACGGCGCGAGCAGGGCGTAGAACGCCGGCACCACGAACAGCGACAGCAGCGTCGAGAACGCCACGCCGAACACGATCACCACGCCGATGCTGGCGCGGCTGGCGGCGCCGGCACCGGTGGACAGCATCAGCGGCACCGCGCCGCAGATCATCGCCACCGAGGTCATCAGGATCGGGCGCAGGCGCACCGTCGCCGCTTCGATGATCGCTTCGAGCACCGAGCGGCCTTCGTCGCGCAGCTGGTTGGCGAACTCGACGATCAGGATGCCGTTCTTCGCCGCCAGGCCGACCAGCATGACGATGCCGATCTGGCTGTAGAGGTTGAGGCTGACGCCCCAGATGGTCAGCCCGAGCAGCGCGCCGAGCATCGCCAGCGGCACCGTCAGCATGATCACCAGCGGGTGCAGGAAGCTCTCGAACTGCGCCGCCAGCACCAGGAACACCACCAGCAGCGCCATGCCGAAGGTGAAGAAGATCGCGCCGCTCGACTTCATGAACTCACGCGACTCGCCACGGTAGTCGACCTGCGCTTCCGGCGGCAGTTCCTCGGCGGCGATGCCGCGCAGGTATTCCAGCGCCTCGCCGACGGTGTAGCCGGGCGCAAGGCCCGCACTCAACGTGATCGCACGCATGCGATTGAAGCGGCTGAGCGTGCCGGCTTCGGCGTTCTCGGTCAGCTTCACCAGATTCGACAGCGGCACCAGCTTGCCGGTGGTGGTCGAACGCACGTACAGGCCGGTGATGTCGGTCAGGCTGCGGCGGTTCTCCAGCGGCGCCTGCATGATGACGTAGTACTCCTCGCCATCCTTCTCGTAGGTGCCGGCGCGCAGCGAGCCGAGCATGGTCTGCAGCGCGTTGCCGATCGCCTGCACCGGCACGCCGAGGTCGGCCGCGCGCGCCTTGTCGATCTCGACGCGGATCTGCGGCAGCGTTTCCTTGTAGTCGGAATCGACGTTGAGCAGGCGCGGGTTCTCTTCCATCCGCAGCAGCATGCGGTTGCGCCACTGCGCGATCGTCTCGTAGGTCGGTCCGCGCAGCACGAACTGCACCGGCCGGCCGAAGCCGCGCACCAGGCCCTGGCGGACTTCCGCGGTGATGCGCACGCCCGGCAGGTCGGACAGCGACTTGCGCACGTCGTCCATCACCTCCTGCGTGGTGACCTCGCGCTCGTCCCACGGCTTCAGGAACACCGTGGCGCGGGCGCTGTTGAACGCGCTGTTCTGGCCGCCGAAGCCGCCCGGCACGCGGGTGATCACGCGCGCCAGCGGCTTGTCGTCGCCGGTGTAGGTGAGCAGGCGTTTCTCGATCTCGGCCATCTGCCCGACCATGTAGTCGTAGCCCGCGCCTTCCGGGCCGGTGATCGAAACGTTGAAGTCGCCGCGGTCCTCGGCCGGCGCCAGTTCCGACGGCACCAGCTTGAACAGCACGCCGCTGAGCACGAACGTGGCGACCATCGCCGCGGCCAGCAGCCAGCCGCGCCCGACCACCTTCTGCACCAGGCCGCGGTACCAGCGCGTCAGCGTGTCGAGGCGCTCGTTCACCCAGTTGTTGAATCCACCCTTGTGCGTATGCGGCCGCAGCAGCAGCGAACACATCATCGGCGTCAGCGTCAGCGCGACGAAGCCGGAAATCGCCACCGCGCCGGCCACCGCCACCGCCAGTTCGCGGAACAGGCGGCCGGTGTTGCCTTCCATGAACGCGATCGGCAGGAACACCGCGATCAGCACGATGGTGGTGGCGATCACCGCGAACGCCACCTGGCGCGTGCCGCGCATCGCCGCCAGCAGCGGCGGCTCGCCCAGGTCGGTGCGGCGCTGGCAGTTCTCGAGCACGACGATCGCGTCGTCGACCACCAGGCCGATCGACAGCACCAGCGACAGCAGGGTGAGCTGGTTGATCGAGAAGCCGCAGGCGTACAGCGCCATGAACGCGGCGGTGATGCACACCGGCACCGTCACCGCGGGGATGAGCGCGGCGCGCACGCTGCCCAGGAACACGAACACCACCAGCAGCACCAGCGCGATTGCCTCGGCCAGCGTGGTGTAGACCTCGTCGACCGCGGCCTCGGTGAACACCGTGGAATCGAAGGCCACGGTCATCTCCATGCCCTTGGGCAGGCTCTTCGACACCTGCGCCACCAGCGCGCGGGTCTTCTGCGCCACTTCCAGCGAGTTGGCGGTGGACGTCGCGACGATGCCCAGGCCGATCTGCGGCACGCCATTGCCGTGGTAGTAGGCGCGGCGTTCTTCGGTGGCCAGTTCGACCTTCGCCACCTCGCCCAGGGTGATGACGTGGCCGTCGCTGCCCTTGCCCACCACCAGGCCGGCGAAACTCTCGGCGGTCTGGTAGCCGCGCATCACGCGCAGGGCGAATTCGCGGGTCTGCGATTCGATGCTGCCGCCGGGCAGTTCGATGTTCTCGCGACGCAGCGCGGTACCGATGTCGTCGGGGGTGAGGCCGCGCGCGCTCAGCGCCTTCGCGTCCAGCCACACGCGCATCGCGTAGCGCTGGCCGCCGCCGATGAACACCGAGGACACGCCGTCGATCGACGAGAACTGGTCGGCGAGGTTGCGGTCGGCATAATCGGTGAGCTGCTGCGCGGTCAGCGTGGGATCGCTGAGGTTAAGGAACATGATCGGCGAGGAGTCGCTGTCCTGCTTGGCGACCTGCGGCGGGTCGACGTCCTCGGGCAGGCGGTTGCTGACGCGGCTGATCGCATCGCGCACGTCGTTGGCGGCGCCTTCGATGTCGCGGGTCAGGGTGAACTCGATGTTGATGTCGGAGCGACCGTTGCGGCTGGTCGCGGTGATCAGGTCGACGCCTTCGATGCCGCTGATCGCGTCTTCCAGCACCTGGGTGATGCGGTTTTCCACCACCGCCGCCGACGCACCGGTGTAGCTGGTGTTGACCGACACCACCGGCGGATCGACGTCGGGCAGCTCGCGCAGCGGCAGGCGGGTGAAGGACACCACGCCGAGCACGATCAGGATCAGCGACATCACCGTCGCGAAGACGGGGCGCTTGATGGAGATGTCGGACAGCAGCATGGCTCAGCCCCCCTTGGCGGGCCGCGTGCCTTCCGCGCCTGCACCCTGCGGTGCCGCATCCGGGGCCTCGCCCGTAGCGGCGTTCGCGCCGACGTCCTTGATCTTCGCGCCATCGCGCAGCTTGACCGTGCCCTCGACGACGATGCGGTCGCCGGCCTTCAGCCCGGACACGATCTCGACCTCGCCGAAGCGGCGCGAACCGATCTTCACCGGCACTTCCTTGACCTGGTCGCCCGCTTCCACGCGGTACACGCTGGACACCGTGCCGTTCTGCTGCAACGCGAGTTCGGGGATCGCGAGGGTGTTGCGCGCGGCGCGCTCGACGCCGACGTCGAGCAGCATGCCCGGGCGTAGGCGGCCGTCGGCGTTGGGAATTTCCGCGCGAACAGTGACGGCGCGCGAAACCGGATCCACGCGCGAATCGATCGAAGCCACGGTGCCGACGAAAGTTTCGCCCGGCCAGGCCTCACTGCGCGCGTTGACGCGCTGGCCGAGCGCCAGCTGCGACAACGCCGCTTCCGGGAAGGTGAAGTCGAGCTTGATCGTCGAGACGTCGTCGAGCGTGGTGATCGGCGTGCCGGGCGTGACCAGCGAACCGGCGCTGACCAGGCGCAGGCCGAGCACCCCCGCGAACGGCGCGCGGATCACGCGATCGGCCACGGTGGCGCGCTGCGTCGCCACCTGCGCACGCGCGGCTTCGAGCGCAGAGCGCTGCGTGTCGAGGTCGGCGCGCGCGATCAGCTGCTGGTCGGCGAGCTTGCGGCTGCGTTCGTACAGTTGCTCGGCGTTGCGCAGCTGCGCCTGCGCCTGGGCGACATTGGCGGTCTGCTGGCCCTGCACCAGCGTGACCAGCGGCTGGCCCTGCTTCACGTAGTCGCCGCTGTCGAATTCGACGCTGGCGATGGTCTGGCTCACGCTGGCGGTGATGGTCACCGATTCGCGCGCGTTGGCGGTGCCCAGCGCCTTCAGTTCGTCGCTCCAGCGCACCGGCTGCACCTGCAGGGTGCTGACCGTCGCCGGCGGCTGACCGCCCTTGCCGCCCTTCCCACCCTCGGCGTCACCCTTGCCGCAAGCGGCGAGCAGGCTCGCGAGGCCGAGCGCGAGCAGGACGCGATGCGGGCGTGAAGGCAGGGAAACAGGCATGGGGACTCGGGGAACACAAAGAAGGGCCCGATTCTACGGGCGGGGGGCGACCCCACGTATGGGCCAATGGTTGCGCCCCGATGCGGCAAAATCGGCAACATCGTCCCGGAGCCCGCCGCTGCCATGCCGGTTGAAGTCATCCAGGGCGACATTACCCGTCTGGCCGTGGACGCCATCGTCAACGCCGCCAACGAGGCCCTGGCCGGCGGCGGCGGCGTCGACGGCGCCATTCATCGCGCCGCCGGGCCCGGCCTGGACGCGGACTGCCGGCGCATTCCCTTCGTGCGCCCCCACGTGCGCTGCCCAACCGGCGAGGCGCGCATCACCGGCGGGCACGCGCTGCCGGCGCGGCACGTGATCCACACCGTCGGGCCGGTCTGGCACGGCGGCAACGCCGGCGAGGCGGCGCTGCTGGCCAGCTGCTATCGCGCCTGCCTGCAGCTCGCGGCGGCGCACGGCCTCGACTCCATCGCCTTCCCGGCGATCAGCTGCGGGGTGTTCGGCTATCCGCTGGAACAGGCGGCGCGGGTCGCCGTCGCTGCGGCCAGCGACTGGCTGCGGCAACAACCCCGGCCCGCACGCGTGCTGCTGTGCGGCTTCGATGCACGGATGCAGGCGCTCTACCGCGACGCCCTGGCGCGGCAACCGTGAATGCCGCTTCAAGCTGTCGCGGACAACCCGTCGCGAACCAACGTCGCGGACAAACAAAAACGCCGGCACGAGGCCGGCGTTTTCGCGCGATGAAGCAGGACGCCTACGCGGCCTTCTGCCACTGGCCCAGCGCGGCCAGGCCGTTGTCCTTGGCGCGGGCATACACGGTCTTCTGCGCGGCGGCGAAGTTGCCGACCAGGTCCTGCGACCACAGCTTCAGCGCGGCGGCCTGCATGGCGCGGCCGTAGGAGAACGACAGCGGCCACGGGTTCGGGCCCATGCGGTTCATCGCGTCGAGGTGCGCGGTGGCGGCCTCGTCGCTCTGGCCGCCCGACAGGAACACGATGCCCGGCAGGATCGCCGGCACGGTCGACTTCAGGCACTGCAGGGTGGCGGCGGCGACTTCCTCGACCGAAACCTGCTCGCCGCTGGTGGTGCCCGGCACGACCATCGAGGCCTTGAGGATGCAGCCTTCCAGCACGACGTTGTGCTCGACCAGCGAAGCGAACAGCGAACGCAGCATCACTTCGGTGACCTGGAAGCATTCGTCGATGTCGTGCGAGCCGTCCATGATGATTTCCGGCTCGACCATCGGCACCAGGCCCTGCTCCTGGCACAGCGCGGCGTAGCGCGCCAGCGCGTGGGCGTTGGCTTCGATGCAGGTGCCCGACGGGATGTCGTCGCCGATGTTGATGACCGCGCGCCACTTGGCGAAGCGGGCGCCGAGCTTGTAGTACTCGGCCAAGCGATCGCGCAGGCCGTCGAGGCCTTCGGTCACCACTTCACCGGGGCAGCCGGCGAGGTTGTGGGTGCCCTTGTCGACCTTGATGCCCGGGATCATGCCGTTGTCCATCATGTACTTGGCGAACGGCACGCCGTCGCTGGTGGACTGACGGATGGTTTCGTCGAACAGGATCGCGCCGGAGATGTAGTCGCTCAGGTTCGGCGTGGTGAGCAGCAGCTCGCGGTAGCGACGACGGTTCTCTTCGGTGTTCTCGATGCCCACGCCGGCGAAGCGCTTGGCGCAGGTAGCGGTGGATTCGTCGATCGCGATGATGCCCTTGCCCGGGGCGACCATGGCCTGGGCGATTTCGGCGAGCTGTTCGATGCTCATGGGAGTCCTGCGGTGCGGGTGGGAAGCCGCGCATTATAGCGGCTGGAGATTGCCGCGGCGCCGGGGTCCCGGCGCAAAATCAAGGACTTGCGGGCCCCTGGCCGCGATCCCGCGGCAGGACCTGGGCCCGTGGATCATGAGCCGGCTTGCGGTTTTTCCTACTTGGACTGGACCAGGCAGATGTCGAACAACGCCTCGCGCCGGGCTTCGTGCGCGGCCTTGGCCTTCAGCACGGCTTCGGCGTTCCCCGGATCGGCCAACGAGAGCATGGAAACGACGATCGGCACCGTGCGGGTGCGCACGGGAATGCGTCCCGCGTTGCCGGTCGCGGGCGCGTAGGTGATGGCCCGCACCGCGTCGAGGATCGCCCGTTCCTGCGCCTTGAGCGTTTCGTTCTTCGACCGGGCCACGTCGCGCGGCCGCATGCCGAACCATGACGTCCGCCTGACCTTCGCCTGCGAGTACGCGATGCGCGCATCGCGGGCGCGGCCGGAAGGGTCGATATCGAACTCGGCGACATAACAGCCTTCAAGCTCGTTCATCGCGGCCTGTGGGGGCAACGCGGGCTGCAATGGCTGCGCCGCGATCCAGTAGCCGCCGAGCGCGGCGGCATCGACGCGCGCGGGGACCGCTTCGGCGGCCGCGACCGTGGCAGCCGCCGCCGACAGGACCAGGCCAGCAATGTATCCATGCATGCGCATTCACTCCTATCGATTAGAGCTCGCCCAGCCCCTCGGCCTTGCCGCCCTCGCCCACCTGCAGCAGGCGCAGCGTATTGGTCGCGCCGTGCTGCTCCATGGTGTCGCCGCTGGTGAAGATCACGCGCTCGTCCGCGACCAGCTGCCCGGCGTCGAACAGGTGGCGCACGGCGGCCCGCGCGGCGTCACGCGATGCCATGCCGCGGCTGTCGAAGTCGATCGGGTACACGTCGCGCATCAGCGCCATGCGCCGGCGCGCGCCGCCGTGGCGCGAGAACGCGTAGATCGGCGCGTGCGAGCGGAAGCGCGAGAGGAAGCGCGCGGTACCACCCGATTCGGTCATCGCGATGATCGCGCCGACGCCGATGTGCTCGGTGAGGAACATCGCCGCCATCGCGATGGCCTGGTCGGCGCGCTCGAGGTTGCGCGGCGCCTTCTCGAAGTCGGTGTCGTGGTCGAACTGGCGTTCGGCACCGAGGCAGATGCGCGCCATCGCTTCCACCGCGCGCACCGGGTATTTGCCCGCCGCCGACTCCTGCGACAGCATCACCGCGTCGGTGCCGTCGATGACCGCGTTGGCGACGTCGAGCACTTCGGCGCGCGTCGGGATCGGACTGTCGACCATCGACTGCAGCATCTGCGTCGCGGTGATCACCACGCGCCCGCCTTCCAGCGATTCGCGGATGATCTTCTTCTGCAGGCCGGGCAGCTCGGCATCGCCGATCTCCACGCCCAGGTCGCCGCGCGCGACCATCACCACGTCGCTGGCCATGACGATCTCGCGCAGGTTCTCGATCGCCTCGGCGCGCTCGATCTTCGACACCAGCGCGGCATCGCTACCGGCAGCGCGGGCGATGCGGCGCGCTTCTTCCATGTCCTCGGCATTGCGGCAGAACGACACGGCGATGAAATCCGCGCCGAGCTCCGCGGCGACCTTGATCAGCTCGCGGTCCTTGTCGGTCAGCGCGCCCAGCGACAGGCCACCGCCCTGCTTGTTGAGGCCCTTGCGATCCGACAGCGCGCCGTCGTTGAGCACGGTGTTGACGATGCGCTCGCCCTCCACGCGCTCCACCCGCAACTGCATCATGCCGTCGTCGAGCAGCAGCACATCGCCGGGCACCACGTCGCCGGGCAGGCCGAGGTAGCTGACGCCGACTTCGTGCACGGTGCCGGCCGGTGCGCTGGTGCTGGCGACGAGGTCGAAGCGCTCGCCCGCCTTCAGCTGCACGCGGCCTTCGGCGAAGCGTTCGATGCGGATCTTGGGGCCGGGCAGGTCGACCAGGATGCCGACTTCGCGACCCACGCGCCGCGCGGCTTCGCGCACGGCGTTCGCGCGCGCGACCTGGCCGGACGGATCGCCGTGCGAGAAATTGAGGCGGACCACGTCGACGCCGGCGGTGAGGAGCGCGTCGAGCACGCCCGGCGGGTCGGTGGCCGGGCCGAGGGTGGCGAGGATCTTGGTGCGGCGGAGATTGGCGGCCATGCGGGTCGGTTTCCGGGAATCACCGCAACCTAGCACAGCCGAAGTTGCACCCGTCGGACACCGGTATTGAAAACGAACTCAGCACGGCCGCGTATGCCGCGGGGCGTTGGTCATGGGCGAATCCGACGCGCAAACCGCGCCGGGGCTTCGCTCAGGCCGCCAGCAACGCCGGCAATTCCGTCGGCCGCGCCGCAAGGGTGCGCGCCCCCGCGCGGCGCAGTTCGGCCTCGTCGCCGAAGCCCCACAGCACGCCGACATGGCGCATGCCGTGGTGGAGCGCGCCTTCGATGTCCATGCGGCGATCGCCGATCATCCAGCATTCGGCCGGCGCCACCTCCAGCCGCTGCAGCGCTTCGGCGATCAGTTCCGGCTTGTGGCTGCGGCTGCCGTCGACGGTCGCGCCGACGATGTCGACGAAGCGGTGCCCGAACGGCAGGTGCGCGGCGATCTTGCGCGCATGCGGTTCGTTCTTCGCCGTCACCACCGCGAGGCGATGGCCGGCGGCATGCAGCGCTTCGATCGTGTCGGCGATGCCGTCATAGACCTCGTGCTCGGCCCAGCCCTGTGCCTCGAAACGGTCGCGGTAATGCGCGACCGCCTGCTCCACCTTCGCGTCGTCGCGCAGCAACGGCGCGAAGCTGGTCCGCAGCGACGGGCCGATCCAGTGCCGCAGTTCGGCGTCCGGCGGCACCTCCAGGCCCATCTGCGTGAGCGCATGCGCCACGCAGCGGGTGATGCCAACCTCGGAATTGATCAGCGTGCCGTCCATGTCGAAGAACAACGTGGCCATGCGCTTCGTGCTCAGTTGCGCGACTTGAGCGCCGCCACGGCCGGCAGCTCCTTGCCTTCGAGGAATTCGAGGAACGCGCCGCCGCCGGTGGAGATGTATGACACGTCCTGCTCGATGCCGTACTTGTCGACCGCGGCCAGGGTGTCGCCACCGCCGGCGATCGAGAACGCCTTCGACGCTGCGATCGCGCGCGCCAGGGTCTCGGTGCCCTTGCCGAAGGCGTCGAATTCGAACACGCCGACCGGGCCGTTCCACACCACGGTGCCGGCGGCCTTGATCAGTTCGGCGTAGCGCGCGGCGGTCTGCGGGCCGATGTCGAGGATCATGTCGTCGGCGCCGACCGCGTCGACCGCCTTGACCGTCGCCGGGGCGTCCGCGGCGAACGCCGGCGCGACCACCACGTCGCTCGGGATCGGGATGTCGGCGCCGCGCGCCTTGGCGTCGGCCATGATCTGCTTGGCGGTGCCGAGCAGGTCCATCTCGACCAGCGACTTGCCGACGCCGTAACCCATCGCGGCGATGAAGGTATTGGCGATGCCGCCGCCGACGATGAGCTGGTCGACCTTGCCGACCAGCGAGGACAGCAGCTCGAGCTTGGTCGAGACCTTGGAGCCGGCCACGATCGCGAGCAACGGGCGCGCCGGGTTGTCGAGCGCCTTGGCCAGCGCGTCGAGTTCGGCCATCAGCAGCGGACCGCCGGCGGCCTGCTTGGCGAACTTGATCACGCCGTGGGTCGAGGCCTGCGCGCGGTGCGCGGTGCCGAAGGCGTCCATCACGAATACATCGCACAGCGCGGCGTACTGCTTCGACAGGTCTTCGCTGTCCTTGCCTTCGCCGACGTTCATGCGGCAGTTCTCAAGCAGCACCAGCTGGCCGGGCGCGACGTCGACGCCGTCGACCCAGTCCTTCACCAGCGGCACGTCGCGACCGAGCAGCTCGCCCAGGCGCGCGGCGACCGGCGCCAGCGAATCCTCCTGCGTCCACACGCCTTCCTTCGGCCGGCCCAGGTGCGACATCACCATCACCGCCGCGCCCTTTTCCAGCGCGAGCTTCAGCGTGGGAATCGACGCGGTGAGGCGCTGGTCGGAGGTGACCTTGCCGCCAGCGACCGGCACGTTGAGATCCTGGCGGATCAGCACGCGCTTGCCGGTGAGGTCGAGGTCGGTCATGCGGACGATGGACATGGGATTCCCGAAGCAGCAGCAAAAAAGGGCGCATATTGTCGCCCGCCCCGCCGGCCGCGGGAACCCACGGGCGCCCTCGCCGTCGATGCTGCGCCGGCCCGAGGGAACCGCGAACCCCGGCGATGCCGCGCCTGCGGCGGCTATCGGCAAACAACCGGGCTAGTTTTCGCAAAGCCCCCGAATCACCCCACGCCCTGGCCTCACTCCCCGGGCGTGCCGCCTTCCTGCGCTGCCTCCGGTTCCTTGCGCGACCCCTGGCTGCGCAACAACGCCAGCGCGAAGCCCGCCACCACCAGCGCGCCCAGGCCGAGCACCGCCCACAGCAGCCACGACTTCCAGTCGCGGACCTCGGCCAGCGCGCCTTCGCCGGCGAGGGCCTGCGGCGTGCCGAGGTAGGCCGGTGCCGGCTGCCAGTCCGCGCCGCGCTGACGGCGCATTTCCGCCACCAGTTGCGGCAGCGGCGAGTCGCCGCGGCGCGCGCGCGTGCTGCCGGCGGCCAGCGCGTACGGCGCGACGCCCTGTGCGAGGAACACCGCCACTTCCGGGCGATAGCCCAGGCGCAGCACGGGCGCGTCGGTCACCGGCGTGTTCGCGCGCAGGCGCCAGTAGCGATCACGCGTGAGCGTTGTGAGCTCGCGTGGCGGCGAGCGCGTTCCCGCGTTGCCCGGCCCGACCTGGAACGCCACCCACGGCCCCGCGCGGTAGCGCCAATCCGCATCGTCGCGATCGCGGCTTTCCAGCGTCCATTCGACCGCGCTGTTGCCCGGCAACGCCACGTCGACCTGCTGCACCGGGAAGCGTCCCGCGCTGTCGAACTCGAACACCGCCGCGGCGCCCTTCGCGTTGCCCGCCGGCCCCGTCAATTCGATCCACTTGGGCACCGCCGGCGCGCGCGCCGCAGCGAGTTCCGCGGCGACGCCGGTGATGGTGACCATCTGTTCGGCGCGATCGGGCGTCAGGCGCAGGTAGCGGGCCTGCTGGTACTGCGGCAGCAAGCCGTACAACTCGATGCGCCGATGCAGCAGGCGCCGCCCCTCGCGGGTGAGATCGACCATGCGTCCGCGCGTGGCCAGCACCTGCCAGTGCTCGAGATCGTCGCTGGCTTCGACGCGGTAGCCCAGGTCCAGCGACTCCAGCGGCTGCCATTGCAGTTCGAGCGCGGAGATCGCCTCGTGCACGCGGCTGACATCCACCAGCAGCGCATTGCGCGGCAGCACGGCCGCGGCATCGCGGGTGCGCACTTCGACCCGGCGCAGGCGGCCGTCGGCATCGGCCTGGCTGACCAACTCCCAACCCTGCGCCGTGGCACCGGGTTGCGTCGAAGGCAACGCGAACCACGGCAGGGCCACGCGCCGCGCAGGTTGCGCCAGCGGCGCTTCCGGCGCGAACACATCGGTGGGCACCGCGACGCCGTCGCGATTGATCACCACGGCATCCTTGGCCGCCGGATCGCGCAATTGCCGATAGACGCTTTCGTCCAGCGTCACCCGGTAGGCGCCGGCATCGTCGCGCCCCAGGGTCAGCGGCCACTGCTGCGCGTAGTCCTCGCGCGGTGCCGCGAACGCCGCCAGCGGCAGCAGCAGCGCCAGGCACACAACGGGCGCCATGCAGGTGTTGATGCGAGCACTCATGCGGCTTCCTCCACCGGATGGTCGGTCGATGCCGTGCGCGGCGGCGCGGGCGCGAAGTAACCCACCGCCGTGCACAACAGGCCGTAGGCCATGAACGAAGCGATGCCGAGCAGGTTGCCGAGATGGCTGCGATCGACGAACACGAGCTTGGCCAGCACCACCGCCATCAGCACCGCGCCGGCGAGCCACAGTCCGCGCTGGCCGCGACGCGAGCCGAGGATCCAGCCGAGCACGCCAAGCACGCTCCACACGATGGTGAGGCTGGTCTGCACCAGGCTGGTCGAGAACATGCCGCCGTCCCAGGGCACGCCGCCCCAGTGATGGGTCGCACGCAGCGTGATCGCCGTGACCAGCGCGAAGGCCGCGGCAGCGATGACGGGGATGCGTCGCTCGCGCAGGTCGTCCGGCGCCGCGCCCGATCCCAGCCACTTCAACGCCAGGCCGAGCACGCCGAGCTGCGCGAGGTCGAGCGGATTCAGCAGCGGAATCCACGGCAGCGGCTGGCTGTCGCCGCCCGCGAACAGCGCGAGCACGGCGGCCAGGGCCAGCACGGCGATGAGCGCGCCGTGCACCCACGCGCTCCAGCGGTGGAAACGTTCGCCGAACGGCAGCGCCGCGAGCGCCGCGCGCCACTGCAGCACCGCCGCCAGCGCCAGCCACGGCAGGGCGAACGCGGCCATGCGCCAGCCTTCGCCGAGCGCCGCGGTTGCGGCGAGGTGTTCCAGCAGCAAGCCGATCGCCAGCGGCCACCCCCACAGCCAGGCGAAGTGGCCGACCGCGCTCGTCGTGGTTCCGGCGCCGGCTTCATCACGCTCGACGCCGTCGCGCAGGCAGCCCAGGCTGCGCCAACCCGCGAGCGCGTACGCCAGCCACGCCGCGATGCCCAGGCCCGCGAACGGCTGCCCGTGCGCCGCGTCCTGCGCGAGCGCCAGTGGCAACGCCGAGGCCAGCGCGAGCGCCGTCGTCCATGCCAGTGCGCGCGCCGGCAGGCGGCGGTGGAATTCGCCGGCGATCCAGCCGCTGGCGATCGCGAACACCAGCAACACGTCGGGACGCGTGTCGTTCACGACGAAGCGCTCGATCTCGGTGACGCCGTTGCCCAGCCACCACGCCAGGCCCCACAGGTAGTACGGCAGGCCCAGCGGCGACGCGGCGTCGTTGCGACGGTAGCTCCACGCACTGAAGAAACCGGCCAGCGCGATCAGCAGCGCGCCCATGCAGCGCGCGTTCAACACCGCGTCCGTCGCCGGCAGCGTGCCGTCGACCCCGATCGCGAAGCTGCCGGCGGCGAGCAGTTGCAGCAACAGGCCCGACAGCTGCGGCAGGCGCCGGTCCTGGCGCAGGCCGAGCCAGATCAGCGCGGCGCCTTCCAGCGCGAACACGCTCGCGGTGGCCTGCGCCGACAACGCCAACGGCACCGCCAGCGTGGCGAAACCGACGGCGAGCAAGGCGTAGGACGTCGCCAGCGACGCGTAGTGCTCGCGCCGGCGCAGCAACGCGGCGAGCACGGCATACAGCGCACCCAGTCCCAGCGCGCAGTACGCCAGCGGCATCCGCGCCGCTTCCAGCCCCATGCCCTGCAGCAGGCCCGCCTGCAGCGAGAACGCGACCAGCGGCGTGCCGAACACCAGGCAGCCATCGACCAGGTCGCGGCGGCCTGCGGCGCGACGGCGTGCGTACAGGATGGGAATGAGCAGGTAGAAGGCGAAGAACAGCAGCAGGAACGGCTGCGTCGTGCCGAACTTGTCGGCCTGGTAGTTCCACAACCCCCACAGCGCGCCGATGCCGAAGGTGAAAGCGAAACCGAGCACGTTGAGCGCGCGCCACGGCCGCCACCAGGCGATCGCGAGGATCGCGGCATTCAACACCGCGTAGTAGCCGAACAAGGCCACGTGGTTGCCGCCGCCGGTGGATAGCCAGATCGGCGCGAGGAAGCCGGCCAGCACCGCCAGCAGCGCGAGCGCGAGCGCGTTCTGCACCACCGCGAGCACGCCCGCGCCGGCGACGATCACCACGCTCAGGCCCAATGCCGCGCCGGCGGGAATCAGGTGGTAGAGCTTGAACGCCGCGAACACGACCAGGAGCAGTACGCCGACCGCGCCGCCTTGCAGGCTCAGGGCGAAACCGCGGCGCTGTTCGCGCTGGCGCCAACCGAACACCAGCGCGGCCACGCCGGCGGCCGCGATGCCGGCCAGGCGCAGTTCGATCGGGAAGGTCATCCAGCCCTGGTCGCTGGCGTACTTCAGCAGCGCGGCAACGCCGGCGAACAGCACCAGCACGCCGACCTTCACCGGCACGTTGCCTTCGGTGAACCAGCGGCGGACCGCGCGCGCGGCGAGGGTGAGCGGATCGGGACGCGAAGGCCGCGCCGGGCGCGGCGGCGGCGCGGGCGTCGATGGCAGCGGCGGCGGTACGGCGCGCTCGGGCGGCAGGGCGGTGGCCGCGCGTTCCGGCGCCGGCGTTGCCGCGGCGGGCGGCACGGAAGCCGGTGCTTCGGAACGCGGTGCGGCCGGCGCTGCGGGCGCGGCGGCACGTTCGCGCATCAGGTCGCCCAGCGTCGGCTCGCGGATCTCCGCCGTCACCGCGCGCTCCGCACGCAGTTGCGTGACATCGCTTTCCAGCTGGCTCACGCGCCGCTTGAGCCCGCCAATCATCACCAGAGCAGCAATCAGCAGGACCGGCACCGCCAGCACGACCAGCACCGCGAGCATGATCAGACCTTCCATCCCTGTCCCCCGTTTGGCTGGGCGGAACGTTACACCATGGCCGCGATGGGGGCTTTCGGAGGGACCACTTGCAGCCTCATGTCCGTCATCCCGGCGCAAGCCGGGATCCAGTCTTTGTTGTTCGTGTATGAAGCACGGCAACAGCAAGAACTGGATCCCGCTTGCGCCGGGATGACGGGCAAAGGCAACAGCAACAACGGCAAGTTGCGACCGCCCGAAAATTGCTACCACCCGAAACAAAAAGCCCCGCACAAGGCGGGGCTTTTCGGGCTTCGGTACAACCGGCGCTTACTTGCCGGCGACGACCTTGACCATTTCGAGGCACTTGTTGGAGTAGCCCCATTCGTTGTCGTACCAGCTGACCAGCTTGACGAAGGTGCCGTCGAGCGCGATGCCGGCTTCGGCGTCGAAGATCGAGGTGCGCGCATCGCCGCGGAAATCGGTGGCGACGACCTTGTCCTCGGTGTAACCGAGGATGCCCTTCAGCGCGCCTTCCGACTGCGCCTTCATCTCGGCGCAGATCTCGGCGTAGGTGGCCGGGTTGTTGAGCTCGACGGTCAGGTCGACGACCGACACGTCCGAGGTCGGCACGCGGAACGACATGCCGGTGAGCTTCTTGTTGAGTTCCGGGATCACCACGCCGACGGCCTTGGCCGCGCCGGTCGAGGACGGAATGATGTTCTCGAGGATGCCGCGGCCACCGCGCCAGTCCTTGTTGGACGGGCCATCGACGGTCTTCTGCGTGGCGGTGGCGGCATGCACGGTGGTCATCAGGCCGCGCTTGATGCCCCACTTGTCGTTCAGCACCTTGGCCAGCGGCGCCAGGCAGTTGGTGGTGCACGAAGCGTTGGAGATGATCGCCTCGCCCTTGTAGGTCTTGTCGTTGACGCCGTAGACGAACATCGGCGTGTCGTCCTTCGACGGCGCCGACAGCACCACCTTCTTCGCGCCGGCATCGAGGTGCTTCTGCGCGGTGACCTTGTCGAGGAACAGGCCGGTGGATTCGATGACGACTTCGGCGCCGACTTCGTCCCACTTGAGGTTGGCCGGGTCGCGTTCCTGGGTCAGGCGGATCTTCTTGCCGTTGACGATCAGGGTGTTGCCCTCGACCTTGACGTCGCCCTTGAAGCGGCCGTGCACGGAGTCGTAGCTGAGCATGTAGGCCAGGTAGTCCGGCTCGAGCAGGTCGTTGATGGCGACGATCTCGATGTCGTTGCCGAAGTTCTGCACGGCGGAACGCAGGACGTTGCGTCCGATGCGGCCGAAGCCATTGATGCCAACCTTGATCGTCATTGCGAGGGGACTCCTGGGAGCGAAGCCAGCGGGGAGCGGGCGGGGTGTGAAGCCCGCCATTTTAGCAGGCCGCGCGCGCATCGCCGGCCCCGTGGGAGGGCCCGCACGCCCGGATCCGTAAGGAAACCGACCGCCTGCCCCGGTACAGTGGCGGCATGATCCGACTCCCCTTCCGCCGCGCCGGCCGGGCCGGCCACTCGTCCCGCCCGCGCCGGGCCGCCCTCCTCGCCGCCGGCCTGCTGGCCGCCCTGTTGATCGCCGGTCCGGTCATCGCCTGGAGCGCGCTCGGCCACAAGCTGGTCGGCGCGCTCGCCCAGCGCCACCTGGACCCGGCCGCCCGCGCCGAGGTCGCGCGCCTGCTGGCCGGCGAGCCTGATCCGACCCTCGCCGGCGTCGCCACCTGGGCGGACACGCTGCGCGACAGCGATCCCGACCGCTTCAAGCAGACCTCGCGCTGGCACTACGTCAACCTCTCCAGCGACAGCTGCCGCTACGCGCCCGAACGCGACTGCAAGGACGGCCAATGCGTGATCGGCGCGATCGCCGCGCAGCGCGCGATCCTCGCCGACCGCACGCAGCCCGACGCGGCACGCCGCGACGCGCTGAAGTTCCTCGTCCACTTCGTCGGCGACGTGCACCAGCCGCTGCATGCCAACGCGCGCAACGACCAGGGCGGCAACAAGTACCAGGTCAGCCTGCGCACCGACATCGAACCCGAGGCCTACGCGCGCGACCGCTACATCGGTGGCGTGATGGGCACCAACCTGCATTCGGTGTGGGACTACTACGTGCTCGCCGAGCGCGGCCTCGACCTGGCGCAGTACGCCGACCGCCTCGACCGCGAACCGTGGCCGCCGGTGATGGATGCCAGCGCCGCGACACCGGCGGCGTGGGCCAGCGAATCGTGCGCACTCACCGAACTGCGCCAGCTCTACCCGAAGCAGAACGGGCAGGAGACGCACAAGCTCGACCAGGGCTATTCGGAAAAGCACCGCGCGCTCGCTGAACAGCGCATCCGCATCGCCGCCTACCGGCTCGCGACGCTGCTGAACCAGACGCTGGGGCAGGCGCAGTGAACGCGCCCGGGACGCCGGTGCAGGTGCACCCGTTCCACCATGCCGACACCGGCACCTGGAGCTATGTCGTTGCCGATGCGGACAGCCGCCACGCGGCGATCGTCGATCCGGTCCTCGACTTCGACGCCAAGTCCGGGCGCATCAGCCACGCCGCGGCGCAGCAGCTGCTCGACTGCGTGCGCGACCACGGGCTGCAGGTGCGCTGGCTGCTGGAAACGCACGCGCACGCCGACCACATGACCGCGGCGCAATGGCTCGCCGCGCAGTTGCCCGATGCGATCGTCGCGATCGGCCAGGGCATCCGCGAAGTGCAGCGCACGTTCGCGCCGGTGTTCGAACTCAACCCCGAAGCCATGGCGGAGTGCTTCGACTGCCTGTTCAGCGATGACGACGCGTTCTCGCTCGGCGGCGTCCCGGCCCGCGTCATTCCGGTGCCGGGGCACACGCGCGACAGCGTCGCCTACCTGATCGGCGACGCGCTGTTCACCGGCGACTCGCTGTTCATGCCCGATGCCGGCACCGCGCGCTGCGATTTCCCCGGCGGCGATGCGGCGATGCTGTACCGCTCGATCCAGCATCTGTACGAACTGCCCGACACAACGCGCGTCTTCATTTGCCACGACTACGGTCCCGGTGGCCGCGCCGTCGCCTGCGAGACCACGATCGGCGCGCAGAAGCGCGGCAACATCCACGTGCGCGCGGGTGTCGGCGAAGCCGAATTCGTCGCCATGCGCGAGGCGCGCGACGCGACGCTGGCGGTGCCGGCGCTGATCATCCCGTCGCTGCAGGTGAACCTGCGCGCCGGTGCGTTGCCGGGCACGTCCGGCAACGGCATCCGCTACCTGCGCGTGCCACTCGACCAGTTCTGAACGGAGGCCGCCGATGCCGACCGAATTCACCCCGGTATCCGCGCTGCTCGGCGGCGCGTTGATCGGCCTGGCCGCCACGTTGCTGTACGCGCTGCTCGGCCGCATCGCCGGCATCAGCGGCATCGTCAATGCGGCCGTGGAGCAACGCGGCGAGCGCGGCTGGCGCGTCGCCTTCCTGCTCGGCCTGGTGATCGCCGCGACCGCGTGGCTCGCCTATACCGGTGCACCCCCGCGCACCGGCTTCGGCAGCGGCTGGCTCATCGCCGCCGGGCTGCTGGTCGGCTTCGGCACGCGCCTGGGCAACGGCTGCACCAGCGGGCACGGCATCTGCGGGCTGGCGCGCCTGTCGAAGCGCTCGCTGGTGGCGGTGCTGGTGTTCATGGGCGTGGCGTTCGCAACGACTTACGTGCTGCGCCACGTACTGGGAGGCATCGCATGAAGCGGATCGCCTTTGCGCTGCTCGCGGGCCTGCTGTTCGGCCTCGGCCTGGCCGTGTCGGGCATGACCGACCCGAACAAGGTGCTGAACTTCCTCGACCTCGCCGGCCGCTGGGATCCGTCGCTGGCCCTGGTGATGGGCGGCGCGCTGGCGGTCACCCTGCCCGGCTACGCCTGGCTGCGGCGTCGCGGCTGCAGCTACGACGGCGATGCGTTGCCGCCGGCGCCTTCGCCGCGACTGGATCCACGCCTGCTCGTCGGCAGTGCGTTGTTCGGGATCGGCTGGGGCATCGCCGGTTACTGCCCCGGGCCGGCGCTCGCCAACCTGCTCCACGCCGGCGAGGCGCTCGTGTTCGTGGCCGCCATGCTCGCGGGCTCGCAACTGGCGCGGGTGCTGGCGCGCTGAGCCGTACGCCGCGCGCGATACTGCAGCGATGACCGGCACGCTCCACACCGATTCGCTCGACGCCGCCGTCGACCTGCTGCTGGCCCGCATCGACGGCCCGCTGCACGTCGGTGCACCGCTGGGACTGGGCAAGCCGCACCGCCTGCTCAATGCGCTGTACGCGCGGGTCGAACGCGACGCATCGCGGCCCTTGCACCTGTACACCGCGCTCTCGCTCGATCCGCCGGGCGCGGGCAAGGGCCTGGAGGGCCGCTTCCTGCGGCCGTTCGTGGCGCGCCATTTCGGCGCCGACTTCCCGCGCCTGGCCTACGTGCAGGCGCTCAAGCGCGATGCCCTGCCCGCGCACATCGAAGTCGAGGAGTTCTACCTGCAGTCCGGCGCCCTGCTCCATTCGAAGCAGGCGCAGCGGCGCTACGCCAGCCTCAACTACACCCACGTCGCGCGCGCCCTCGCCGATCGCGGCGTCAACGCGATCGTGCAGAAGGTCGCGCGCGGCGCCGACGGGCGGCTCTCGCTGTCGTGCAACACCGACCTCACCTTCGACGCGCTCGATGCGATCCAGGCGCGCGGGCTCGCCCGCCCGCTGCTCATCGCCGAAGTCGACCCGGAGCTGCCCTGGCTCGACGGCAGTGCCGTGGTGGACGCGGCGTTCTTCGACGCGGTGGTGACGCCGCCGGGCCCGCACCCGCAATTGTTCGGATTGCCGCGGCAACCGGTGAACGACACCGACTACGCCATCGGCTTCCACGCCAGCACGCTTGTCGTCGACGGCGGCACGCTGCAGATCGGCATCGGCGCGCTGGCGGACGCGCTGTGCCACGCGCTGGTGCTGCGCCACACCGACAACGCCGCGTACCGGCGCGTGCTGCGCGCGCTGGGTTCGCCGCAGGCCGACGCGCCTGCCTTGGGCGTGTTCGCGCAGGGCCTGTACGGCTGCAGCGAGATGCTCAACGAGGGCTTCCGCCGCCTGGTCGAGACCGGCGTGATCCGGCGCAAGGTTGTCGACGACGCGGCGCTGATGCAGCGTATCAATGACGGCAGCGCGAGCGCCGACGACCTCGCCCGGCTCGAGCGCGACGGCGAATACCTGCACGGCGCGTTCTACCTCGGCTCGCCCGAGTTCTACCGCTGGCTGCGCGAACTGCCGCCGGAGCAACGCCGCGCGATCGGCATGAAGCGGGTGAGCGCGGTGAACGAGCTGTACGGCGGGCACGAGGCGCTGGAACGCCTGCAACGCCGCGACGCCCGCTTCTTCAACACCTGCATGATGGCGACGGTGCTGGGCGCGGCGGTGTCGGATGCGCTCGGCGATGGCCGGGTGGTGTCGGGCGTGGGCGGGCAGTACAACTTCGTCGCCATGGCGCATGCGCTGCCCGACGCGCGCTCGGTGCTGATGCTGCGCGCCACCCGCGAGAGCAACGGCCAGGTGCGTTCCAGCGTGGTGTGGAACTACGAGCACACCACCATCCCGCGCCACCTGCGCGACGTCTACATCACCGAATACGGCATCGCCGACGTGCGTGGCCGCACCGACGAGGACTGCATCGCGGCGATGCTGGCGATCGCCGATGCGCGCTTCCAGCCCGCGTTGCAAGAGAGCGCGATCCGCCACGGCAAGCTGCGCGCCGATTTCACCGTGCCGCCGGCCGCGCTCGCCAACCACCCGCAGCGGCTGCGCGAGGCGCTGGCGCCGTGCCGTCGCGACGGCACCCTGCCCGACTATCCGCTCGGCAGTGATTTCACCGCGGTCGAGCAGCGCCTGGTCCGCGCCCTGGCCTGGCTCAAGGCCCACACCGGCACGCGTGGCGGCAAGTTGCGCGTCGTGCTGCGTGCGATCTTTGGCGCTTCCCTCACCGACAGCGAGGCCACGCAACGCATGGACCTGGCCCGACCACGCGGCTTCGCCGCGTGGCTGGAGGCACGCCTGCTGGCGCTGGGCCTGCGCGAAACCGCCGATGCTAAAGCGCGGCGGCGACGCGACTGCCCTGGTTGATCGCGCGCTTGGCGTCGAGTTCGGCGGCGACGTCGGCGCCGCCGATCACGTGCACCGGCACGCCGGCGGCACGCAGTTCCTCGGCGAGCGGGCGGTACGGCTCCTGCCCCGCGCAGATCACCACGTGGTCGACCGCGAGCGTCTGCGCGGCGCCGTCGACGCGGATGTGGAAACCCTCGTCGTCGACGCCCACGTATTCGACGCCGCCGAGCATGCGCACCTGCTTGGCCTTGAGCGTGGCGCGATGGATCCAGCCGGTGGTCTTGCCCAGCTTCGCGCCGGGCTTGCCGGGGCTGCGCTGCAGCAGCCAGACCTCGCGCACGGGCGCGTCCGGCCGCGCTTCGCCCAGGCCGCCGCGGTTGCCGTCGTAGCCGAGGTCGACGCCCCATTCGCGGCGCCAGTGCGGCGCATCGAGCGCCGGCATCGCATCGTCGAACGGGCGCGCGGCATGCACCAGGAATTCGGCGACGTCGAAGCCGATGCCACCCGCGCCCACGATCGCGACCTTCGCCCCCGGCACCACGCGGCCGCTGAGCACGTCGAGGTAGCTCACGACCTTGGCATGGTCGGCGCCGGCGAAGTCGACCTTGCGCGGCGCGATGCCGCTGGCGAGCACGACCTCGTCGAACGCCGTGGCCAGCGTCGTGGTGTCGGCGCGCGTGTTGAGGCGCACGTCGACCCGGGTCAATTCGAGCTTGCGGCGGTAGTAGCGCAGCGTCTCGAAGAATTCTTCCTTGCCGGGAATGCGCTTGGCGAAGTTGAACTGCCCGCCGATCTCGCCCGCCGCGTCGAACAGCGTGACCTTGTGGCCGCGTTCGGCGGCGACGGTGGCCGCGGCCAATCCCGCCGGGCCCGCGCCGACCACCGCGACCTTCTTCGGCGTCGCGGCCGGGCGGTACACCAGTTCGGTCTCCGCGCACGCGCGCGGATTCACCAGGCAGCTCGCGGTCCTGTTCTGGAAGACGTGGTCGAGGCAGGCCTGGTTGCAGGCGATGCAGGTGTTGATCTCGTCGACGCGGCGCACGCGCGCCTTGTTCACCCACTGCGGATCGGCCAGCAGCGGCCGCGCCATCGACACCATGTCGGCCTCACCGGCGGCGAGGATGCGCTCGGCGACCGCGGGCATGTTGATGCGGTTGGTGGTCACCAGCGGCAGGCGCACGTGCGGCTTCAGCCGCGCGGTGATGCCGGTGAACGCGGCGCGCGGCACCGAGGTCGCGATGGTCGGGATGCGCGCCTCGTGCCAGCCGATGCCGGTGTTGATGATCGTGGCACCCGCGTGCTCGATCGCCTTGGCCTGCGCGACCACGTCGTCCCAGCTGCCGCCGTCGTCGACCAGGTCGAGCATCGACAGGCGGTAGATGATGATGAAGTCGGGCCCGCAGGCTTCGCGGATGCGGCGCACGATCTCCACCGCGAAGCGCATGCGCTTGTTCACGTCGCCGCCCCAGGCATCGTCGCGCTTGTTGGTGCGCGGCACGGTGAACTGGTTGAGCAAGTAGCCTTCCGAGCCCATCACCTCGACGCCGTCGTAGCCGCCGTCGCGCGCCAGTTTCGCCGTGCGCACGAACGCCCTGATCTGGCGTTCGACGCCACCCGCCGACAAGGCGCGCGGGGTGAACGGATTGATCGGCGCCTTCAGCTTCGATGGTGCGACCTGCAACGGCTGGTAGCCGTAGCGGCCGGCATGCAGGATCTGCAGGCAGATGCGCCCGCCGTGCGCATGCACCGCGCGCGTGACCTGGCGATGCTTGCCGACATCCCACGGCCAGCGCAGCGTGCCGCCGAACGGCTTGAGCCAGCCTTCGAGGTTGGGCGAGAAGCCGCCGGTGACCATCAGGCCGACACCGCCTTCCGCGCGATCGGCGAAATAGGCGGCCAGCTTCGGGAAATCGCGCGCCTTGTCCTCCAGCCCGGTGTGCATCGAGCCCATCAGCACGCGGTTGGGCAGCGTGCAGAAGCCGAGGTCGAGCGGGGCGAACAGGTGCGGGAAATCCGGGTGCGGCGGAGCGGCGGGCGGGATGGCCGTCATGCGTGCGTACGCGTGCGTATGGAGCGCGCAGGGTGCCGGGATTCAACGGCTACGGCAAGGGTCGCGACGGCAGGCACTCTGCGCACGCAGAGCGAAGGATGCCCACGCAACCTGTGTCTCGAGGTATCGGGCCCTGCCTCCCGCCCGATTCCGGAACCCTCGCGAGCAGTGCCGCCCTGCTCCGAAGGCATGCAGGAACCCTCGCGAGGCTTGCGCGAACCCTCGCACGAGCCGCGCGCATGGGTCGCGACCCTGCCGGAGATGCTGCGGACCCTGCCGCGAACCCTCGCGACCTGCGGCGCATCCCTCGCGAGGGATGCAGGAAGCCTCGCGAGGCCTGCCGCCATGTCTCGCGACCCTTCGCGGAACGAGCGGCAGGCATGCCGTGCCCACTCGTGAGCGCACGATCAGGCCGCCGTGCCGATGGCGCGGCCGCGGCCCGGGGACACGCCCCGCCCCTGGTCGGCTATCGACTCGGCAACGCACTACGCGCGCGTCACACCGCCAGTCCGGCGTCGCCTTCCACGACGGTCTGCTGCATCCGTGGCGGTTCGCCTGCTCGCCAGAGCGGCACCTCGTGGCGGACGCGGTAGCGCAGCGGCCCGCCGTCCGGCGTGGCGCTGCGTTCGATCGGTCGCGGGATGCAGACGAACTCGGTCACCATCGTGTCGGCATCGACGCGCACCGTGGCGTAGCCGTGGCCGCTGTTGTCGACGAAGGTCAGGTGCGGGGCCAGTTCGGGATTGCGCACCGCCAGCGCCTTCTGCAGATCCTTGCTGCTGGCGTATTCCAGCGCCGAGCGCACGCCGTGGCGGAACATCAGGTTGGCGGTGCACTGCGGGCGGCCGCTGGCGTCCTCGGCGATGTACAAGCCGCGGGTCGGGTTGTTGTCCTTCTTCTGGTTGTACTCGTTGGCTTCGGCCATGCCCGGGGAGATCAGCGAACCGCCGACGAAGCTGACGCCCACCGGTTCGAACGCCGCGGGCGGCAGCGCCTTGGCCGCGTAGCCCGCCCAGAAGCTGTGACGGTCGCCGGCGACGATGGCGAAACCGGTGATGCCGGCGTCGCGCACGGCGTCGAAGATCTCGGCGCGCTCGTGGTACATGCTGCCCCAGTCATAGACGGACGAGAGACCGTAGCCCTTGCCCTTCCATTGACCGAGTTCGGGCGGCAGGTGCTGCGGGTCGACGCGCGTGTCCAGCGTACCCAGTGAATTGCCCCAGACCTTCCAGGTGGCCGTCGCGCCGCGCAGGCGTTCGAGGAACCAGGCCTTCTGCTTCGCCCCCAGCATCGTCTGCGGCGCCGCCTTGGCCACGTAGTTGTCCACGCTCCTGTCGCCCATCACCAGCCTCGCCGGCGGATGGCCGCCCGCGTAGTCGCGACCGGCATCGAGCTGCGCCCACAGTTCCTCGGGGACGAAGCCGAGGGTGTCGCCTTCGAACAGCGGGTTGATCTCGTCGTGGTTGCCGGGATCGCGCGAGCGGAAGCTGCGGTTGTCGGTGATGAGCAGGTCGATGTGCCGGCCCCAGCGCAGGGCGCGATACGCGATCAGGCTGTTGATCGCGGCGAGGTTGTTGGGCTCGGTGCCCAGGCCGTCGTCGTCGAAGTCCTTGACCAGCACGTCGACCACCTGCGGCGCATCGAAGCTGTCGAGCTTCGAACCCGGCGGCAGCACGCGCGCCGGCTGGAATTCGAACCAGGCCTGGTTGGCCGCGACCTTGAGCGTCTGCGCGGGTACCCAGCCTTCGGTGCCGGCGAATTCCTGGATCGACTGCCAGCCGTTCCAGGAGAACTCGTGGTTGTCCCAGATGCACACGAAGGGCCAACGTGCGCGCGCATCCTGCAGGTCGGGGTCCTGCAGGTAGGCGTGGTAGAGGACGCGATAGTCGTCCAGCGAGTCCGGCACCCAGAACCGGTTCTTCGCCACCGTCTTGCCCTTCGGGAACCTGATCGGAAAGGTGATCTTGCGGTCGTAGCGATGGCCGTTCTTGACCTGGTCCGGGTATTGCACGACCTCGTAGACGAAGTCGCCCAGGTGCAGCACGAAGCCGATCCGTTCCGCGGGTGTCGCGCGCTCGTCTTCCCAGATCATGCGCCGGTAGCCATTGCCGTAGCCCTCGGGGATGCTCTGGCAGCTGACGAAGGCGAAGCGCGACGGTCGCGCATCGTCTGGCGCGGGCGCGGTGAGCGTGCGGCCGATGCGGCTGCCGTTGCCCTCCTCGTCGACGAAGCGGTACCAGTATTCGCCCGCCGGTGGCAGGTCGCCGACCAGCACGCGGCAGGTCCAGTCGGCCTGGGCCAGCACCGGCGCCGCAGCGGTCGCGATCACGCGCGTGAAGGCCGGATCTTCCGCCACCTCGACCAGCAGCGTCGCGCGCTCGCGGCCATCGGCATAGGGGCGCCGCGTCCACAGCAGGACGCTGTTGTCATCGGGATCGCCCGAGGCGACGCCTTGCGGAAACAGGTCGCGACGCTCGCGCCAGCCGCTGGAGGAAGGACGCACTGTCGCGCAGCCCCAGGCCAGGGTCGCGCCCAGCGCGGTGGCGAGCTGCAGGAACTTGCGGCGGCTGAGTGTCGTCATGTCGGCCCACCGTTGCGGTTGTCGATGCGCCGCAACGCTAGACCTCGACCATGCGCCGGTGAGCGTGCCGGAAGTACCACGGTGGAGGCACGGCCGATCGCCGCCATGAACGACAAGGGCGCCCTGCGGCGCCCTTGTCGTTTTCAGCATGTGTCAGCGGATCGGTTCAGCCCAGCGAGCGCGCCGTCGCGACCACGTTGTCCACGGTGAAGCCGAAGTGCGGCAGCAGCTGTTCGATCGGCGCGCTGGCGCCGTAGCTGTCGATGCCGACCACGGCGCCGTCGAGGCCGACGTAGCTGCGCCAGAAACCGGTGACGCCCGCTTCGATCGCCACGCGCTTGCGGCAGGCCTTGGGCAGCACCGACTCGCGGTACTGCGCGTCCTGGCGGTCGAACACGTCGGTCGACGGCATCGACACCACGCGCACCTTGTCGCCGAGCTGTTCGGCGGCCTGCATGGCGAGGCCGACTTCGGAACCGGTGGCGATCAGGATGAGCTCCGGCGCGCCAACCGAATCCTTCAGCACGTAGCCGCCGCGCTCGATGTCTTTGATCTGCTGTGCGTTGCGCGGCTGATGCGGCAGGTTCTGGCGCGAGAAGATCAGGCAGCTCGGGCCGTTGTAGCGTTCGATCGCCTTCTTCCAGCACACCGCCGATTCGACCGCATCGCACGGACGCCACACGTCGTTGCCGGGGATGTAGCGCAGCGACGCGAGGTGTTCGATCGGCTGGTGGGTCGGGCCGTCTTCGCCCAGGCCGATCGAGTCGTGCGTGTACACGTGGATCGCGTGCGCGCCCATCAGCGCGCTCATGCGCACGGCGTTGCGCGCGTAGTCGCTGAACACGAGGAAGGTCGCGTCGTACGGGATGAAGCACTCGTGCAGGCCGAGGCCGTTGCTGATCGCGGTCATCGCGAATTCGCGCACGCCGTAATAGATGTAGTTGGCGTTCGGATCGTCCGTCGCCACCGACTTGCTGCCCTTCCACAGGGTCAGGTTGGAGTGCGCGAGGTCGGCCGAACCGCCGATCAGTTCCGGCAGCAGCGGCGCGTAGGCTTCGATCGCCATCTGCGAGGCCTTGCGCGAAGCGACGACCGGGCCGTCGGCCTGCAGCTTGGCGATGTAGGCGTCGGCGGCGGCAACGAAGCCTTGCGGCAGTTCGTTGCGGTTGCGGCGCATGAGTTCCGCCGCCAGTTCCGGATGCTTGGCCGAGTACTTGTCGAACAGGGTGTTCCACTCGGCCTCGCGCACCGCGCCCTTGGGGCTGCGCCAGGCGTTGTAGATCTCCGCGGGGATTTCGAACGCCGCATGCGGCCAGTCCAGCGCGGCGCGCGTGGCGACGATCTCGTCCTTGCCCAGCGGTGCGCCGTGGCTGGATTCCTTGCCCGCCTTGCCCGGCGAACCGAAACCGATCGTGGTGCGGCAGCAGACCAGGGTCGGCTTGTCCGACTTCAGTGCGGTGTCGATCGCCGCCTTGATCTCGTCGGCATCGTGGCCGTTGACGCCACGCACCACGTTCCAGCCGTAGGCCTCGAAGCGCGCCGGGGTGTTGTCGGTGAACCAGCCGTCGGTGTTGCCGTCGATCGAGATCTTGTTGTCGTCCCAGAACGCGACCAGCTTGTTCAGGCCCCAGGTGCCGGCCAGCGACGCGGCCTCGTGCGAGATGCCTTCCATCAGGCAGCCGTCGCCCATGAACACCCAGGTGTGGTGGTCGACGACGTCGAATTCGGGGCGGTTGAAGCGCTGCGCCAGCAGCTTCTCGGCGAGTGCCATGCCCACGGCATTGGCGAAGCCCTGGCCGAGCGGGCCGGTGGTGGTCTCCACGCCCGGGGTCATGAAGTTCTCCGGGTGGCCCGGGGTCTTCGACTCGAGCTGGCGGAACTTCTTCAGGTCCTCGATCGACAGGTCGTAGCCGGCCAGGTGCAGCAGCGCGTACTGCAGCATCGAGCCGTGGCCGTTGCTGAGGATGAAGCGGTCGCGGTTGAACCAGGTCGGGTTCTTCGCGCTGTGGCGCAGGTAGTCGTTCCACAGCACTTCGGCGATGTCGGCCATGCCCATGGGCATGCCGGGGTGGCCGGAGTTGGCGGCCTGGACCGCGTCGATGGCGAGGAAGCGGATGGCGTTGGCGAGATCGCGGCGGGCAGGCGTCGTCATGGGGCGTGCGGGGAGCGGAGGAAGAGGAGGCGCGGCGGGGGCGAGGCCATGCCCGCCGGCAGGCCGCCATTGTCCCACGAAGCCGCGGCGGCCGGGCCGCGGGATCGGGCGGTTGGCGGATCCGCCGGCCACGGGCCGCGTGGAGGCCCGTCCTGCGCCCGGCGGGCCGGGGCCCGCACTCCATGGCAGTTAGGGCGGGCCAAGGCCCGCCTCCATGCCAGTCAGGGCGGGCCAAGGCCCGCCCTACGCTCAGGCCGCGCTGGGCGCGGTTTCCGCGTCGGGGGCGTCGGTTTCGCCCTTCGACACCATCGCCGCGATCGCGAGGTCGCCGGTCACGTTCAGCGTGGTCCGGCACATGTCGAGGAAGTGGTTGACGCCCAGGATCAGGCCGATGCCTTCGGGCTTCACGCCCACCATCGCGCAGATCAGCGCCACCACCGGCAGCGAGCCCGAGGGCACGCCCGCGGTGCCGATGCCGCCGAGGATGCAGACGAACATCACCGTCACCTGCTGCGTGAGCGACAGGTCCACGCCGAAGAACTGGGCGAGGAAGATCACCGTCACGCCCTCGAACAGCGCGGTGCCGTTCTGGTTGGCGGTGGCGCCGACGGTCAGCACGAAGCGCGAGATGCGCTTGGGCAGGCCGAGTTCGTCGGCGATGCGTAGCGAGGTCGGCAGGGTCGCGTTGCTGGAGGCGGTGGAGAACGCCAGCAGCATCGCTTCCTGCGCGCCGCGGAAGAACTTCAGCGGCGACCAGCCGCCGATCAGCTTCAGCGCGATCGAATAGGTGACGAACAGGTGCAGCGCCAGCGCCAGCACCACCACGCCGACGTAGCTGGCGAGCTTGCCGAGCAGGTCCCAGCCGAACACGACGGTCATGTTGAACATCAGCGCCGCCACCGCGTACGGCGCGAGGCGGATCACCAGCCCTATCAGGGTCATCGACACGTCGAACAGGCCCTGGATGCCGCGCTTGAGGGTTTCGGTCGCTTCGTTGCGCGCGAGCACCAGGCCGATGCCGAGCATCAGCGCGAAGAACATCACCGACAGGATGGTGCTGTTGCTGGAGGCGGCGGCGACGATGTTGTCCGGCACGATCGACAGCAGCATGTCGAGGCCCTTGGGCTGCGCCCCGGCGTCGCTGACGATGCCGCGCGCGCGCTCGGCGTTGTCGCTGAGCAGCTTCAGCGCCTGCGCCTCGTCGACGCCGGCACCGGGCTTGAACAGGTTGACCAGCACCAGGCCGAGCACGACCGCGAGCGCCGACATCACCACGGTGTAGACCAGCGTGCGCCAGCCGACGCGGCCGAACGCGCGCACGTCGCCCATCTCCGACACGCCGATCACCAGCGCCGAGAACAGCAGCGGGATCACCAGCATGAAGATCAGGCGCAGGAAGATCGTCGCCGCCGGCTGGGTCACGTAGGTGGTGATCGCCTTGACCCAGGCCACGTCCGCGCCGACCGCGTAGTGCACGACCAACCCGAGCGCGAGGCCGACGAGGAAGCCGACCAGCATCTTCCAGTGCAGCGGCAGCTGCTTTCGCGGGGTCGTGGAGGCAGCGTCGGTCATGGTCGGATTCGCGAATTGGCGCCGGAGCGGACGGCGGCGAGCTTAGCAAACGCGGCCACGGGCCCCGCCGGAAGCGCGGAGATGCGGTGGAAACTGCCGCCGCGGTCGCGCTATTCCGGATACAGCGGCGGCAACAGCGCCGGCGCGGACGCCGCGACGCGGCGCCATTTCGGCCCCTTGGCGAAGGCGTTGCGCAAGGCCTGTCGCGCACGGGCACCATCGCCGTTGCCCCAGCGTGCGCGTTGCAGGGCCGCGACCGCGTCGCGTTGCGCCGGATCGTCCAGGCGCTGCAGGAGTTCGTCCACGTCGCGCGCGGGCGGCGTCGCCATCAGCCGCAAGGTGTCGCCGACATCGCCGAGGTCGCCCGTTTCGAGCGCGCAGCGCAGGTCAGCCAGCGTGTGCGCGGATGGCGTTGCTGCGGTATCGCTCGCCCCGGACGCACGTGCCTGCACGCGATGGCTGCCGTGGTGTGCGCGCTGGTGCAGCGCCCACAGCAGGGTGAGCAGCCACAACGCGGCGAACAGCAACGTCGCCAGCACCCAGCCCCGCGCCAGACCGGCGCGCCCCAGGCCGGCGCGCGCCGCCGCGCGCGCGATGGGCGTCGCGGCCGTGTCCGTCGCGGCGGCGCCTGCACCCGCGGCGCCGCCGGCATCCGTGACGTTCCAGGAAATCGGCGGCAGCGTCGCGGTACGCCGGCTCCCGGCCAGCACGTCCCACCAGTCGATGCGCAGGCCCGGCAGCGTCACCGCGCCGGCCTGCGACGGCACCAGGGCGAAGCGCCGCGTCAGCTTCACCCGCGGCCGGCCTTCGCGGAAGGTCTCGTCGGCCTGCACGGGATCGGCGAAGACCTGCACGCCATCGATCGCCGGCAACTGCAGCTCGGGCATCTGCGCGGCGGTCGCGCCATCGGCCACGGCTTCGATGACCACGCCGCCGGCGCTGCCCGCGCGCAGGTCGCGCGGCGTGCTCGTGTAACGCAACTGCAGCGAGCGCAACGGCAACCACGGTTGCGGCGCGTTCGCCGGCGCCGCCTGCACCTGCAGCACCCGCGTGGGCGCGCGCGCACTGAGCGCACCACCGCGGTCGCCGAACAGTTCCTCGAAGAAGCCGCCGGTACCGCGCCCCTCGAAGACGGCACCGGGAATCGTCAGCGCACCGCTGCGCTCGGGCACCAGTTGGTAGCGGCGTTCGATGACTTCATAACGCCGCCCCGCCACGTCGCGCGTGAAGCGCACGTCCTCGCCCACCTGCTGCAGCGCGGCGCCGTCGGGCGCGGGCTGGTCGAGCTGCCCCGACACCAGCGGCGCCGCCGAATACAGGCGCACGACCCAGCCCACGGTCTGCTGCACGTAGGGACTGGCGGCGTCGGCTTCGCTCTCGATGAAGACGTCGTCGCCGGCACGGGCCAACGCCGGCGCGCTGGCGGCTTCCACCTGCAGCAGGATCGGCTGGGTGCGCGCGTTGCCGACCTGCAACGCGGGTATCACCAGGCGCCCGGCGCGGCGCGGTTGCAGCGCGACCGCATACAGGCTGTGCACGCCGCTGCCGTCCATTTCGGTGCGGCTGCTGCGCCCGCTGACGCTGAAGTCGCGTTGCAACGGGTCGTAGTCCGGACGCGCCATGCCGTCGGTGCGGATGTTCAGCGTCACCGTTTCGTTCGCGGCGATGCTGTCGCGATCGACCCACGCGCGTGTCTGCGCCAGCGCGGGCAATGCCAGCAGCATGAGCAGCAGGGCGATGGCGGCACGGGCGAGTCGGGAAATCGCATTCACGGTTCGACGGCTCCCTTGGCCACGCGGCGTTCGTATTCGAGGCGGAATTTCGCGCGCAGCAGGCCACCCGGATCGTCCGGAATGCGCCGCAGCCAGGCTTCGTTGGCGAGCCGGCGTTCGCGCTGTTCGGGGGTTTCTTCGACCGGCGCCTTCGCTTTCTTGTCGCCCTTGCCGGCCTGGGCATCGCGTTGTTGTTGCAGGGCGCGTTGCATGCGTTCGCGTTGCGCGCGGTCGGCCTCGGCCTGCGTCGCGGCGTCGGGCGTGGCCTGCGCGGACGGGTCGGCCGACTGCGAGGCCTGCTGCTTTTTCTGATCGGGATTGCGGCCCTGCTGCGCAGTCGATTGCCTATCGCCCGCACCGTTCTGCTGGCCCTCGCCGGGCTTCTGGTTCGCCTGTCCTTGTTGCTGGCCCTGCTGTCCTGGCCCTTGTGTGCCTTGCGACTGCTTGGACTGTCCGCCCTTGCCGCCCGACTGCTGCTGGCGCTTCATCGCCGCCTGCACGGCACGGCGATTGGCAATTGCATCGGCCATGCCCGGCTGCTGCTTCAGTGCGCGGTCGTACGCTTCGATGGCCTGCGGATACCGGCCCGCCTGCGCCAGCGCATTGCCGCGGTTGTAATGCGCGGTCGCGCTGTCGACGTCGGCGTATTGCCGCTCCGCCGCCTGGAAGTCGCCCCGGCGGTAGGCCGCATTGCCCTCCTGCACACGCGCATGTGCGCTCTGGTCCGGACGCCGCCACAGGTCGGCCGCGTGCGCGCCGCTTACCGGCCAGGCACCGCACAGCACCACCACGACCAGCAGCGCACCGCTGCTGCGACGGAACGCGAACAGCATCAGCGCCATGAGCGGCAGCAGCAGCCAATAGCCCTCGTCGCGCCATGCCAGTGCGCTGGCGCCCTTGCCCGTCGCTTCGGCGCGCCCCGGGTCGAGCAGGCCCAGGGCGTCCAGGTCGCTGTCGTCGCTGGCGAGTGCGCGGTAGCGGCCGTGGCCGCTGTCGGCGAGTCGACGCAGCGATGCCGGGTCCAGATGCGCCTTCGCGATGCCACTGTCGAGGCGGCGGTAGGCCGCGCCCGCTTCACTGCCCAGTCCCAACGCCGACACGCGATAGCCCGCAGCGGCGGCGTCCGCGGCCGCGCTGACCGCGCCGTCGTCGGCGTGGTCGGTGATGAGCAGGATGTCGCCACGGTTCGCACCCGCGCGACGCAGCAATTCACTCGACCATGCCACCGCCTGCGCTGCGCGCTGGCCGTCGCGTGGCATCACGTCGGGTTGCAGCGAATCGAGGAACAGCGCGACGTTCGCCGCATCGTCGGTGAGCGGCGCGACGGTGAACGCGTCGCCGGCGAAGACCACCAGGCCGACCTGTCCGCCTTGGCGTTCACGCAGCAACGTCGACAACTTGGCCCGCGCCTGCGCCAGCCGCGAGGGCGGCATGTCGCTGGCCAGCGTCGCGCTGGACAGGTCCAACGCCACCACCAGCGGCGCATGGCTCTGCCACAGCGGCTGCCCGGATTGCCGCCACGCCGGGCCGGCCAGTGCCAGGATCGCGAGCACGTAGGCGCACGCCGCCATCCATGCCCCGAGCGCGCTGCGCCGGTCGCCATGTGCGTCCAGCAGGTGCGGCAGCAGGTGCGGATCGACGAGCTGTTGCCAGGCGCTATTGCGTCGCTGGCGACGTCGCCACCACCACGCCAGCAGCGGCAAGGCCACCAGCGCCAGCAGCCACCACGGCCGCAGGAAGTGCAGCGCGGCGAATTCGCCCAGCGGGTTCATGCGCGCCTCCGCGGCCACGCCAGCGCCAGGAGCGCGCACAGCAACGCCGCACCGAGCGGCCAGGCGTAGCGCTCCAGCCTCGGACGCACCGCCTGGCCCGGGCGGCGCACGGGTTCGAGCCGGTCGATCTCGGCATAGATGCCCGCAAGCTCGCCGGTGTCGCGCGCGCGGAAGAAGCGCCCACCGGTCTGCTTGGCGATCGCGTGCAGCGAGGTCTCGTCGATTTCGTCGCCCCCGCCCGGCATCGGCAGCTTGAAGCCGAACAACGACAACGAGCCTTCGCCGCCGAAGGCGACGGTGTGCACGCGTACGTGTTCACCACGCGCGAGTTCCGCCGCCTTGGCCGGGTCCAGCGTGCCGGCGGTATTGACGCCGTCGGTCAGCAGGATCACCACGCGCTGCTCCGCCGGCTGGGTGCGCAGGCGTTTGACCGCGAGGCCGATGGCATCGCCGATCGCCGTCTCCTGCCCGGCCAGGCCGACCACGCTGTCGCCGAGTTGTTCGCGCACCGAATCGCGGTCGAGCGTGAGCGGGGTCAGCGCATAGGCGCGACGCCCGAACACCAGCAGCCCCACGCGGTCGCCCGCACGCCGGTCCAGGAAATCGGCGAGCACGGCTTTCGCGGCAGTGAGGCGATCGACCGGACGCCCGCCCAGTTCCATGTCGGGCTCGGCCATGCTGCCGGACAGGTCGAGCGCGAGCATCAGGTCGCGCCCCACCTGCGGCGGCTGCACGGCTTCGCCCAGCTGTTGCGGGCGTGCCGCGGCGATGCACAGCAGGATCCAGGCCAGCACCAGCAACGGATGCACGCGTCCGCCGCGCAAGGCGCGCCCGCCCACCTGCGCGATGGCATCGAAGCGCGCGCCATAGGGAACACGCAGGGCGGCGCCGCTCGTGCGCGATGCGGGCAGTAGCCAGCGCGCCAACAGCGGCAACGGCAATGCCAGCAGCAGCCACGGCCATGCGAACAGGTCCAGCACGGCATCGGCGGAAGCAAACGCCGGCACGGTTACTTCACCATCCAGTCGACGAAGCGTGCGCGCGCCAGCGACTGCAACGCGGCGACGCGCGTCAGGTCCGTGTCGCGGCGGAAACCGCCGTCGAGCAGCAAGCGGCCCTCGCCCTGCGAGAACGGCGCGCGTGCATCGCCGGCATCGAGGAAGGCCAGCCAGGCATCGCCCGACAGCGTGTCGGCGTGGCGATCGCGGCGCCGCGCCGCCCGGCGCAACAGCTGCGACATGGCGGCGACCTGCGCGGACGCGCCGGCATCAACGGCGAGCGCGTCGTCGAACATCCGCGTCACGCGCCGGATCCGGCGCTGCCGGCTGCGCCGCCACAGCACGCACGCCACGACCACGGCGACCAGGACCGCGGCGAGCGCCCACCAGCCCGATGCCGGCGGCCACCAGGAAGGTGCCGGGGACGGGTGGATATCGCGGAGGACGAGGCCGGGATCGTTCATCACGCCACCAGCGGGCGCATCCGCCCAAGCAGCGGCAGCCACGATTCGCTGGGCAGCTCCGTCGACAGGGCTTGCGCGCGGATGCCGCGTGCGGACAGGCGCGTTAGCGCGGCTTCGATGGGCGCGCCGAATTCGCGCAACCAGCGTTGGCGCTGTGCTGGCGAGGCGAGGTCCAGTTCGACGCGGTGGCCCTCGCGACTGAACGGCAACGCCTGTTTGGGCGGCTGGGTTTCCAGCGGGTCCGTCAGCAACAGGACGACCACTTCTTGGTGCTGCGCCAGCGCGGACCAGCGTTGATCGGTGATGGCGACCGCGCTGTGCGGATCTGCGAGGATCACCAGCCGCGCGCCGGGCCGCAGCAGTCGCTGTGCATGGTCGAGGGCGATGCCCAGGCCGGCATCCTCTCCCGGCGGTTGTGCGTACCAGCGCACCAGTGCATCGAGCACGCGCAGGCCGCCGCGTGCGCCCGACGCCGGCGCGATTGGCGGCTCGCGCACGCTGCCGCGCAGCGCGGCGATGCGGTCGCCATCGCGCACCGCCGCCCACGCGGCCACGGCACCCGCACGCGCCGCCTGCACCGACTTGAAGCGCGTGCGCGTGCCGAAGTACAGCGCAGGCGCGGTGTCGGCGACGATCAGGGTGAGGCGCTCGCGTTCGGCCTGGAACAATTTGGTGTGCGCGCGCCCGGTGCGCGCGGTCAGGCGCCAATCGATGTGGCGGGCATCGTCGCCGGCCACGTAGTCGCGCGATTCCGCGTATTCCATGCCACGCCCGCGCAGTGGCGACAATGCGTGCCCGCTGGCACCGTGCCGCCCCTGGCGCGCACGGCGATGCCCACTGACGCTTGCACGCAGCGCCACCAGTTCCTCCAGCGTCGGCTGGATGCCATCGTGGCGCAGCGCGTCGCCGGCAGCCGCGTTGTCGCCCATCAGGGCAGCGGCACCAGCCGCAGCAGGTCGGCGACCAGGCGATCGCCGTCCCAGCCTTCCGCCGTGGCTTCGTAGCTGGGCAGGATGCGATGGCGCAGTACGTCGGGCGCGATCGCGCGGACGTCGTCTGGCGTCACGAAGTCGCGCCCGGCCAGCCAGGCGTGCGCGCGCGCACAGCGTTCGAGCGCGATCGAGCCGCGCGGGCTGGCGCCCCAGGCGATCCGGCGCGCGAGCGCGGCGTCGTAGCGCTGCGCGTTACGCGATGCCAGTACCAGTTCGATCAGGTAGCGCTCCACCGCCGGGGCGACGTGGAGCTCGAGCAGCGCGGCCCGAGCGGCAAAGACGTCCGCCAAGGGCATGCGCGCGATGGCCGCGGGTGCCGAACGCACGCTGGCGCGGGCGCGTTCACGGGCGAGACGGAGGATTTCCGATTCCGTCGCGGCCTCGGGGTAGCCGATCCGCACGTGCATCAGGAAGCGATCCAGCTGTGCTTCGGGCAAGGGGAAGGTGCCCTCCTGCTCGATCGGGTTCTGCGTCGCCATCACCAGGAACAGCGCGGGCAAGGCATAGGTCTGCCGCCCGACCGTGACCTGGCGCTCGCCCATCGCTTCGAGCAGCGCCGATTGCACTTTCGCCGGTGCGCGATTGATTTCATCGGCCAGCAGCAGCGGGTGGAAGATCGGGCCGGGTTGGAATTCGAAGCGGCCGTCCTGCGGTCGCCACACTTCGGTGCCGGTCAGGTCGGCCGGCAGCAGGTCGGGGGTGAACTGCACGCGCGCGAAATCGGCGTCCAGGCGCGCGGCCAGCGCCCGGATCGCGCTGGTCTTGGCCAGGCCCGGCGCGCCCTCGACGAGCAGGTGGCCGTCGGCGAGCAGGGCGATCAGGAGGCGGTCGATCAGCGCGCCCTGGCCCACGATTTCCGCCGCCAGCGCCGTGCGCAGGTCGTGGAACGCAGCGTGGAGCCGGCCGTTGGTTTCATTGCCGATTCCGCCGGGAATCGGGGGGATGCTGCTGTCCATGGGCGCTCACCTGCGGGCTCGGTCCATTCTGACCGAAGTGGCGGCGGCAAGTTCGCCCGGGGCGTCGCGGTTTCAGGCACGCGACAGCCAGCCCGAAAACGCGACGGGGGCCTTTCGGCCCCCGTGCATGGTGCAGCGGTTGTGTTGGATCAGCGCTGCGCGACCTGCAGCACCTTCGGCGTCACGAAGATGAGCAGTTCGGCCTTTTCCTTGTTCTTGCCCTTCTTCTTGAACAGGTTGCCGAGGAAGGGAATGTCGCCGAGGAACGGCACCTTCTGGATGTCGCTGCGATCGCGGAACTCGTACACGCCGCCGATGACCACGGTCTGGCCGTCCTCGATCAGCACGGCAGTGTTGACCTCACGCTTGTTGATCAGCGGCACGCTGCCGATCGAGGCTTCCACGAAATCCTCGACTTCGTCCTTCTTCACGTTCATGTTGAGGAAGACGCGACCGTCGTTGGTGATGGTCGGTGTCACCTTCATTTCCAGCAGCACGTCCTTGAACTGGACCGTCTGCTGCGCGACCTGGCCACCGGCGCCCTGGCCCTGGGTCACCGTCACGTAACCGACTTCCTGGCCCTGACGGATCAGTGCCTCGCGCTGGTTGCTGGTGACGACGCGCGGGTTCGAGATGACTTCGCCGCGGCCTTCTTCCTGCATCGCCGACAGCTCGACGTCGAGCAGGTAGCCGGCATTGAGAATCGAGAGCGCCAGGGCGCCGGCCGGGCTCTGCACCGGCAGGTTCACGTTGAAGTCTTTCGAAGTGTTGAAACGCGACTGGCCGGCCTGCTGCGCGGCGGCGCGTGCCTGTGCGCTGGCCGACGAGGCCTCCGCACTGCCGCCGAAGCCGAGGCTGCTGCGATCGCCGTCCTTGCCGGTGGCACCGTTGATCCCGAACCGCGCACCGATCTCGCGCGCGAAGGTCTCGGTCGCGATCACGATGCGGGCTTCGATGATGACCTGGTCCACCGGGCGGTCGATGACCCGGACCAGTTCACGGATCTGCGCGACCTTCTTCGGGATGTCGCTGACCATCAGCGTGTTGGTGCGGTCGTCGGCCACGAGACGGCCGCGGCCCGAGAGGAAGCCGGTGTCGTTCTGGCTGCCCTGACCTTGGCCTTGGCCAGTGCCACCAACGCCCTTCGCCTCGGTCAGCGCCTTATAGATGGCGCCGGCGTTGTGGTAGTTGATCTGGATGTACTCCGTGACCAGGTCGACGCGATTGTCGAGCGCGATACGCGCGTCTTCCTTGTCCTGCTCGTACTTGGCGATCTCGGACTGCGGTGCAATCCAGATCACGTTGCCGCTACGGCGCTTGTCCAGCCCCTTGGCCTGCAGGACGATGTCCAGGGCCTGGTCCCAAGGCACGTTCACCAAACGCAGGGTCACATTGCCCTGCACGGTGTCGGCGGCGACAACGTTAAGTCCGGACTCTTCGGCGATGAGCTGGAGCACCGTACGCACCGGCACGTCCTGGAAGTTGAAGGTCACCGGACGGCCGCCGTAGGCCCGAGCCGGCGCCGCAGCAGTGGTCGCGGCACCGACAGCGCGCTGCTTGGAGGCTGCGGCGCGCGGCACGATTTCCACGATGTAATCGCGACCCGTCTGGTAGGCCATGGATTCGTAGGCGCCGTTGGTGTTCAACACCAGTTGGGTGCCGTTGCCGGCCGGGCGCGCGTCGATGGACTGCACCGGCGTGGCGAAGTCGGTGACGTTCAACGGCTTCTGCAGGTTCGTCGGCAGCTGCGCGTTGCCGACATTGATCGTCACCGTCGAACCCGTGCTACGCAGGTCCGGAGTCGCGCCATCGCCACTGAAACGTAGGATGAGCTTGCCGGCTCCGCCATCGCCACGCTTGAAATCGATATTGGAAACCGAGATGGCGCCCGGAAGCTGCTTGGCGGGATCATTGCTCGACATCGGCGCGGCCGCGGGAGCGACCTGGGCGACGAAGGTCGGCGTGAACGTGCCGCCCGCCGACGGCGTGGCGGCCTGGGCCGCACTGAAGCCTGCAAGCAGCCCGATTGCGAGGCCGATGCCGGTGCGCGTGGAGCGGTTGGCGTTGAAAACGGTCATCGTGTCATCCCCCAATCATTGATCTTCTAATGCGACTGTTGCTGGACGTTCCAGCCAGCCGCCCGCGCCATCCGGCACCAGTTCCACCAACTCGATGCGGTCTTCAAACACACCGGTTACCCGCCCGTCGCTCTGCCCCAGGTAGTTCCCCGGGCGAACACGGTAGGTGACCTTGTCGGGCGCCATCACCAGCGCGATCGTCCCCGCGCCACGACCCAGCGTCCCCACCATGTCCAGGCTGTCGAGCGGGAACTGCTCCAGCGTTTGCTTGCGGCGCTGGCGATCCGGACGCGGGCCGGAGCCGTTGTCGGTGTCGGTGAAGGCGGTGCTGAAGGGATCGCGCAGTGCGTACGCCGAATATTCGAACGTCTCGAACTGCTGCATCACCGGCAACGGATCCAGCGGCGGCGCAGGTCGTGCCTTGACCTCGGCGGTCCACTTTTCCAGGTTTGGCGCATCGCCCGGCGTGCTGGTGATACCACGGGCGCAGCCCGCGGCGGCTAGCACCAGCGCAACCAATGCGATCCCGCGGAAAAAACCGGCAGCGCGTTCAGAAGGTAGCAGCATCTCAGGTCCCTCCCTTCGTGCCGTTCGGGCCGCCGGCAGTCTTGGCTGCGGCCTCCTGCTCGGCCACCTCGTCTTCGTCGAGGTAGCGATATGTCTTCACCGTGCCGGCAAGCTCAAGCGCGCTGTTGGGCGTAATCGGCATGGGCTTTCCGGCCCTGTCCTTCTCGCGAGGCTTCAGCGAGATGTCGTGCATGGTCATGATCACCACGCGCGGCAGCGTCGCCACGCCGCTGACGAAGCCGCCGAACTGGTGGTAGGTACCCACCATGCGCAGCGAAATCGGCTTCTCGGCGTAGAACTCCTTGGGGATTTCCGGGCCGGGCTGGAACAGCTCGTTGGTGATCCCCGTCGCCAGCGCCGTCTGGGAAATGTCGACGATGAGGTCTGGCATTTCGGTCTTGCTCGGCAGCTGGCGCAGCATCTGCTTGAGCTGCTCTTCCATCTGGGCCAGCTGCTGCTTGAGCGGCTCCAGGTTGGCGGCGCGGCCCTGCTTGGTCTCGAACTCCAGGCGCAGCTCTTTCTCCTGGCCTTCCAGTGCACTGAGCTCGTTCAGCTTGTCGCGGACGAACAGCCACCAGCTGAGGAAGATGATCAGGAGCGCGATGATCACGCAGAAGCCCACCTTAGCCTGCTGCGGCCAGGCGCCCATGTTGTTGAAGTCGAGATCCCGCAGCGAGAATTTCTTGGCGCTCACGAGGCGGCTCCTTGTTGGGCAGGGGCGGCAGCCGGGGGAGTAGCGGGAGCCGCAGGCGCGGGGGCACTACCTGCGGGCGCAGCGCCGGCCGGCGGTGCCGCCGGGGCATCGGGCTTGCCGTCGCCGTCCTCGTCCTTGGGCGCGTTCGGGTTGGCGAGCTTGACGCTCAACTTGAACTCGTTCGGAAGCGCCTTGTCGTTGCCCTTCGCCTCAATGATCGACAGATCCGGCTTGGTCATCCAACCGGAGCTTTCGAGGTTGCGCATGTAGGTACTGACGCGGGCGTTGGATTGCGCCCGGCCTTCCAGGGTTAGCGTGTCTTCGTCCTGCTTGATCGAAGTCAGGATCACGCCGTCCGGAATCGTCCGCACCAGCGAATCGAACAGATGGACCATCTGCGAGCGGTTCGCCTGCAGCTTCTCGATGATTTCCTTGCGGGCGAGCAGCTTGGCCTTCTTCTCGTCCAGCAGCTTGATCTCGTCGATCTGCTTCTGCACCAGAGCGATCTGGTCGTCGAGGTACTTGTTACGTTCGTGCTGGCCGCTGATCTGGGCGCTGTAGTAGCCGACCATCAGGAACGACAGCAGGACGGCACCAAGGGCCGACATGCCGAGCAGGATGCCGAATTCCTTCTGGCGCTGCTTGCGCCGTTCGACGCGCCACGGGAGGAGGTTGATCCGTGCCATCAGTCGAAGCTCCTCAGGGCGAGGCCACAGGCGATCATCAGCGCAGGTGCATCCTGCGCCAGTGCGTGCGCCTGCACGCGGGGACCGAGCGTCATGTGCGCCAGCGGGTTGGCTACGAGCGTGGGCACGCCGAGGTGCTCCTCGACCATCTGGGCGATGCCCGGAATGGCCGCGTTGCCGCCGGCGAGCACGATCTGGTCGACGCGGTTGAACTCGCTGCCGGCATAGAAGAACTGCAGCAGGCGGCTCACCTGCTGGACCATGGCTTCCTTGAAGGGCTCGAGCACTTCGGCCTGGTAGCTTTCCGGCAGGCCGCCCTGGCGCTTGGCCAGACCCGCTTCCTCGTAGCTGAGTCCGTAACGGCGCATCACTTCGTCGGTGAGCTGCTTGCCGCCGAACACCTGTTCGCGGCTGTACAGGCTGCGGCCGTTGCGCAGGACGTTGAGCGTGGTCATCGTCGCGCCGGAGTCGATCAGCGCGGTCAGGCCGTCGCGTGGGCCACTCAGCTGGTTGGCGAGCAGCGCGAACGCGTTCTCGATCGCGAACGCTTCCACGTCCATGACCTTCGGGGTGAGGCCGCCGATTTCCAGCGCCGAGGAGCGCAGTTCGACGTTCTCCGAACGGGACGCCGCGAGCAGCACCTGCAGCGTGCCCGGGTTGTTGGCCATCGGGCCGAGCACCTCGAAATCGAGGTTCACTTCCTCGATCGGGTACGGCACGTAGTTGACGGCCTCGAGTTCGACCTGCGATTCGAGGTCGTCCTCGTCGAGATCGGCCGGCATCGGGATCACCTTGGTGATGACCGACGAGCCCGCCACCGCAGCAGCGGCGTACTTGACCTTGGTGCCGGAGCGATTGACCGCGCGCTTGATCGCCTCGCCCACCGCCTCGACCTCGACGATGTTCTTCTCGACCACGGCATTCGGCGGCAGCGGCTCGACCGCATAGTGCTCGACGCGGTAGCGGTCGCCAGCCTTCGAGAGCTGCAACAGCTTCACCGCGGTCGAACTGATGTCCACGCCGACGAGGGTCGGCTGGCCTTTTGTGACGATCCCCACGATTTTTCTCCCCATGCCACAAGCGCTTACGCGCACTTCGTGTGGCTGCGCCTTAAATATCGGACTTTCCCCGAACTGGCAACTCCCCCGCGCCCCGAACTGCCAACCAGACCGCCTTTCCCTCTGAACGCTGAACCGGAACCGGAACGGCCGTGGCAGTCACCGTACCCCCATACGGACCCGGCCCGGCGGGGCCCCACCCCAACCTGTGCCGCCGCCCCCGGCCCAGAGCTTCGACCACCGACCACCATCGACCGGCTGTCCCGACAGCAGAACCCGCGACGCCCAGGAGCCGGTGCCGTGACGCAACTGCGCAGGCTTCCAACCAAGTTGCGACGTCCATCGCTACAACGGACTTGCGCTGGGCGTTCGCAATGTTGCCGAGCCGGTGCCGCCACGCGCCTCCTCTATACTCCTCGACCACAACACCCGCAATCGCCGCTGCCAGGAATTCCGCTTCGATGCCACGTTTTCGTCGTTTGCTGCGCTGGTCGCTGATCGCAGCCGCCAGCGCGGCCCTGCTGGGCGCGATCGCGCTGGGCACCTTGTACTTCCTCATCGCTCCCAAGCTCCCGGACGTGGAGACGCTGCGCAACGTCGAGTTGCAGGAGCCGATGTACGTGTATTCGCGCGACGGCAAGCTGATGGCGCTGTTCGGCGAGACCCGGCGCTACCCCACCAATATCGAGGACGTGCCCGAGCGTCTGAAGCAGGCCTTCCTCGCCGCCGAGGACGCGCGCTTCTACAAGCACCACGGCGTCGACTACAAGGGCACCGCGCGTGCGGTCTGGCTGCTGCTGACCACCGATGACCGGCGCGTGCCGGGTGGGTCGACCATCACCCAGCAGGTCGCGCGCCAGTTCTTCCTCAGCCAGGAATACAGCTACAAGCGCAAGCTCGCCGAGATGATGCTGGCGATGCGCATCGAGAACGAACTCAGCAAGGACGAGATCTTCGAGCTGTACCTCAACAAGAGCTTCTTCGGCCACCGCTCCTACGGCGTCGCGGCGGCCGCCGAGTTCTATTACGGCAAGAAGCTGGGCCAGCTCGACCTGGACGAGATGGCATCGCTGGCGGCGATCCCGAAGTTTCCCTCGACGGCCAATCCGCTGAGCAATCCGGCGCGCGCGAAGGAACGCCGTGACGTCTACATCCTGCAGCGCATGGCGCAGCTGAAGTACGTCACCCAGGCCGAAGCCGACGCGGCCAAGGCCGTGCCGATGCACGCACGCCCGCACGAGCGTCCCGTCGAAGTGAGCGCGCCCTACGTGGCGGAGATGGTGCGACAGGAAATGGTCGCCCGTTACGGCGCCGAGGCCCTGACCAAGGGCTACCACGTCACCACAACCATCGATCCGACCCTGCAGGCGTCGGCCGACAAGGCGATCCGCGCGGGCCTGCGCACTTACGACCTGCGCCACGGCTGGCACGGGGTCGAGCAGCACTTCGACCTGGCCGACAACGAGGACGAAGCCACGACGCTCGCGCGCCTGCGCAACACCTCGGCCCAGGCCGACCTGCTCCCGGCGATCGTGCTCGCGGTGACGGATGGATCGGCCACGGTCCTGCTCGGCGACGGCAGCCGACTCGAACTCTCCGCGAGCCAGGGCTGGAACGGCCAAGCCCCGGGCAAGCTGGTCAAGCGCGGCGACCTGGTCCGCGTGCTGCGCAGCGAAGCCGAGGCCACCGCCGCGCCAGCCGCCGACAAGGCAGCGCCCCCCAAGCCCGCGACCGGCATCCGCTACTCGCTCGCCCAGGTCCCGCGCGCGCAAGCCGCCTTGGTATCGCTGGAGCCCGGCACCGGCGCATTGCGCTCGTTGTCCGGCGGCTACAGCTTCGCCGGCAACAAGTTCAACCGCGCCACCCAGGCCCGTCGCCAGCCGGGGTCGAGCTTCAAGCCGTTCGTGTATTCGGCGGCGTTCGAACGCGGCTTCAATCCCGCTTCGATCGTGCTCGACGCCCCGGTGGTGTTCAAGGATCGCCGCGGCCACATCTGGCGCCCGCAGAACGACACCGGCAACTTCGCCGGCCCGATGCGCCTGCGCGAGGCGATGGTGCAGTCGCGCAACCTGGTGTCGGTGCGCCTGCTCGATGCGATCGGCGTGGACTACGCGCGCAAGTACATCAGCCACTTCGGCTTCGAGGAGAAGGAACTGCCGCCGAACCTGTCGATGTCGCTTGGCACCGCGTCGCTGACGCCGCTTTCGGTGGCGCGTGGCTTCTCCACGTTCGCCAACGGCGGCTTCCTCGTCACGCCCTGGTTCGTCGACGAGGTGCGCGACAGCAACGGCGCCGTGCTGTTCAAGGAAAAGCCCGCCACGGCCTGCCCGCAATGCGGCATCGGCAGCGCCGGCAAGGTGGTGGCCGCGCCGACGGCACCCACGGAAGTGGCCGGCTTCGACTTCGGCCCGGCCGGCGCCCCCCAGCCCGCGGCCAAGGCGCCCGACCAGAGCAAGCCCAAGGAAACCAAGGCGCCGCCGGCCGACATGGTCGTGGCCCCGCGCGCCATCGACAACCGCATCGCCTACCAGATCGTGTCGATGCTGCGCGACGTCGTCCTGCGCGGCACCGGCACGCCGGCCAAGGTGTTGAACCGCGAAGACGTCGGCGGCAAGACCGGTTCGACCAACGACCACCGCGATGCCTGGTTCTCCGGCTTCGGCGGCCCCTACGTCACCACCGTCTGGGTCGGTCGCGACGACTACAAATCGCTGGGTTACCGCGAATACGGCGGCAAGGCGGCACTGCCGATCTGGATCGATTACATGCGCGTGGCCCTGAAGGACCAGCCCATCGTCGCCAACGAGCCGCCCGAGGGCATGGTCAAGGTGTCGGTCGCCGCCAACGGCGCGTTGCTGCCGGAAGGCAACGGCGGCGTGGTCGAATGGGTGAAGGCCGAAGACCTCGACCGCATGGAGACCTACGTCGATTACGGCCCGCAGGACGCCACGCCGACCGAGGAATCGTTCGACATCTTCTGATGTCCGCAACCAGCAGGTACACCTGAAGCGGGCCGATGGCCCGCTTCTTTTTTGCCCGAAGCGGCCGCGCGCGGGCGCAATCCCATGCCGATTCCTGATTCACACGCGCCGTGCTAGCGTTGCCCGTGCCGGCTGCAGGCTGGCCGCGGCGAAGAGGGTCGCCGTCGTCGTGCAAGCCGCGGAGGTCGCATGCGCCAGGCCCGACAGCACGCCCACCAACACGCCCAGACCCGGACCTTCGAGCGCCGGCGCAGCCTTGCGCACGAAGCCGCGCGGCTGATGGTCGAGGGCGGCATCCGCGACTACCACCAGGCCAAGCTGAAGGCCGCGCAGCGGCTGGGCATCTTCGACGATGCTTCGTTGCCGGGCAACCGCGAAATCGAAGACGCCCTGCGCGAATACCAGCGCCTGTTCCAGCGCGACAGCGCGCTCGCGTTGCGCACGCGCCGCGAGGCGGCCTTGCGCGCGCTGGAATTCTTCGCCGGCTTCGAACCGCGCCTGGTCGGGCCGGTGCTCGAAGGCACCGCCGACGCGCGCACAGCGGTCGCCCTGCACCTGCACAGCGACGATCCCGATGCCGTGCATCGCTACCTCGACCAGCACGCGATTCCCGCGCAGTCGCGGACCCGTCGCATCCGGCTCGACCGCGAGCGCAGCGACGATGTCCCCGTCTGGGTTTTCAGCGCCGAGGGCCTGCCCTTCGACCTGACCGTGCTGCCGCGCGACGTCCTGCGCCAGGCGCCGCTGTCCAGCATCGACGAGAAGCCGATGCGCCGCGCCTCGGCCGCGCAGTTGCGGCAGATGGTCGCCGACGAGGAAATCGCCGGTTACGAGGCCGGTCGCGACTAGCCACCCCCGATTGCCGCAACGAAAACGAAAACGCCCCGCGATGCGGGGCGTTTTCTCCGAGCTTCGTGGCTCAGCGCTTGTCGAAGTCAACGTAGTCGCGCGACGGCGAACCGGTGTAGATCTGGCGCGGGCGGCCGATCTTGTTCTCCGGGTCGTTCTGCTGTTCCAGCCAATGCGACACCCAGCCGGCGGTACGCGCGATCGCGAACATCACCGTGAACATCTCCACCGGGATGCCCAGCGCCTTGTAGATGATGCCGGAGTAGAAGTCGACGTTCGGGTACAGCTTGCGCTGGATGAAGTAGTCGTCCTGCAGCGCGGCCTCTTCCAGTTTCATCGCCACGTCGAGCAGCGGATCGTTGATGCCCAGCTCGCCCAGCACCTTGTGGGTCATGGTGCGGATGATCTTGGCGCGCGGATCGAAGTTCTTGTAGACGCGGTGGCCGAAGCCCATCAGGCGGAAGCCCGACTCCTTGTCCTTGGCCTTGGCGATGGCGGCGCCGACGTTCTCGGGCCTGCCGATTTCAGCCAGCATCTTCAGCACCGCTTCGTTGGCACCGCCGTGCGCCGGTCCCCACAGCGCAGCGACGCCCGCGGCGACGCTCACGTACGGGTTGGCGCCGGTCGAACCGACCAGGCGCACGGTCGAGGTCGACGCGTTCTGCTCGTGGTCGGCGTGCAGGATGAAGAGCAGGTCCATCGCCTTGGCGGCGACCGGGCTGAGCTCGAGCGGCTCGCTCGGCACTTCCTTCAGCATGTGCAGGAAGCGCGTGGTGTATTCGAGGTTGTTGCGCGGATAGCGGATCGGCCAGCCGATCGAGTAGCGGTAGCACGCAGCCGCGATCGTCGGCACCTTGGCGATCAGGCGGATCGCGGCCAAGCGGCGCTGCTCGGGGTCTTCGATGTCGAGCTTGTTGTGGTAGAAGCTCGCGAGCGATCCCAGCATGCCCGTCAGCATCGCCATCGGATGCGCGTCGTGACGGAAGCCGTAGAGGAAGGTGCGGAACGCCTCGTGCATCATCGTGTGATGCGTGACTTCGTGCTCGAACGTCGCGAACTCGTCCTTGGTCGGCAGCTCGCCGTTCATCAGCAGGTAGGCGACTTCGAGGAAGCTCGACTTCTCCGCGAGCTGCTCGATCGGGTAGCCGCGATACAGCAGCACGCCGGCGTCGCCGTCGATGTAGGTGATCGCCGAGCGGCAGCTCGCCGTGGCGGTGAATCCGTTGTCGTAGGTGAAGCAGCCGGTTTCCTTGGGCAGCTTGCCGATGTCGATGCACGGGGCACCCAGGGTGGGCTGGTGCACCGGCAGGGTGACGGTCTTGTCGCCCGCGGTCAGGGTGACCTGATCGAGGCCGGACTTGGTGGGCTCGGACACGCAACGCTCCTGGTATCTGCACGCCGCAGGGACGGCCGCGGCGGATGGAGGGAAACACCTTCGGTGTAGTCGTTCGCGGACGGGCCGCGACAGAGAATTATTGCACAAGCATTCGCCACGACAGGGTGGTACCAAAGTCGTATGCAGCGTTCCAACTAGAGCGTCTGCTCGAAATAGTCGTTCGGAAATCGGCGTGGAATGCCACGTCCTGCGTGAAGGCAACGCCCGTCCGGCGCGATACCGGAAAAACACAAAGCCCGCCGATGGCGGGCTTTGCTGAGAGGCCGATCGCCCATCTGGGCGACCTGCGAATCAAGGATCGTCAGCGCTCGCGCGATCCGCGCGGAAGCGGGATCACTTCTGCGCGTAGCGCTTGCGGAACTTGTCGACGCGACCGCTGGTGTCCACGATCTTGTGCTTGCCCGTGTAGAACGGGTGCGAAGCCGAGGTGATATCCAGCTTGATCAGCGGGTATTCGTTGCCGTCTTCCCACTTGATCGTTTCCTTGCTGGCAAGGGTCGAGCGGGTCAGGAACGCGAAATCGGTCGTCACGTCCTGGAAGATGACTTCACGGTAGTCGGGATGGATGCCGGTCTTCATGACAACGAACCAATAGATTGCGGGGAAAGTCGGGCAGTATAGCGACGCCCTCCCCTTCCATGCAAGCCCGGCACCCGCCCCGAATCAACGGGCGGCCAGGGCGGCGGCCACCAGGGCCTCGAACCGGGCCTGGTCGTAGCGCAGCAGGATGCGGGCATTGTCGGGGCGCCCGCTCTCCCGGCGCCAGTCGATGAGGGTCGCGCCGCGGGCGTGGCGCCCTTCGGTCTCGACCGCCAGCGGGCGTTCCTCGACCTGCAGCGCCCCCTCCGGGGCCAGGGCGAAGGCCATCGCCAGCCCATCCGCGGAGTGCCAGCGGTTGCCGCGGCGCTCGCCGGCCCATGCCCGGGTCTTGCGGGAGATCGCGTCGTAGAAGCGGGCGCGCGGCGAGTCGCTCGCCAGCCATCGGTCCACGTCGACGTCGAGCAGGCCGTGCTCGACGGTCGCCTCCCAGTCGCTCAGGTCGATGCGTTCGAAGGCAGCGAAGACGATATGCGCGGCTTCCGGATCGAAGGCGATGTTGAACTCCGCCGCCGGTGTGATGTTGCCGTGCGCGGTGATGGCACCGCCCATGACCACGCAGCGCGCGATGCGCGAGGGCAGCGTCGGGTCGAGCTTCAGCGCCAATGCCACGTTGGTCAACGGCCCCAGCGCGACCAGCACCAACCGGCCGGCGTGCTCATGCGACAGGCGCAGGATCGCCAGCGCGGCATGCTCCACATGCGGCTGTCGCGTCGCGGGGTCGTAACCGATGTCACCGAAGCCGTCGACGCCGTGCACGTACGCGGCGTCGCGCGCCGGATGCAGCAGCGGTGCGGCACAGCCGGGGAACACCGGCACGTTGACACCCGCGACCTCGCACAGCTTCAGCGCATTGGCGACGGTGTGCGACAGGCCGACGTTGCCGGCGGCGATGGTGAGTCCGACCACGTCGTGGCGCGGATCGTTGAACGCCATGAGCAGCGCGAGGGCGTCGTCGACACCCGGATCGGTGTCGATCAGGAGCGGGATACGGTCGGTCATGGCCGCATTATGACGATTGTCGAAGCGGTCGTCGGCGGTTGCCGGAACCGACGTGACTGGCATGCATCGGCGCAGCCCGACTCAGGCCGACGCGTACCTCGCCGCGCCGCCAACCCAGCGCGCGATGATGCGCTCGGCCACGTCCGGCGCCTGCGCCAGCAGCTGCGCGCCGACCTGCTGCACCAGGGGCAACAGGTCGGCATCGCGCGCGAGGTCGGCGACCCGGAAACCAGCGAGGCCGGTCTGGCGCGTGCCCAGCAACTCGCCGGGGCCGCGCAGTTCCAGATCCTTCTCCGCGATCACGAAACCGTCGTGGGTCTGGCGCATGGTTTCCAGCCGCTGCTTCGCCAGCTGCGACAGCGGCGACTGGTACAGCAGCACGCAGCTGGACGCGGCACTGCCCCGCCCCACGCGCCCGCGCAGCTGGTGCAACTGGGCGAGCCCGAGGCGCTCGGCGTTCTCGATGATCATCAACGAGGCATTGGGCACGTCGACGCCGACCTCGATGACCGTGGTGGCGACGAGCAGGTCGATCGCGCCTTCCTTGAACGCGCGCATGGTCGCCTGCTTCGCGGCGGCCTTCATGCGCCCGTGGACCAGGCCGACGCGCAGCTTGCCCAGTTGCTTCGACAGCTCCTCGAACGTGCTCTGCGCCGCCTGCGCGACCACTTCGTCGCTGTCGTCGATCAGCGTGCACACCCAGTAGGCCTGGCGGCCCTCGGCGCACGCGGTGCGGATCCGCTCCACCAGTTCCGGACGGCGCTCCGCGCTCAGTGCGACGGTCTGCACCGGCGTACGCCCCGGCGGCAGTTCATCGATCGCGGACACGTCGAGGTCGGCGTAGGCCGCCATCGCAAGGGTGCGCGGGATCGGCGTGGCCGTCATCACCAG